>JACROD010000008.1 GCA_016214605.1 Candidatus Kaiserbacteria bacterium
AAAACGCCACAGGAAGCGTGGGATATCGAGATCGCAAAGTGGAAGAAACGAGAGGAGAAAAAACAGAAACGTGCTATCTTAAAGGCATTACCAGCATCGATTATTCAAAAAAGTCGGTGTTCGGCTTGAGGGGTTTTTGTATGTACCACCGGTAATTTACCACAGAGATCATGACGGTCAAGTGAACGAAACCGACGCACGAGAGGGTATACTGAAGTCATGCGCGGCGTCTCTGTCATAGCGATGATCCTGGTCTTCATCATAATCTCGGCAGCATTTGTTGTATCATTGCGTCATATCAGCTCACCGGGCATATCTGCCGCAAGCAACACCACTATGAACAACACTTCCTATTCTTCTTTCGAACTTATCAGCTCCACTTTTGCGGATGGTGGTCCGATCCCATCCGAATACACTTGCGATGGTTCGAGTGGTCTCTCTCCCGCGCTTTCGATTATTGGCACACCTACCGAGACGCGCTCGCTCGTACTCATCATGGACGATCCGGATATTCCACAGGCCGTGAAGGATGCGCGTGGCATCGACGTATTCGACCACTGGGTACTCTTCAATATTCCGCCCGGGACGAAAGAGATCCTCGAAGGCGATTCGGTGGGAACGCCGGGCGCAAATAGTGCAGGCCAAAATACATACGCTGCACCTTGCCCTCCCGTGCAATACGAACCGAGCGAGCACCGATACGTCTTTACGCTCTACGCACTCGATGAAGAACTCCCACTCAAGATCGGAGCATCAAAGCATAATGTCTTGGCTGCCGTGCAGGGGCATATTATCGCACAGGCTCAGATCACCGGCCGGTATAAGAGGAAATAATACCGCCGTGGGCATGGTATAAATAAGGTATGGATATACGCATCAAAACAACCGATTATCAGGCACCTACCGAGGTATCGACTCACATCGATAGCCGCATCGAGATCATTGAAAAAGTATTGGCCGAACATGCCGATAATGCACGATGCGAGCTCGAAGTCGGTAAAGGCGTCGGCAATGTGAAGCATGGCGAGATCTGGTTTGCCGAGATCAATCTCATCGCCGCCGGCAAGCGCATGCGCGCGACGGCCGAAGCCGAAAATGTAAATATGGCGATCGACGAAGTCAAAGACGAAATAATCCGCCAAATCCGCAAACACCAGCAATTACACCGCCGCATCCTGCGCAAAGGCGAGAGCATGATCAAGAATGTTCTACGATTTGGGAGGGAATAATTCTCCCTAATATAAAAAGAATGCACCGCGCACTTTCTAGGTGCGCGGTGCATGTATTGATTGACGATGTCTCAGTAAAGTTACTGAGTGAGCCGTCCGGAAAGAGCCTCGATCACAAACGCATACGTGAGCGCCCATTCTTTCATTCGAGTGAACCTGCCGGTCGCGCCTCCATGCCCGTGCTCCATCTCCGTCCTAAGGAGAAAGAGACCGTCCGGATTGGCATGCCGCAGCTTGGCCACCCACTTTGCCGGTTCCCAATACGTCACGCGCGGATCGGTGAGACCCGCCGTTGTCAGAGTCGGCGGATAGGGTCGCGCGCTGACATTGTCATACGGTGAATACGACAACATGTAGTCGTACGCATCCTTGTCATCGATCGGGTTGCCCCATTCCGGCCATTCCTGCGGAGTGAGCGGAAGCGAGGTGTCGCACATGGTAGTGATCACATCCACAAAGGGTACCTGCGCGACAGCCGCACCCCACAGATCGGGTCGCATGTTTAAGACCGCGCCCACGAGCAATCCGCCCGCACTGCCACCGCAGATCGCGATACGGCGTGGCGCGGCAAAGCCCTTGCGTACAAGTTCTTCGGCCGCAGCGATGAAGTCGAGGAATGTGTTCATCTTCTTCATACGCTTCGCGCTCGTGTACCAGCCGAATCCGCAATCCGCTCCGCCACGCACGCGCGCCACCGCGATGACAAAACCGCAATCCGCGAGCGAGAGCCGGCTAGAAGCAAATTCGGCAGGCAGTGAGAATCCGTACGAACCATATCCGTATAAGAAACACGGAGGCGGCATGTCGAACGAGAGATCCTTGCGGTACAGCAAGGTCACGGGGACTTCTACACCGTCATGACTCGGCGCCATGATCTGACGCGCCACATATTTGTCCGGATCATGACCGCTCGGAATGATCGTCTCGTCCACGAGCACGCGTTTGTGCGTGTCCATGTCATAGTCGTAGGTACGCGGAGGTATGGTCGGCGATTCATAGACGAACCGCAAGACAGGGGTGTCGAATTCCAGACCTGGCACAACCCTCACCTCATACATCTCCTCGTCAAAGGCGATCATGTGTTCCGCATCCGTCGCCAGTTCTCGGACGACGATGCGCGGAAGCGCATGCTCAGTCTCCAAGCGCACGAGATGCCGCTTGAGCACGAACATATTCTGAATGAAGACCCCTGGGCGATGTGGTATAAATACATGCCAATCTCCCGAAGATCTGAGCTTGCGGGTCATGATCTGAAATTCCCCCGCACCGCCGGCGTTGGTCAGCAGAAAGAGAATCCCGTCGTTATGTTCAAGTGTTCCCTGGAGCACTCCTTCACTGCGGGGAGCCGCTGCATGCGGTATCTGATCGCTCCCATCGATCGCAAAGAAATATGCGACCGTGGTCTCGTGATTGCCGGAATCGATGCACAAGAATCGATCGTCCTGTGTAGCATGGATACTCACGATACACTCCTCGTCTTTTTCTTCGTAGACAAGGATATCTTCTGCGCCTGATGTCCCGAGCACATGTCGATAGGTGCGCACAGGACGATGATCATCGTCTTCACGCACATAGAAGACCGCAGTGTTGTCAGCACTCCAGACGATCTGACTCTCGCCATTGACGCGCGCGATTCTCTCCGCGAGCAGCTCTCCTGTGGCAATATCCTTTATGGAGAGCGTATAGAGCTCCGATCCGTTGAGATCGACCGTATAAGCGAAGAAGCGATGGTCGGAGCTATGGGAGCAAGTGCCGAGCGAAAAATGCTTTTGACCTTCCGCTTCGCGATTGCAATCGAGAAGGACCTCTTCGACCGCCAACGGATCATCCTTGCGTCTGCGGCAATAGACCTGATAGTCTTTGCCTTTTTCGGTCCGTGAATAGTATAGCCACGGTCCATGCGGCACGGGCGGCTTCGTCTTTTCCTGCTCAATGCGGCCGATCATTTCGGCATACAACGTGTCCTGCAAAGTCTGTGTCGGCGCCATGATAGCGCCGACATATTCGTTTTCCGCATCGAGGTGCGTACGAATAGAAGGATCCAGTACCGAAGGATCCTCGAATACTTCGCGCCAATTATCCGCACGCAGCCAGGCATACGGATCGAATCGCGTGATACCATGCAGCGGCACGAGATGCTGGCGCCTTTCGGCGACCGGTGGTTGTGGGTGATTGCTTGTCATAGCGTTTCCTTTCTTTTTCCGTCATTTTCGTCATCAGTCAAAGACCGACTCCTACGGCACAATGGCATTTTACCTGCACTTTGTCAAAGTGACGATCACGACACGGGCTTCCCACCTGATCGCAAAAAGTCTTCGTATTTCATCTCATTCTTCCCGGCGGGTTTGACCGTGTCGGGGATGAATCGGCCGTTTGCAAAATGCGCGCTCGTGATGATCACGCGAAAACGGTCGCCGTTTCTTTCGGCTTCAAACGACGTACGCGGCCAGGCGGCATACGCGCGATATTTGCGCCAGTTCATCTCGTCGTCGGTCCCGAGGACGAGAAACCCATCTTCTTTTTTGATCTTGCGGCAACGTGTGGCTTGTGCGTGATCTTGTGGTGTCGGCGTGATAGCACCCGCAACAAAATCAGGAAGCATCTTGGCGAGTAAGTTGCCGCCGATCTCGATCAAGCGCGCACGCAGATCGATCGTGGTCTCCCTCGGGCCGACCTTTGTAGATTCTTGCGCGAACACATCGCCCGCATCAAGCTCGTAGACCATGCGTTGTATGGATACACCAGTCTCTGCATCGCCGGCTAGGAGTGCGGCCTCTACGGGTGAGGCGCCGCGGTATTTGGGTAGGAGTGAGTAGTGAATGTTGAGCACGCCGAGAGGGAAGGTGTCGATCAATGCCTGCGGCAATATCTTGCCGTAGGCGACGACGACCGCATATTCGCATCCATATGCACGAATCGCCTCAATAGTATCGGTATCGATCTTTTCTGGCATCAGCACCGGCACATTGTGTGCATCGGCCCATGCGCGCACCTCCGACGGCGTGAGCACGAGTCCGCGCCCGCGAGGGGCGTCGGGCGATGTGACAATGAGCACCGGGCGAAACCCGTGCGCGTCCAATATGCCGAGCGTATCGCGCGCGACATATGGTGTGCCGAAGAATACAAAGGGATTATTTTTCATACTCATTGGCAGGATTTACAGAATGGGATGCAGTTCGAGGCGCGCGAGCAAAATATTCCTGAGCCATACATGACGTATGGTGAAGGATATTTTGTGAAGCGCAACGACGAAATGCGCCGATTATGTAAATCCTATTCTTCGGGTTTGTCGTCATAGAGTTTCTTGGCCTTGTCTATGTAAAGTACACCATCGAGATGATCCATCTCGTGCTGGAATACATGCGCGAGGAATCCCGACGCCCCGCGGGTAAAGGCGACGCCGTGTTCATCGTATGCACGCACGGTCGCCTTCTCGGTGCGGAGCACATGACCCCATTTGCCTTTGACCGAGAGACAGCCCTCATGCTTGAGCTTCTTGCCGCGCGACATCTTGAGCATCTCAGGATTGATGTAGACCTGATCAGGAGTATGCCGTTTTTGATTCTTGACTGTCTTCTTTTTTTCTTCGACATCACCGTCGTCATCTTCGTCTTCTTCGTCATCATTGTCGTGCTTATCCATTGCCTTGCCCGAGACGACAAAGAGCCGCACCGCTTCGCCCACCTGTGAAGCCGCGATCGCCACGCCGAATTTTTCTTGAGCGAGTAAATACTTCATGTCATTGATGAGCTCGCGCACAAAAGGACTCCCGATATCCGCAAGCGGGATCTCGGATGCAATCTCTCGCAAGGCGGGATTTTCTTGGTAGGGAAGTATGGTGCGCATGATAAATATAACTGTAACCTTTTGTCACAAAGAGGGCAAAGAAAAATGGGCCGATGCGTGAAGCATCGGCCCGAGTCTAGGGGGAGGAGACTTTTTATTAAAGAACGGACAGGGGGACGGGAAAACTTCTTCAGACTCCTTGCGGATGCGCGATCTTTACCGACTTGCGTCGGCAAATACCTCGACCGCTCATCATACATGAGCCTTTCGGAAGGTATCCCGCCCATTTACTCCAATGTTGCCATCTGTCTGGCAGGTGCAGCGGCGGCGAACCAACCTACCACCAGAAGAGCACATAGTCCGCCATGGAGCACACCTGTCCGCCTCGGGGATCTGCGACCTGCCTGGCCTGCCGCAGGGAGATCACCCAAGCCGAATCTGTCGGATAGTATGACATAGCTGCTTGCAAAAGCAAGTGCAGTTATTTGTAATACAGACGCCGCCGGGTCTCTGTTTTACGAAAAAGGTGAGAGTATAATTGTCCCATGAAGCACATCAAGCTGGAGCTCAATCGCAAATTCGAACGCGATCGCCGCACCGAGCGCGGCGAGCTGATGAAATACTTTTGCGATCGGATCAATCCGAGCCGTATGCAGGAGGGCCTGCCCAAGGTCACCATGAGCCGCATGGGCAAACTCCTCGAAAAGATCCCGACCAAAGACCTTTATTATCTCAAAAGCGTCTGCGACAAAGCCAAGAATTTCTCCTCAAAATTCTGGTACGAGCTCGACCCCGAAAAACACCAAAAGAACAAGGGCACCCCGGGCGGCGACGGGCGGTTTTTGTAGGTACTTTACCGGAAAACCCGACTCTCATTTACGGAGAAGGGAACGAGGCCGAATTCGTCGTCAACAATGTCTCTCTCCCGCTCGATAAGAGCGAGATGCAGGATGAGGTCGAACGTGCGGCAAAGGCGCGAGCAGACGCTGACGCGCGGCGCAAGCGACAGTAAAGTTCTGACTCAAAACCCCGCGCAAGCTCCGGCTTGCGCGGGTATTTTTTTATAATACTTTTGCAATTTTGGCCAAATGCGCGCGACCATATACAATGCATCCACATGGGTTTCTCGCTCACACCAAAGATCGGCATCGACCTAGGGACGACCACCGTCCTCGTCTTCGTCCCTGGACGCGGGATCGTACTCAATGAGCCTTCGGTCGTCGCCGTCTCGCAGATCGACAACAAGATCCTCGCCATCGGCAACGAGGCCAAGGAGATGATCGGCCGCACGCCCGACGAGATCATCGCATACCGCCCGATGAAAGACGGCGTCATCGCCGATTATCGTGTCACCGAAGCGATGCTCCGCTACTACATCCGCAAAGCACTCGGCAGATGGAATCTCTTTCAGCCTGAGGTGATGATCTCGGTACCCGCCGGCGTCACCTCGACCGAGCGCCGCGCCGTGGTCGAAGCCGCGACCAAAGCCGGCGCGCGCGAAGCATACGTGGTCAAAGAGCCGATCTTGGCCGCGATCGGCGCCGGCATTCCGATCCATGAAGCGCGCGGACACATGATCGTCGACATCGGCGGCGGCACCACCGACGTGGCGGTGATCTCGCTCGGCGGCATCGTCGCATCGACCTCGGTCAAATGTGCCGGCAATCGCATCGACCACGCGATCGCCGATCACATGAAAAAGACCGAAAATCTCGCGATCGGCGACAAAATGGCCGAAGAGATCAAGATCCGTATCGGCTCTGCCGTGCCTGTCGAGCAAGAGCTCACCATGACCATCAAAGGCCGCGACTATCTCACCGGCCTCCCGCGATCGGTCGAGGTCGGCACCAACGAAGTCGTCCGTGCGATAGGTAAGGAGCTGCGCACTATGGTCAATGCGATCAAGGATGTCTTGCAAGAAACCCCACCCGAGCTCGCCTCGGATATCATCGACAACGGCATCATCATGACGGGCGGCTCCTCTCAGCTACGCAATCTCCCCGAGCTCATTTTCCGCCGCACCGGTGTGAAGGCAATGATGGCCAAAGACGCACCCTACTGCGTGGTCAAAGGCACGGGCGAAGCCCTCAAACACCTCGACACCTACAAAAAAGCGATCATTTCGAAGCGTTGACATTTCTGTGCGAACACCTATTCTTGCTTCAGGAACTTCATAAGGAACCTGAAGATGCTTACATCCTATTGTCTGTTGATCACGGCAGTCATCATACTCGGCTTCAACGCTCTAGCCTACGCACATGAGTCTCAACCAAGCGAAGATCCATTTGCCACCTGGGGAAAAAGTTCTGCCGATTTATGTATTCGCCAGGCGCACCCCCAAACATGGGACGCATTCGAGACAAGTCAGTTCAAACAACCACGCAGCGTAAGCGTGTGCCTGAGCGACCATGTACAGGCTCTATCCGTCTGTGCGCGAACAGCGATCAATCGTGAGGATGCGGGTGATAACCGCTCACCAGCCACGTTGGCATTGCAAAAAGCATGTCGACACGCGCTACAAACGATCCAAGAGAAGTACGGCCCATATACCGAGGACATCCCAAAGGTTATCGTCGAGCTTGCATATCGCACGCCCGCTGAACGTAAACTCGACATGGTCCTGGAAACCAAAGCTGGCGCGCTCGGTTTTCCCGAGCGGCAATTCAGGTGGTGCACCAAGCTCTTTGGGAAAGAACAGCGCCAGTGCGAACGGGGGTACCAAGCATATGTGCACACATTTGGCACCGCCCGATACGAGCGACTCGTGCGGCGATTCGTCACGCGCATGATCGTTGAATGCAGGAAGCATTTGGGAAAGGATTGCGGCATCTAAAACACGAGCGACGGAGACAACCTCCGTCGCTATTTTTTGAACGGGAAAAGCGGCGGCGGCACAAAGTGCCGCCGCCGCTTTTTTAGCTTTAATAATCGCACACCCCAAAATCTTCTTGACCAGAATACAAAGATGCGGTATCCACAGGCATTTTCTGATCGCGGCATTCCTCGGCAGGTAGTATTCAGAGTAGGTACGTAAATACCTGCCCTTTGACACCAAAGATAGTGTCAAGCAACATAACAGGAGGCCGTGATGCCACGCTTCAAACCGCAAGCAAAACGCAACAACGCCATCACTTTCGACACGTGGCTTATCAAAGCCGTGCACGAACATGTAGAGCAGTCGACTGACTTCAATAAGCTGTCTCAAAAACTCATGGGCCAAATGCCCAAGCATCTCGCTCGTACGCATCGGACCATCACCCGCAGGGCATTACTCAATGCGATTGATGACGTCTGCTTCAAGGACCACAAGGAACTCCTCGCTAAGGCCGTCAAAACCGATCGCTCGCCTGAACGACTCTACGAATTACTAAAAGAACAGCACTCCGAAGGTCATGGTGTACTCCCACCACTGTGGGTGCTCGCATGGAAGCTCAGCGAAATGCACGGGCGCACCGTGGCGCCGCGCGCGGATCTTGCTGATCTGGGTGGTGTGCTACGTCAGCCATTTCATGATGCTCCCGCCGTCGAACTCCCAATGACTTCTTTCGAGAAGCCGCTGCACCTACTAGAAATGTGTCCGCGGAAGCCGAAAGTACTCGTCATCTCGGCACCGCAAGTCGGTCTCGCCTTCGCCGAAGACATCAAAGAAAACACGACACGTTGCGGCTTTGCTTATGGGAGACGCAACGACTACGACGCGGTCATCCTCTCGGGCCCGCTTCTTGGTGGCATCAATGCTATCAAGACGGTCGGTTCGAGCAGACTGGCGCGCGACGTTATTTCCGGTATCGAGATCAAGATTGCTTCACTCGCCGAATACTATCGCGAAGAGGCGGCAGAGAAACTCAAACCGAGTGTCTTCGAGCCGGTCTTCGTGACAGCTGAGGAAATACTCAACGAGGCGATGCGTGGTTTCTTCAAGGTCACGAATCGCCCCGATGGAGAACCGGACCGGAAGAAAACACCCTATGAGTTTCCCGGACCGGTGTTCGTCATCCTCAATCAGCTCGATCTTGAATTTGTGCAAACCATGGCATACTTCGAGATCCTGCCGAAGATGTTCAAACGACTCCGCGAGGCAATGGACGAAGTAAGCCTTGCGAATACCGTCAAGAAAGAAGCGATGAAGCATCTGGCTCAAATGCGCCGCACTGGTACCCGCAGGGAGATCAAAGCGGCAGAAGCACGGCTCAATACGGCGAAACAAAGGCTGGTAAACGCGCTCAAACTGCAAGCGCGTATCCGCATGACCAATCTCTACCCGCGCAAGAACATCGCGTTCTATGCGAAAGCACGAGATTACCTGATCCAACTGATCGAGAAGCACATCCCCAACGCCAAGGTCATCGGCCAAAATGGGGTCTATACACGCTTTGGGACGGATGCGGATATCACGAAATTCGTGTCCGCTAAGAATGCCAATGTGCATCGCCGCGAGTGCGAAGACTTCGGCAAAGAACAACGTCAAGGCCACCTTCCCGCACTCACCGTCTCGATGCATTCGGGCGCTATCAAAATGCGCAAAGTGTCACGCGAGAATTACCTGCTCGGAAAACCGAACAAGACCGTCAGCTTCGTCGAAGCTCCGATCCTCGTCGACAAAAATGCGCTCCTCAAGGCGATGGACGGAATCTCTCCGAATCTACCCGTCGTGAAAGCGGTCAATGACTCACGCTTCTGCGCGGGTGCGCTCTCGATCAACTACGATTCCCGCTTCGACATCCCCGATGCCGAGCCGGTATCGGATATCGCGATCCTGAAAGCGGGCATACAGGTCAAGGGTTATACGCCTCCGCGGCGCATCTGGATGCTACACCAGAGCGACATTCACTCTGGCGGCGCAAACCAGGTGTGGGTCTACGACGCGGACGGCATGCCATGGACGCTCGAAGCCGCGGCGATGCATATGATGAAATGGTACGTGCGCACGCATAAGGTCGCTCCTGTGCACATGTCGCTCATCGAAGACGACCTTACGCAGGGCAATCATTTCGGTACGCACCTGCGGCCACATCATCTACGCATCACCAATGCCAAAGTGCTCCAGCGCGTACGTGAACGCTTCGCAGAAATAAAAAATGTCACAGACCAAAAGGTTCAGCTCGAAATGTCACGGAAGGTCATCACCTTCCTCTGCGAACAAATCCGCGTCCGTCCCTCGGATCATCTGGGTACGCAATTCGAAGAATTCGCCGACGATATCTTGTGGCCGAATCGTGAGGTGTATGGCGGTATCATCCGCCGCGCGCATCACAGCGGCGTCGTTGTGCGCGGGATTGCTGAAATTCTCGGTACCGAAGGGGATTCCCGTAGCCTGGGAATCATCAACTTCGGTTCCGGCAATCACGCGACCGCGACCGCGAAAGAGACGCTCTACGAGGGGCCGAACTTCCGCCAACTCCTACAGGCATCGTTCCGCTATGATCAGCGTTATGAGAAGATCTATCATGACCACCTCATCCAATCGCCTGTCTTCCAGGACTCGTCGATCGGATATGGACACCTGCAAGCTGATGGCGGATACACATGGGGTCTGCATGTGTGCGGTACGCCGCCCATGCGCAAGAACTGGTATGATCTGGTCGAAGGGTGGATCGATATCGAGCGCCGCCGGGGCAACCCCTCGGGGATTCTCGATGGTATGTCGGTCCTCAACTTCTGCGGCGATAAGCACTTCTTTTCGTTCTCGGTCGCGGGAAGCGATTATTATCTGATGAGTCCGTCAGGTACGCACACCGACGCCTACGCGTACAAAGCAGGGGGCCTTCCGGAAAACACTCCGGGGGTGGCTTTCTGCGGAGTGCCGGTGGGCGGTCCGAGCGACGGCGACGTGATCGCCAAACATCTGCCCCAATCGGTCATTCAGCGGTATTTGCTCTCGGGAGAGAATTTCCCATGGGATGAATTCCTGCCGAATGCGATTTGACTGACAGGTGAGACAGTATTGAAGGCCGGACGCGCACGCGCATTCGGCCTTCTTTCTTTTCTTTTCCCAAGTCTCTGATTTAATGATGACAGACCCACACAGTGAGGGAGCATCATGCACGAAAAAGTGATCGACTCGAAGAAGCGGCTCATCAAACGAATCGTCGACCGCGACGCCGACGACGACCTCGGTGCCCGCGCGACGATGCGCGAAAAGCTGAAGGGGAAGTCATTCGAAGAACTCAAAGCAATATGGGAGCATCGTGAAAACGATCCCTAAAGAAACCACCCCCGAGCCACTACGGCGCGGGGGTGTTGTTTTTTCATAGAACTTGCGTCAGGACTAAGCGTTCTGGACCTTACCCAAGATCGGCGGCGGCTCATCCATGTAGGACTTGAGAACTCCCTCATATTTCTTGCTCAGGTATTGCGCAAGAAACTGTCCGAAAGTTCCACCGAGCACTGCCAGAGGAAGGAAGTCGACCACGTGCACGTTTGCGATGACAAACCACAGGGACGCGAAATAGACCGTGCCATGTAAAAGGCAGGTGACCGCATGGACCCGTGAGTTACTTCGACTACCCGCACGACTCGAAAGCGTGTGTGTGAAGTTCTGCACGAAGAACGGTAATCCTGCCAAGAGCAAGAAGAGCGGGCGCTCATACCAAGAATCCTGGACGACAGCGAACGGCAAGTGTACCGGTTCAGCCTGCCATCCAAGAGCACCTAGCAACTGCAAGCTCGAAAACGCGTATATAACACCGAGGATCAGAAGTCCGGCAAATACCCCGTAATGCCATTTCACCTTCGAGTAGTCGGGCCGACTTTCAGCCGTTGCAACTTTCATCTTTAGACGAGCCTCGGTATTCATCGAGATCTGCGAACCAAAGATTGAACCAGCGACTGTAGCGACCGTATACGGGATCATCAACACGAACGGCATATTCCCCCCAGTCTCCGTATGTCCACCAATGAAAAGCCATTGGCCATACAGCAGGAGTCCCGTGATCGGTCCGGTCAGAAGTGGCCAACCCGGATGATCTCGATTGGCAAAACGCGAGTTGACCGTATACACGGTATTCTGCGCGATGGCCATCATCATCACGACACACACATCGAACATGGAGGCGATCTTAAAGATCCCATACGCTTCGAGACAAAGGAAAAGCGCAAAGGCCGATACGATCACCGCCCAGCTATCGAGCAATCGGAGCATCGGGGAATGCACTTCGGTCGTTTTCACACCCCACAAAGCTCCCGCCCATCGCGTCCACTGCACCGCCACCATCCGACCCACCAACGTGCCAATAACTACCATTGCAAAGGCGCCGAGCACGTCGGGCGAGATCAAAGACTTGTGCGACGAGAGGATATACGACACCGACAGCATGTGCATGGCGATAAACCAACCGCCGTTGGAAAAGACACTCACAAACCCAATGAGGGAAAGTGAATGTCTTTGCCGGACCCAACTGATGGATGCGAACGATGCAAACATGAGCGTTTGGGCAAGCAGAAGTTCCCACATCAAGGCAGGATCACCGAGGCCAATGAGTGGTACGGTGATCCCTATCACGCCCATAAACGCTGTGATCCCGAAGCTTTTCTGATCGAAAGCGGCATATCCTTGCACCCACAGCAGCAAAGGGCTTGCAAGGACGAGGGCCACTATTATTGCAGGCCATGATATGTCAAACATCTCACTCTCCGTTTTTTAGCGGTAACCTGTAGATACGGTATCACAGATGACTTTTATGCGTATCAAAAAGAAAGTACAAATTGACTCCTGTCCAACTTGAGCGCCGGAGACGTTATCCACAGGCGCCCTTTGCCCGCAATGGGTATTATTCAACTTAGGTAGGTACTCACTTGCCCTTTCACACCACTACGTGTCAGGCAACACAAACACAAGAGGAGATCGTCATGGCCACCCCAACCAAACGAAAGATTATCGGCATACCAAAAACCAAACAGCGCGACAATTACGATGCGTACCTCGTTCACGAGTCTCGCGTCGACGTCCACTCGTTCAGTATTTATGTGGGAGGCGACCCTTTACTTTCGTATTCGCCAACCAGCGAATCCGGTGTCGAGCCCGGTGTCGAACATCTGATGGCGGATCGTTTCAGGATCAACCTCAACAGACTAATCCACATTAACCATGAACATCCCATCGTCGTCTATATGTCCAGCTGTGGCGGTAATTGGGACGAAGGCATGCAGATGTTCAACAGCATCCTCACCTGCCCGAATCCGATCACGGTACTAGCCAGCAAATGGGCGCGTTCGATGACTTCACTCATCCCGCTCGCGGCAGACCGCTTTCTACTTGAACCGCACACCAAGTACATGATTCATCGAGGCACATATGGGTTCTCGGGAACCGACCACGAAGCTGAGACAGATAACGAGGAGCGCGAGAAGTTGCGCGCGATGATGTATCGCATCTACTCCACGCGCCTCAACGAACAAGGCATACACAAAGGCAAATCTCACGAAGAGATCGACTATATCATCGATGAACTTATGAAAAACAAAGTCGATGTGTGGTTTGACGGACGTGAAGCGGTGCGATGGGGATTCGCCGACGGCATATACAAAGGAGATATCGATCATCTGCGCGCCAAATCAAAAAACCTCTTGCGCAAAAAAAACATGCTTCGGCTTATGGATGCGCGCATCATCGTGCCCAGATCTGTCGTTACATTCGAATATCCTGATGAATAAGAGAACGCGAGGAAAAGGCCGCGAAACCCTTTGGGATTCGCGGCCTCATCTTTTTATATCCTATTTCTTCAACCGCTCGATATCATCCATCAGCTTGCGCAGATCCGTCTGAATCTGCTCAAGCGTCTGCTTTTGCTGTCGTTCTTGCTGTTCTTCTGCGGTTTCTTCCTCATTGATCTCTTCGACGTCTTCTTGGAGCTCGTCGACGTCTTCCTGAATTTCATCGACGTCTTTTTGGATCTCATCGACGTCGCCTTGGATCTCTTCGACATCTTCTTGGATCTCTTCGATGTCTTCGCCGACAGCTTCGATGGTCTGTGTGGTGTAGTTGACGGTCATCTGGATAAAGAGCGCGAGATAGATCGCCTCGAGAGACAGCGCGGTAGTCAGTACCAAGAGCATGCGGTCAAACTCGACCAGGCCGATGATCGTAAAAAGGAAGCTCAACGCAAAGAGAATCGTATGGACGATGATCGACTGGGGCGAACCGAGCCACCGTGTAGCGGCAAGCGCGGTCTTTTGGAGGCGTGGAGGTCTCTGCATACCGAATAGTATACCACGAGATTACTGGGTAGAGACGCTGGGACAGAGACGAGTTTTTCTCGTCCGATAATTTTCCCAATTGGGAAAATTATCGGACACAAAAATATTGATATACTGAGGGGGTATGGCATTTCAACTCACCGGCAATGTTTTTTTGATCCGCGGGACGGGCATAGACGGAGTGCTCGCATACCTCAAGCAAGAGGGGACCGCGGTCTCGGGAAATCCCGATGTGTATATACGCATGTACGGCCAATTCGGCATCGATGACGCGCACGACCTCACGGCGCGCGCGGTCGGGCGCGCTACCGGCGCGCGCGGTCGGACCTTTGTGATCAGTGCCTCCGGCATGACCACCGAAGCCCAAAACGCCCTGCTCAAAACGATCGAGGATCCGCCGGGCGACGCGCGGTTCTTTTTCATCATTCCGTCGCCCGAGACGCTCCTCGCCACCGTCCGCTCGCGTGCGCAGATGCACTCTTTTGATGATACGGATCAGGCGGATGGGGAGGCGGCGAGAAATGCCGCGGCATTTCTCGCCGCCCTTCCCGCCCAGCGCCTCGACCTCCTCAAACCCCTCCTGGAGAAAGGCGACGACGACCCGTCTCGCCGAGGCGGAGCCGAGGCGGGCAAACGCGACGTCGGCGCCATGATCGCCTTCCTCTCCTCACTCGAGGTCGCCCTCTCATCATTTCCTCACCAAAAGTCACGCGAAGGACTTCACGCGATTTACCACGCCCGCAAATACATGGGCGACAAAGGCGCGCTCGTGAAGCCCCTCCTCGAATCCGTCGCGCTCCTTTGCCCGCAAGTAGCTCGGTAGTATAATGAATGTATATGATCAACTACGATTTCAAACATTTAGACGAGAAGCTTGGAGAGGCCCGCGAGTGGCTCGCGCGCGAGTACCGTGGATTGCGCACCGGCCGCGCCACGCCCGCCATCCTCGATGGCGTATCCATATCAGCATATGGTTCGATGATGCCACTCAAGCAAGCCGCCAACATCTCGGTCGAGGACGCCCGCACGATCCGCGTCACACCGTACGATCTCGGTATCGTCAAAGACATCGAGCGCGGCATCAGCAATGCCAATCTAGGTCTCGGTATGTCGACCGATCAGTCGGGCGTGCGCGTCACCTTCCCCGAGCTCACCGCCGATCGCCGCCAAGAGCTCATCAAGGTCGCTAGAGCCAAGCTCGAAGACGCCCGCACGGCGGTGCGCATCGCCCGTGATGAGGTCTGGAAAGACATCCAGGAAAAGGAGCGTGCGAGTGAGCTCACCGAAGACGACAAATTCACCCTCAAAGAACAAATGCAAAAGAAGGTCGACGATCTCAACGCCGGCCTCGAGAACGCCTTCGACGCAAAAGAAAAAGAAATGACGAGTTAGCACACACATGATCACCGCACTTCTCGTCATCGTTATACTCGTCGCGCTCATCGTCGCGCACGAATTCGGACATTTTATCGCTGCCAAGCTGTTTGGCGTGCGTGTCGATGAATTCGGCGTCGGCTATCCGCCGCGCGCATTCATCTTCGGCACCTGGGGCGGCACCGAATACACCCTCAACTGGATCCCGTTTGGCGGATTCGTGCGCCTCTATGGCGAAGACGAAAAGGCCCAGCGCGGGCCCGGAAGCCTGGTCGACGCCCCCCGTTGGAAGCAGGCGATCATCCTCATCGCCGGTGTCGCCGCCAATGCACTCATAGCGCTCATCCTTTTTATATTGGCACTGCATGTCGGAATCCCGCGCGTCGTCGATACCCCGTCCGCCCATGAGCCTACCCAGCTGATCGTCTCAGACGTGGTACCGGGGTCACCAGCCGATGCCGCCGGGATCAAGGCGGGCAACGAGATCGTCGGTATCGCCGACACAGCAGGCACGCGCATCATCGACACCCTTACTCCCGAGACCGTCACCGCATTTGTACGCAGTCACCCCGGAGAAGCGCTCGAGATCGATTACATTTCCGCAGGAGAACCCAAGCATGTGACAGCACACTCCGCACAAGGCGTACTCCGCGACAACGCCGGTACACCCGCGCTCGGCGTCGGGCTCGTACTGGTGAGCAACGAAAGCGTCCCGTGGGGCGAAGCGATCAAAGGATCCATTCCGCTCGCGTACAACGGCTTCACCCAGACCATCGCCGGACTCTGGCATATCACGTCGAGCACCGCGAGCGGCGACGCCGACTTGAGCCAGGTCGTCGGCCCGGTAGGGCTCGCAAGCGTCGTCGGTGAAGCCGCACGCAACGGCATCGGCCAGATTCTCTTGCTCGCGGGCTTGATCGGCATCAATCTCGCCATCATCAATCTCATCCCGATACCGGTCCTCGACGGCGGCCGCCTCGTCGTGGTGATCATCGAGGCGATATTGCGCAAGCCTGCCCCGCGACTCGCCCTCCAAATATTAAATACGTTCGGCGTCGCGCTCATCATCCTCCTCATGGTCACGGTCACCTACAACGACATCGCGCGATTGCTGGCATAAAAAACAGAGATGGGTGATGCAAGCACCCATCTCTGGAACTCGCGCACGGTAGGACAAATATCATGCGGTCGTTGTTCTACCACTCGACTCTATCCCGCGGAGCAAGCAGGTATACCTCGAATGGATCCAAAACTGGCAGCAGTATACTTTATCAAAGTATCATGTCAATGTTGTATCCGAACAACATGCGTTAGAATAAAGCCACTATGCGGCAATCCAAACTCTTTACCAAGACACGACGCGAAGCACCAAAAGATGAAGTCGCCAAAAATGCTCAGCTCCTCATCCGCGCCGGATTCATCCACAAAGAGATGGCGGGTGTGTATGCATATCTGCCGCTGGGCCTGCGCGTGCTCGAAAACATAAAAAAGATTGTGCGCGAAGAAATGAACAAAATCGGCGGACAAGAAATGATCATGACCTCGCTCCAACGCAAAGAGCTCTGGGAGCAGACCGATCGTTGGGATGATGAAAAGGTGGACGTGTGGTTCAAGTCCTCACTCAAAAGCGGCGCCGAAGTCGGATTTGGATGGTCGCACGAAGAGCCGATCACCGACATGATGAAGAATTACATTTCGAGCTATCGCGATCTCCCGGTATTCGCGTATCAATTCCAGACCAAGCTCCGCAACGAGCTCCGCGCCAAGAGTGGCATTATGCGCGGACGCGAATTCGTCATGAAAGACATGTATTCATACACGACCGACGAGGCCGCGCACAAGGCCATCTACGACGCGACGACCGCCGCCTATCTGCGCATCTTTGAGCGCACGGGCCTCGGCGATCGCACCTTTCTTACCTTTGCATCCGGCGGCGCCTTTACCCAATTCAGCCACGAATTCCAGACCCTGAGCGATGTCGGCGAAGACGTGATCTATCTCGATCGCTCCAAAAAGATCGCCGTAAACAAGGAGGTCCTCACCGATGAAGTCCTCGCTCAGCTCGATCTCAAGCGCGAAGACCTCGAGGAGATATCCGCGATCGAGGTGGGTAATATTTTCAGCTTCGGCGGCACCAAATCCGAACAACTCGGCCTCCTTTTCAAAGACGAAAAGGGTGAGACTAGGCCGGTCACGCTCGGCTCATACGGCATCGGCATCACGCGCCTCATGGGCACGATCGTAGAGGTCTTGAGTGACGACAAGGGGATAGTCTGGCCCGCCGAGGTCGCGCCGTACCCGGTGCACTTGATATCAATACACAATGGCAATGCCGATGTGATCGCTGAGGCGGATCGCCTCTACGAACTCCTCCTGGAGCACAATATAGAAGTCCTCTACGACGATCGCGATGCGCGCGCGGGGGAAAAGTTTGCCGACGCCGATCTCATCGGCATTCCCAAGCGAATGATCGTCTCAGAAAAGACGATGTCGAGTGCCAGCGTAGAGATCGTCGAGCGCGCATCCGGCACCACCGCAATGATCCCCGAAAGCGGCATTATGGAACACCTCAAGAAATGATTTTGCATATGGCACAAGAACGAAACCTCAAAGACAAAATGCGCACCAAAAAAGACAACTTGCTTGGTATCTTTTCCAATGATATCGGCATCGACCTCGGTACCGCCAACACCCTCGTGTATGTAAAGGGTCGCGGCATCGTCATCAACGAACCCTCCATCGTTGCAGTCAATCAAAAGACTGGTGCTGTCGTGGCTGTGGGACAACAAGCCAAAGATATGATCGGCCGCACGCCCGCACATATCGTCGCCATACAGCCCGTAATCGACGGTGTGATTTCAGACTTCGAGATCACGTCCGAGATGCTCAACTATCTGATCGGTAAGGCGCAAGCCGGGCACACGAAGCTCTTGGGACCGCGCGTGACGGTCGGTGTGCCGTCGGGCATCACCTCGGTCGAAGTGCGCGCCGTCCGCGATGCCGCGAGTGCTGCGGGTGCGCGCGAAGTGCATATCATCGAAGAACCGATGGCGGCAGCGATCGGCATCGAGCTACCCGTGCACGAACCGGCAGGCAACATGATCATTGATATCGGCGGCGGCACCACCGACGTCGGCATTGTCGCCCTGGGCGGTCTCGTCAATGCGCGCAATGTCCGCATCGCCGGCGACAAATTCAACCAAGACATCGTCAGTCACATCCGCAACGAATTCAAAATGCTCGTCGGCGATAAAAGTGCCGAGGAGATCAAGATCGCGATCGGATCCGTGTCTTCGCATGGCGCATCTCTCGAAGCCCTCGTGCGCGGGCGCGATCTCGTCACCGGATTACCGCGTGAAATACGCATCACCGATCAGGATGTGCGCAACGCCATCGGCCACTCCATCGAAGAACTCGTCGAAGCGATCAAAGATGTCCTCGAATCGACCCCGCCCGAGATCGTCTCCGATGTCATGCAGCGTGGCATCTATCTCGCGGGCGGCGGCGCCCTGATCCGCGGCCTTCCCGAATTCTTGACCCAAGAACTCGGTGTCTTGGTGACTGTAGCACCGGACCCTCTGACCGCCGTGGTCCGTGGCACAGCCGCCGTACTTGAAAATATCGACCTTTATCGGGAATCCTTACTACGCAGCGATGATGAACTTGTACCGACGCACTAACTCCGGCACCAAACGCCGACTTGTGATGGCGACGCTTCTGGTCGCCGTTCTTTTCGCAATTGATCTTTTGAGCGGCGGCAAAGTCCACAGCCTTGCACAAAACATCACCGGCGATGTATCGGGGACGACGGTGCGAGTATTCCAAGCCCTCAAAGACAGCGGGTTCTTCCGCACACGAGCATCGCTCGCAGCCCAAAACCAAGACCTCCAAACGACGATCGCGCGCTATCAGGCACAGGCCGATGCCTACAAGGCGCTGAAGGAAGAGAACGATCAGCTCTCACTCTTCGCTCACCTTGCACAAGACAACTCGGGCACGACGACGCCGGTCGTATCTTCCTCTCACTCGTCGCCATACGGCACCTTTTTGATCGGTGCGGGCGCTACGGAAAACATCAAACACAACGCACTGGTCCTCTCCGACGACAGATTCGTCGTAGGCCGGGTGATCGATGTAAGTATTCACACATCGCTCGTTTCACAATTATTGTCGCCCGACAAATCTATCGACGCACTCATCGGAAAGAGTCCGGCGACCTTCGTCGGGACCGCCAGCGGCAATGCCAAAGCGCAGGTCCCGCGCGACATCAAGGTCGCGGTCGGAGATGTCGTGACATCGGGCTCGGTAGGCGGGCGCCCCATAGGGATTGTCGGCAAGGTCGTATCACAATCGTCCGACGCCTACAGCACCGTCTATATGCGCCTTCCCCAAAACGTCTCGGCGATGCGTTTTGTCTTCGTGCTCGCAAGCACGCAATGATCGATCAAGACATTTTGTAATTGTATGTATGTGCGCATCATTCTTGGGTTTATCGGATTCCTCGGGGTCATGACCGGACCGTGGTGGGTGCCGCTCACATGCATGGTCCTTTTGTGCATTCGCTGGAGCGCGCCGGAAGCCGTATTGATGGGACTCTTTTTGGATCTTTCTTGGCAGGGAAGCATGGCCGCGACCTCGTGGCACACGTGGCCGATCTTCACGGCTCTAGGCCTCGTCTTCCTCTGGGGATTGGAGCCGCTGCGCCGCCGGTTTTTGTTTTAAATGGCCGCATGCACTGCTGCATCAGGAAGTGATTTTTATATACTGATTCTGATATAGTACATTTATGAGACTCTTCGGACGGCGGCGCAAGACACACAAGATCTACGAGATCGCACCTGATGAAGTATTTCTTGATTCATCAAATCTGCCCGGACACAACGCCACGCAGTTCGAAGGCCGCGTCGAGCGGCCGCTCTCACATCGCGCAATTATCATGACCGGCGTCGCATTCGCGATCCTTGTCGTCGTATTCGGCTCTCGGTCGTACAATCTACAAGTAGTACACGGCGCGAGTTATGCCGACATCTCAGAAAAGAACACGCTCCGGCGTTCGCTCATCTTCGCGACACGCGGCGTGATCTACGACCGCACGGGGGCCGAGCTCGCATGGAACACGCCGCAGCCGAGCGAGACCGCCACCTCCACCGCGACCTCTTCGCCGTATGCCTTGCGCGCCTATGTCGATCTTCCAGGACTCTCGCATATCGTCGGCTATGTGCGATATCCCAAAGCCGATACCAGCGGCCGCTGGTGGAATGAATCCTACATCGGCGTGTCAGGCTCGGAAGCAACCTTTGATTCGCTCCTTTCGGGGATCAACGGCAGCAGTATGCTGGAAACCGATGCTCACGGAAAAGTAGAACGCTCGAATATCGTCATTCCGCCCCAAAACGGCCAAGACATCCATCTTTCGATCAATGCAGATATCCAAAGCAAGCTCTATACACTGCTTTCCAAGCATGCAGAAGACAACGGATTTAAAGGCGGCGCCGCGGTGATCATGGACGTACGCACCGGAGAGGTGATCGCACTCACCAGCTTTCCCGAGTATAGCAACGAAGCATTTGTCTCGGGCGATCGCGACGTGATCAACAGGCAATCAAGTGCGTCATCAAATCCGCTTCTGAATCGCGCGATCTCGGGGTTGTATGCGCCCGGTTCGATCGTCAAGCCGATCTTTGCGATCGCAGCGCTCAATGAGCACATCATCAGCCCCGACAAACAGATCGATTCGATCGGTCAGATCACGATCCCCAATCCGTACGATCCAAAGAACCCGAGCATCTTCCGCGACTGGCGCGTGCACGGCTGGGTCGACATGCGCACCGCGATCGCCGTATCTTCGGACGAATACTTTTATACCATCGGCGGCGGCTATGGCGGCCAACCAGGTCTCGGTATCGCGCGCATCGACCAATATGCGAGGATGTTTGGCCTCAGCAGCACCACCGGTATCGCGCTCTTGGGCGAACAAGACGGCGTCATTCCGACCCCCGCCTGGAAAGAGCAGGCTTTCGGCGCAGACGATCCCTGGCGCATCGGCGACACCTATCACACGGCGATCGGACAATTCGGATTCCAGGTCACGCCGATACAAGCGGTGCGCTTCACCGCGGCGATCGCCAACGGCGGCAAACTCTGGACCCCACAAATACTGGCCAGCACGACCGCCGCATATACGACGATCGACATTCCCGACGAATATCTGCAAATCGCGCGCGAAGGCATGCGCCTGGCCGTCACATCAGATAGATCGGATGCAACAGTCAAAGCCCTCTTCTTGCCCGGGATCAAGATCGCGGCCAAGACCGGCACCGCACAGATCGGCGCACACAATGAATGGATGAATTCTTGGAGTGTCGGATTCTGGCCCGCCGACGACCCGCACTATGCTTACGCAGTCGTCCTCGAGCGCGCCCCGGCAGGCACCGCCTCCGGCGCCGCACCGGGCCTTCAGCCATTCTTCTACTGGCTCATTAAAGAACATCCGGAGTACGTGCAATAGGCTTCATGACTCTGCTATTGTGGACAAAAAGTAATCCTGTATACTATTCCCATCATTCATTAAGTCTTCAGACTTTATCCTCATAATAAGGAATCAGTATATGAATATCGACAGCACATATCTAAGTAAAGAGAAGTTTGACGAGCTGACCGCCGAGCTTGATCATTTGAAGACCATCCGCCGACGCGAGATCGCGGAGCAGCTTGAATACGCTCGCTCGCTCGGCGACCTCTCCGAGAACGCCGAATACGAAGAGGCGCGCAATCTCCAAGCCGCGACCGAAGACCGCATCCGCGTGGTCGAAGAAAGCCTCGCACATGCGCGCATCATCGAGCACACCAAAGGCAATACTATCTCGCTCGGAAGCCAGGTCACGATCCAAAATCAAGCCGACAAAGAGGAGCGCAGTTATGAGATCGTCGGATCCGCCGAGGCCAACATGCAGGAACACAAGATCTCGCATCTCTCGCCGCTCGGCTCGGCGATGATGGGCAAGAAGAAGGGTGACATTTTTACCTTCGAGACCCCAAAGGGATCCCAAAAATACAAGATCGTGAATGTGAAATAAACAAAGAGCCCCCTTTTATTTAGGGGGCCTCGAGTTCTTACTCGATCTCAAATTCTTCTTCATCATCTGGTGGCATATCTGCCAATTGTTTTCGGAATATTTCCATCCAGCGAAATACCCTTCCTTCGTTGAATATCATGGTCACGTCATGTATGTACGGAAGGGACACCACATGTATTTTCCACGATTCATCGAGATACGCCGGCACATCGTGACTTGAACCCATGCAGAGTATCGCCACCTCGCCGCGCGTTATCTTCTCATTGAGACGCTCAGCAACATAACGATCACGACGATGAATCACCAAACCATCATAATTAGGATATCGCTGGGACCGAACGTTTTTATCCGGAGCCCGAAGATCCAAATTGATCCTACATGCAAGCTGATATGAGAGCCCTTCGGTTATATGCATCCGCGCTCCGGCAAAGACCATCGCCGCCAGGAAGGAATCTACACCGTGGAATTCCTCACACAATTTGTGATTAAAACGACGGATCCGCTCAAGGTCTCGGGGTGATGTCCAACCTTCGCTGAACAAATGACAATCATGCAAGTGACCGCTCTCTTTTAACTGCATACCAACTGACATGATCGCACCCATCCAAAATTGAGAAGAAAACGCTTCACGAAGTCCTTCCGTTAATTTTCCTTTAGGACTTGCATCCGTCTGGATTCCAGCCTCAGAACTCCTGTGTAACATGGGTACATAGTAGAGAGTCCGACTCATTTTAGACCTCACTTGCCAATATTAGCTAGCACCATTAATACCATATGCGCAAATCTATGTCAAATACCTCCTGGTGAATATTCGGCATTTTTAAAAGAAAGGCGTCGCCTTTCTTTTTGCGGGGGGCGCTAGAGAGGGGGATTGAATAGTGCGCATTTTTAAGCGATAATCTCACTCACGTCCCCTTACCGGGGCGGTCGGCACCGGGTGGGCGATTAGCTCAGATGGTTAGAGCGTTCGATTCACATTCGAAAGGTCACAGGTTCGATTCCTGTATCGCCCACCGGGTTCCGAAGGTGATGTGCCCCGTCGGGCTGTAGTATTCTTGCAGTATGCAAGATGGGGGTGAAATTTCCTGTCGGGCTGTAGTATAGTGGTAGTACGCAAGGCTGGGGGTCTTGTAGTCCGAGTCCGATTCTCGGCAGCCCGACAGGGGATTTCACTGGATGTGCGGGGCACATCCCCGGCTCCTGAGGAGTTGTAGCCCGAGTCCGATTCTCGGCAGCCCGACGGGGCACGTCACCAGTGTGCAAGTGAAATTTCCTGTCGGGCTGTAGTATACCGGTAGTACGTACGATTCGGGTTCGTAAAGACCGGGTTCGATTCCCGGCAGCCCGACAGGGGATTTCACTGCGGTTGTGGTAAATTTTCAGCATAAGGGCCTGTAGTAAAGTGGTATTACACGGCATTCGCATTGCCGGGTCGGGGGTCCGATTCCCCCCAGGTCCACTGCTTCGCCAAGACTTCGCAGTGCAAGCACCGCAAGCTTCGACACGATAGAACCGTTCACGAGAGCGGTTCTATCGTTTAGGCGAAGCAGTGTCCTGCGTAGCTTTATGCGGAGCAGGACCGTGTCCTATCCACACCCCCTAATTGCCTCACCGATGAACTCTCGTACACTTAAACCCATATGAATACAGCTCTACGCTCTACAGCGTTGTCCACTTTATTATCGGTAGCATTTATCAGCACTCCCTTCATCGCTGCGGCACAGACCACAGGCGACCTCAACGTCCAGATCCAAGGCATCTCGACCCAGCTTCAGACATTACTCCAACAAGTCCGGACTATTGCTTCTTCAGCATCCACCAGTACTACCCAGACGTCGGACATCAGCTCACTTTCGGCCAAGATCGATGCACTCAAACAACAGATTCAGGCAATGGTCGCATCCATCAAGACCAATCTCCCAAACCCGGGTCAATTCCCCACATGGAACGCTAGTTCCACCGCCCCGCATATGGAGCGCGGATGCGGCGCGTTCATGCGCAACCTTTCCCACGGTTCTCAGGGAAATGACGTAATAGACCTCCAGCAGATCCTCTCGGACAACGGTCTCCTCGACGCAGACAGCCATACCGGCTTCTTCGGTCCACGTACCGCCGAAGCACTCGCCAAATTCCAAGAGCGCTTTATGGGCGTCGCATCATCCTCAAGAGGATCGTTTGGGCCAATGACACGAGAGTTCATCCGCCAACATTATTGCGCAAACATCCCGACGCAAGCAGGCAACCCTGCATCGACAGGGGACCGACCGAATCCGGTCAACTGGAAACTTCCGAGCACCACATGGCCGACATGGAATTATCCGACGACCACATGGGATCGCCCGACATCAACATGGCCGACCACATGGAACGCATCATCCTCAAACGCATGGAGACAGCAAGCCATCCTCGCCGAGAAGCTTGAACGAGGCATGAGCGGCGAAAACGTAAAGAAGCTCCAAGAGATCCTTGCTTCCAGGCACGATGGGGTCTTCACCGACGAGCATGTGACCGGATTCTTTGGACCAAAGACCGAAGAGGCCGTGAAGCGCTTCCAAGATAATTCCGGCATCAATCCCTTGGGGATCGTCGGCCCACAGACGCTCGAAAAGATCAACGAACTGCTCAAGAATAGCGGCATGACCAATGGTGCCGACAACACCACGTTATTACAAGCCGTCATAGATCGCGTCCACGAAATACAACGACAGATCCCCGCACTGACCTCCTCGACATCTACCTTCGACATTTCACGTCTGAAGGATCTCTTGGGCGAGATCAGAGCCCTCCACCAACAGATCCCCGCCGCCGCTCAAGACATCGTCTCGGACGCCAATCCAGACAACGCTTCTTTGTGGCGCTGCATGCCGCGCCCGGCTTGTCTCGACGCGACACCTCGCTGCATGTTGCCCGAACCAGCTGAAGGTTGGTGCTCTCCCAGTGATACGCCATCCCCGAACTCATGCGGACAGATTCGATGCTTGGTATATCAGCCCGTATGCGGCAGTGACGGACAGACGTACAGCTGCGGTACCGCTGATGCTCATGCATGCGGGGTACAGGTCGTACATAGCGGCGAATGTCAGAACAACTCCAACTCGAATGTGGTCGGTGCGGGCCAGCACTGCGGCGGGTTCATCAATAACACCCCCGTTTGTGCTTCCGGCCTACGTTGCCAACTATCCAACATCCCGGATACGGGCGGCACCTGTGTTACTGATTCCACAAATCCTCCAGTAGCATGCACCGCAGATGCAATGATGTGTCCTGACGGATCATACGTTGGACGCACGGGACCAAACTGCACTTTCGCGTGCTCCGGAACGAACTCAGACACAACATCAACAAATCCATCTGTACCCTATAACGCCTGTGCGGCACTTACTCGCGACCTATCTATAGGTGCGCAGGGAACCGACGTGTCCCTCTTACAAAGACTACTTTATTCAAAAGGCCTTATTTCTTCAAGCAGTCTAACGGGTTACTTCGGCGATCTGACCAAAAATGCACTGACACAGTATCAGTCGAGTCATGGTATTGACGCCGCCGGCGTACTGGGTCCCGCCACACGCGCCTTTATATCGGCTCACTGCGCAGAATTCACCAACTCAGGTGGCACTCAAACGGGCTCAAGCGATACGAATCCCTCAGGTTGGACCGGATCAAGTACCACCGGTAACTCCGCTAATCCGCCGATTACAAACGATACCAATAGCGGGAACTAAAAATTACTTTAGCACCGCTACACCTAAACACCGCCCCCGTTTAAAGGGCGGTGTTTAGTTTTCCCTTCTACCGTATTTTCTGCTATATTCCAACCAGGGAATCAAAAGGTTGCCTCCTGCACAATGCAGACAACCGCTCTTTGAAAGGAATAGATGATGTCAGATCGCACACTCGTACGCTTGATCGACAAAATATCGCCCACGTGTGGCCAGATGCTGCCGGATTGCTTCTTGAATGCCGCTATTGAAAACCCGGACGGCGTCATTGTCCGCAACACCAAGATTGATCCGCGGGCATTACCAAAAAGTGTCAAATGGATCGCCCGAGCGGGCACCGGCGTCGACAACATAGACCCGATGGACGCCGCTACGGAGCGCGGGATCGTTGTATTCTACGCACCGGGGATGAACGCTCAGTCCGTGGCAGAGCACGTCTTCAGACTACTTGGTAATCATTTCCGCCCGCTATCCGAAAGCCAACGCTTTGTCTCGGACCTATCCGGTAAAACTCACGAAGAAATGGAAGATGCGATCAAGAAAGGCAAGTCCAAATACACAGGCCATGAACTCTTTGGACGTACGATCGGCATCGTCGGTGCGGCAGGCAATATAGGACAACGCATTGCGCGTATTGCACTCGGCTACGGGATGGAAGTGGTCGGTTGCGATATCAAACAACAAGAGATCCCCGGAGTCCGCTGGTCGGATATGGAGGGTGTCTTACGATCGTCGGACATCGTGACCATACACGCCTCGTATCTCCCAGGAATTAACGAGGGACTGATCGGTCGTGATCAACTCGCAGCCATGCGGCCGGGAGCCATCCTTGTGAACACCGCGCGCGCGGAATTGGTCGATAGTGCGGCCATTCTCGAAGCTATTCATGATCCGCAGGCGCCACTATCCGCATATCTGACCGATCTGCCGACACCCGATATCATCGATGTGAAGGGGATCACCTGCACACCGCATATCGGGGCAAGTACTCCTCAATCCCAGGAACGTTGCGCCGAAAGTATCGGGCGCGACATCGGCAACTTCATCCGCTTCGGGGTGATCCGCAATGCAAAGAACTTCCCGTCGATGGAGATCTTCCCACGGTCAGCTATCGTCACACGCCTGTCTATCATCCACCGCAATATCGAAGGTATGATCTATTTTATGTCGGGCGTGCTGGCGAGATATGGTGTAAACATCGCGGACCACAAGACCACACAGGTCAATGGGATCGCGTACTCGGTCATTGACCTTGAATGCCCGCTCCCGTTTGGTGCCCTCGAAAAGGTTGCCGTACACGAGAAGATTCTCCGCGTCCACGAGATCCGATTCGACCAATAGGCGGCCTCTCAGGCCCGCGCCATCAAGCGCGGGTCTTTTCTTTTTCCGCATCACCATACCCAGTGTTTATTATGATCATGCACCCTCTATGCCATCACGACAGATTACGTTCTCAAGGATTTTTCTGCGGACCAGTACTGTGCTTGAGGACACACGTTTCGCTTGTGCCCCCACGAGGAATCGAACCTCGATCATAAGCTTCGGAAGCTTACGTTCTATCCATTAAACTATGGGAGCTATCCTACCGCGTCCTTCGTAGCCTTGCTGTGCCCTCCCGAAGCTTTATGCGAAGGAGGGGCGAAGTAGGACTGTGTCCTCCATAATTGCGTGTTTTAACAAAAGACGCAATGACGGAGGGTCCATTGAACGACAGGAGGTAACGGGGAAATAGGCCCCGTTCATAAATAACTTCCATAAGTTATGAACGGTGCACCACAAGGGTATGGCCATTTTTCTAAAGCGGCTTACCGCTAAGAAAAATTGGTCTCACAAAGAGCTGTAACATAAATAATGAGTACATTATTTATTAACAGACTCATAGTACGGGAACGCGCGTGTTTGTCCAAACCCTACCCAAACCCTACCCTTGCTTCAGAGCCCATTTACCGATAGAGTGCAGTGAAATCCGAAAAATCAGATCGTCACATGGACACCATTGCCCACTCATCCCACAGCAAGTATTTCCTCTACATCGCGATCGCGTTTGTCGCCGTGCAGCTGATCTCCAATACCGTCGCAGTCAAGCTCATCGAGCTCGGCCCGCTCATTATCTCGGGAGCGACCCTCATCTTTCCGATCAGTTACATCTTTGGCGACATCCTCACCGAAGTCTACGGCTACCGTGCATCGCGCAAGATCATCTGGTCGGGATTTGGAGCACTCGTACTCATGTCCTTCTTCTACTGGTTCGTCCAGCACCTCCCCGCACCCGCCTTTTGGCAAGACCAGGCGGCCTTTGACACCATACTGGGAGCGGCGCCGAGGATCGTCCTCGCCTCGATGATCGCGTATTTTGCAGGCGAGTTTAGCAATTCGTTTATCCTATCGAGGATGAAGGTCTGGATGGAAGGGAGCCATCTGTGGATGCGCACCATCGGGTCCACCGTCGTCGGCGAAGGCGTCGACAGCATCCTTTTTGCCACACTCGCTTTTTACGGCACGATGCCCACGAGCGCACTTTTGACCGTCATCGTTTCTATCTATGTGGTCAAGGTCGCCTACGAAGTCCTCGCGACGCCGATCACGTACGCCATCGTCGGCAAGCTCAAGCGAGCGGAAGGGATCGACGCCTACGATCGCGGGATCAGCTACAATCCGTTCCATCTGTCGGAAGAGGTCTAGATCAATGCCATGGAGGTGTGCGAGCATTTTTGCTATTGGATAATGGGGGTCTACCAACATGAAGGAGATCGGTGGTACAATGGCGAGTATGAATCTTTCACGTTTGAAACAGCGGGTTGTTGCACTTCGCCAAGCGGGGAAAACATACGGTGAGATACAGCTCATCACCGGAAAATCGATACCAAAGAGCACTCTTTCGTATTGGTGCAAAAACTACCCTCTATCCAAGGTTCATCTCAACAGAGTCGAACAAATAATTAGTAGAGGGGGTGAGAAAGGACGTGCGGTTGCCCTGGCCTCAAAGCGTGTTCAACGCAACCAATACATAGATGACCTTCGCCTCAAGAACGCGCACCTTCCTAATCTTCTCCTACAGAATATCCATAATGCAAAGATTGCTTTGGCAATCCTATACCTCGCGGAAGGCGGGAAGCATCAAAGCGGGTCGATGATGTTTGGTAATTCCGATCCAAACATTATTTCTTTATTCCTCAAATTATTACACGTTGTTTACGATAAAATAGAAGACTCGAAGTTCAGATGCACGGTGCAATGCCGTGCTGATCAAGACATTAAATCTCTTGAACGATTCTGGTCCCGCCTGACCAATATCCCACTTTCGCAATTTTACAAGGCACGTATAGACGCTCGAACTGTGGGAAAAATCTCGAGAAAAAAGGACTACAAGGGCGTTTGCCGGATAGATTATTTTTCGGCCCATGTTTATAATGACCTTCTTGTTGCTGGAAAAGTCATTTCAGGTAATATGTAGCCACAGGGCCTATAGTATAGCGGTAGAACGGTTCCATGGCATGGAACAGGTCCGGGTTCGACTCCCGGTAGGTCCACAAAAATTGACACCTCCAAATATTTGATAATATAATACTGACAGTTTAAAGTCGCGTTCTTTTACTCTGACCGACGAGGTGACACGATGACACCAATGCTTCCATTCAGCAAGAAGATCAACGCCGCGGACGCCATCCTCAAGAAGTGCATTGGCACGAAAGGCGTCTGGGCCGATCCTTCGCGGTATCGGTATCAGTGCTGGACGCGCGACCTGGCGATCGCGATCGCGCCGACATTGCTTCAGATGGGCAAGCCGGGGATCGTGCGGACCCATCTCGAAAATCTGTCCAAGCGGCAGCGGCCCAACGGACAGATCCCGATCCTCTTCCTCGACCGACTGGCTCCGTTTCTGGCGGACAAGGTGAAGCGCAGTATACGCGATCGCAAGATCTCGTTCATGCTGGGGCGTTTCCTCCAGGGGCAACTCTGGAATCTGACGCCGGGTACGCGCGACTCCGAGATCCTCTATATCGTCGGTATGTATGAATACGCCCGCAGAACAGGGGATCGCACGCTACAAACGCAATACGATTCAGTGATCCGAAAGGCACTCGATCACATTGAGACCAATCTGATGCGCGACGGTCTCGTGATCGGTTGCGACTGGCGCGACACGATGCACCTTGAGCTCGGTGATAGGTCGCTGCTTACCAACAACTCCCTCATGTACCACGCATACTGGCTCATGGGAGAACAGGCGAAAGCTGATCAGCTGCGTGATCGGATCAACAATCGATTCTGGTCGGATGGTTCCTACTTGGACTACCCGGGCAGTACCCGATTCGATCCGCTCGGTGGCGCGTTTGCCATCCTGTTCGACGTCGCTCCAAAAGAGCGCTATGCGAGCCTGGCGGCGAGCTTTCGGTCGGTGGATACGCCAAGCGGCGTCGCCATCAAGTGTCGGCACAATCCAATCTCTCCGGAAGAAGCTGAGGTCATCGAACGCACTGATGGCGTCGTCGTCTGGCCGTTCGTGGTCGGTTTCTCGATCCTTGCGCTCGACAAGATCGGCGAACGCGAGATGGCGGAAGAGCAGCTCATGAAGCTCGAGAAGCTTGAAGGCTTTCGTGAATGGTACGACCCGTCCACGGGAAAAGGCTTCGGAGCGCTCGAACAGCTCTGGAGCGCGACACTTTTCTTGCGTTCGTCGCTCGAGCTCCACTGGAGCTTCAGATGACGTAAGTTCGGTCATTCGACAGCCGGCGAAGTACCTTGCTTCGCCGGCTTTTTCAATACCGATTTTTCTGCGATAGATTTAGGCCCCGTCCATAAATAAGTCCTACGGTTGTGGACGGTGCACAAAGGGCTCTAACCACAAATAACGAGTACGTTATTTGTGGAAGACCCCTTAGCCCACATTTCAAAAACAGATGCTATTATAGGGAGCGAAAACCGTTATGCTCAATGAGCTATTCATTTTCGTGATCGCCCTATTCATGATCGCTCGGGGCGCGACATTGGCGACCAAATACGCTTCGCGATTAGCCGAAAATTACCGACTCTCGCAATACACGGTCGGCTTCATCATTATAGCCATCATCTCCATCCTTCCGGAGTTACTCATTTCTATCACCGCATCACTCGAAGGAATGCCCTCGTTCGGTTTGGGTATGCTCTTTGGTTCGAATATTGCCGACCTGACACTGATCTTTGCGATCATCATCCTGCTCACCGACCGGGGACTGAAGATCGAAAGCAAGATCTTAAAAAACCATACCGTCTATCCGCTCATCTTGAGCCTCCCGCTTGTACTCGGACTCAATGGGCATTTTTCTCGCCTTGAAGGCATAGCGCTTATCATGACGGGCGGCATCTTTTATTACCTCGCCCTGCGAAACGGCGTCGACGGCAAAACGCGGTCGCCGCACCGCAAGGACAAACTCAAGAGTCTCTTGATGTTGCTGTTCAGCATGGCCATATTGCTGAGCGGCGCATACTTCATCGTATCATCGGCGACCGCGCTCGCCACTCACTTCGGGGTTAGTTCGATCCTGATCGGCATGCTTGTGGTGGCGCTCGGCACGACAATACCAGAACTCTTTTTTGCACTTAAATCGGCGCGCAAACACGAAGACTCTCTGGCGGTCGGAGATATCCTCGGTACCGTGCTTGCCGACGCCACGATCGTGGTCGGCATCCTCGCAGTGATCCATCCTTTCTTCTTTCCGCAAAAGATCATTTATATCACCGGAGTGTTCATGGTCGTCGCTTCGTACATCTTGTTCCGTTTTATGCGCTCAGGCAGGACGGTCTCCCGGAGGGAAGCGTACTTGTTGTTCGGATTTTGGGTGGTGTTTGTGATCATAGAGTTTTTCGCAAGCGTGTAGCTCCCGGGACAATGCTTACTATGCACTCCTGATCCGCGCGTTTTGAAATACCCGCAGACGACCAAAAGTCCGCATAGTAGAGTGAGGGCATGAAGAAAACACCCAAAGACCCCCACTACGACCAGCTTGCACGCTTCGTCTACTCATGGTTCGTCGACCGTAAAAAGAAGCCTGCAAAAAAGAAACCACAAAAGAAGAGCTAGACGCTGCCTCGGATATTTGCTATCAATCCCTTAGATAAGACTGCTTCATAGGGGAGATTTCGATGGACTACAAAACATACCTGGTCTTCGGCGCCGCAGGGACAGTGGGTAAGGCAGTGGTAAGAGCACTGCTCGGCCCGGGTCACCGCGTGTTTGCGATCGTACATACTGACGCACAAGCACATGAGTGGCCCGAAGAGGACGATCTTTTGGCGAGCGCCATCTTGGTCAAAGCAGGCGACACGGCCGATCTGGATTGGTGGGACGCCCATCCTTCCTTCTTCGGTCCGTATTGCGGCAAGATTGATGCGGTGATCTATGCCGTCGAACATGTCCTAGGTGACGATGGCAACGAATCACGGAGATGGGAGGTCCCATCCACCGGAATGATTGTTTCCTCCTTCGGATATAATGGTGCGCGCGACAAGATCTCAAAAGGGATGTACAACATGTCCCGGAGTGCAGGACCGCTTCTTAAAGACGGCGGATCTATGGTATTCATTTCTCCGGCGATCACAGGCATGGCCGAACAAGGATCACCATGTTCTCAAGAACAGACGCATGGCTATGCCCACATGATCACGCACCAAAAGTACATGGTGGACAGCGAACGAAAGGCGCTGATACGGGGGGATCCAGACACTCTTGCATATATCGTACCGAACGCGAAGATGCACAGTATAGTCCCTGCTTTTCGTATCAAATCGCACCAAAGACAAGAATTCGAACTTCCAAAGAAGATCCCTACCGAGGCCGTCGCTCAAGCAACCCTCGAGGTGCTTGCAAGCAATGAGCATACGGATAAAGTGATCGAATACTAGATCACTATGAATGATCAGAGGCCTCGGACGCAGAGCGTCCGAGGCCTCTATTTTAATTGTAATTCGACTCGTCACTTACGATGTGTTATTTTGCACACAGAAATGAAAGACAACAGAGGAGTTCTTTGTCATGGATAGTTTGGGGATAGAGCCTTTCACCAAGGCCGATTCGATGGGATTCTTGGCGCCGCGATTCGATCCGCCGATCATTGACAAGCGCTCGGCTATCGATCTCGCGCTGGTCACATCTGCACCACCTGTCTCACTGACAGACCCGGCGGCACCCCCGAGTCTCAAACAAACGCTCGCGAAGCACCGCGAATTCATACGCGAGCTTCTCGCCCAGTGGGAAATCGCACACCTCGTGCTCTCTCGCGAAGATCTCGATATACCCGAATGCATACGAGTCGTCTGTGGCTTGCAGTCTCCACCAATCGGCGCCCGTCCTCAGAGGATCGCACAGATACTGTGGGAAGTGGGGATCCGCGTCGTGAATCTGTCCGGTTATGAGGGTCCCCACCAATTCGGTGCGGGATTCGCAGAGCCGAGAGTAGGTCTTACGCTTTCCGGCAGGAGGTTTGTGCGCGCATGTGCCAAGGTCGGCCTCATCGGCGACGTATCACATATGAGCCATCAATGCATCCGCGACACCTTTCGCCTCATCGACAAGGAGCAGCTGCGACTCCCGCTCATGGCGTCGCACGTGGGATGCTGTGGCGTGCACGCTCATGATCGCAGCCTTCCCGACGACATTCTGCAGGAGATTTTCGTGCGGGGCGGCTATGTCGGCATCGTCGGCATGGCACCATTCTTGTCGACCCATGACACTTCTATCGAACCCTTCTTCAGGCATCTCGAGTATGCACTCGCGATGGCAAAGAAAGTAAGGAGTGGCTTCGTGGGCTTCGGCTCCGATGTGGTGTATCGCGATCAAGTACAGGACGAGGATCGATCATTCCCGCGAGAATGGGTAGAGCAGGAAACACAGATCCCCCAGCTCATCCAAGCGGAAATGCGCAAGCGCGGATTCGATCTCGCCACGCGACAAGGCGTCCTCGGGGCAAACTTCCTTCGCTTTCTTCGCCTCGCTCTACCGGAAAAATGACCACGATCCCTGCGGCGTACGATCAGCGCGCCGCAGGGATTTTCTTTGCTTCGTATTTTGCGTATTTGACAACATGACTTTATAGGTGTATTATATTAAATAGTAGGCGGTCCTACAAAAACCCCTCAAGCCGAACACCGACTTTTTTGAATAATCGATGCTGGTAATGCCTTTAAGATAGCACGTTTCTGTTTTTTCTCCTCTCGTTTCTTCCACTTTGCGATCTCGATATCCCACGCTTCCTGTGGCG
>JACROD010000004.1 GCA_016214605.1 Candidatus Kaiserbacteria bacterium
CCTCGCGGCAATAACCTATGCAAATGTCAGCTCCTGTTAACCGGGAGCCGACACACTGGTATTCTGGCTACGGGGCGAACAGACAATTTCCCCGGCAGGACTTGCACCTGCAAGTGTCGTCAACTGTCACGGCGCACAAAAAACAACCCTGGTGTGTTTAACCAGGGTTGCAGAGGTCAGGCCGTTAGCCAAAGAGTCCCTTGATACGACCGAAGAGTCCGGTTCCTGCCGCTACCGCGCCCTTGAGGGCCGGCTTCGCCAGGGTCGACTTATAGTCAGACCCTTGGGGAACCTTAGCTCCCCGGACCGGATTCACCGGTGCTTTGCCTTTCGGCTTGGCCGCAGAAGTCTGTTCCTATCGGTCAGGCTTCTTGCCCTCGAATTTCTCCTTGGGCGCGGCTTTCGGCTTCGCAGGAGCCGTCGAAGGCTCAGGGCCAAGTTTTAGGACGGTGATCGTCTCCTTGATGGCCTGGTAGCCGCCTTTCGAGCTGGCTTCCATATCAAACGAGATTTTCGTTCCGTCCATGCGCGTCCCTTCAGGAAGGAACGTGCGGTGGACAAAAGCACCTTTCGGGCGCCCATTTTTATTTTCGCCGAGGTCGATGTCGCAGCGCGATCCATCCTCGAGCGTCGGATTATTGACGAAGCCACAGGCTCCGCCAAACTTGGCCGGTGCGTCAATGACGCCAATATACTTGGCCATACAAGATCTCCTTTTAGATCTTAGACAGATACGATTTCTGATCTCAAAGAGCTGCCTTACCTCCAGAGATTCTGGGCACCCGAATAGACACCCATAACACTAGAGGCAAGCTAGGTGATATTATACACCTATAGATTAATATGTCAAGAATCTCTGGGTCTTAGTTTTGCATCACTGTCGAGGTCGAGGCGGCGTTGGAGCTCTTGAGCTTGTAGTAGGCGCGATCACCAAAACGCAGGTCTACATACTGGATATCGCCCTGCTTCCCCTGCAAGACATCGGCCGAGAGAATGAGCTGTAGGTTATGCACTAAAGTATTGGTATCCTGGCCGAACGAAGCCTTCACCTCAAATCCTTGCATAAGCGGCACGGCAAAATCGGAACCATTGTCGTCTACGTATGCCCCAGTCGGCGTGAGGTCGACCCTTCCCAACTGGTCCAGAAGCGCCAAGATGCCCGGGAGGTGCCCCGGGGAAAAGAAGCGCCCGATCGGACTTGTGGATGAGGAAAACCCTTCTTGGGCAACTAAGCCGCCAGAAAAGATCAGCCCCGCCGAAGACGAAGCAGCCTCGGCAAAAATAGAACCTCCATCATCCATGCTGTAACAACCTGAAGGTGGAGATTCTCGCCATACACCGGGAGAGGCGCACCAACGCGCGAACTCCTTTCGCTCCTCTATCTTGACCGTGATCACATTGGCAAGAAGTGAAGTGCGAGAGACCTTGACGGATTTGATGCGCGGGAAAAATCTCACGATACCACGTTCGATGTCTGCCGGATGATAGAGAAAGATGTTGTTGGGAGCGAAGAAAGGATGCGTACCTGCGTGAAGCTGTGTCTCTACATAGCGTTCGACCAGCTTGGGCGAGAGTGTATGGGTACCCTCTACAGCAAGAGCACTGATCGTATAACGCGGCAAATATGATACATAGCTCAACTCAAAGGCAATAATGCCGATGAGCACTGTACACACCGCAAGTATGACGAACCGCGTACGGCGACGCTTCACACGCAAGGGTGAGGTGCGAGCGGATACGCTCGAGATGTTCACGCGCGCGGGCGCCTGTGGTTTGCGTGCCGCTGCGGGGCGCTTGCCGCGCAGATCAACTATGTTTCGTGATCTCATTTTTGCCCATGTAAGCCCGGAGGACCTCCGGGATCAAGATCGAGCCGTCTGCCTGTTGGAAATTTTCGATGATGGATACTAAAATGCGCGGCGTGGGAATAGCAGTGCCGTTTAAAGAGTGCGCGAAACGCATCGTCCCGTCTTCTGCACGATATCGAGTATTAAGACGACGTGTTTGGAAGTCATGGAAGTAAGAGGTCGATGCGATCTCGCGATAGGTCTTTTCTCCTGGTACCCATAATTCGATATCGTATTTCTTGACCTGCCCCAATCCCAGGTCGCCGCCGCAGTTGACCACCGTGTGATACGGAATATTGAGAGACTCGATAAATTCTTCGGTATTGCGATTGATCCACTCGTGCCATTTGACTGATTCTGTGTGATTCGCTTCACATAAGACCACTTGCTCCCATTTGTAAAACTCGTGGACACGTATCATACCGCGTGTGTCTTTGCCATGTGCGCCCGCTTCACGACGAAAACAAGGTGAAAAAGACAGAAATTTCATCGGTAATTGCGTTTTGTCTATTACTTCATCCATGTAATATCCCATCGTGGCCACTTCGGCAGTACCGGCGAGATAATCGGCATCTTGTGTCTTATAGAGGTCCTCTTCGCTCTGCGGCAAATAGCCGGTGCCAATGAACGGCTCACGACGGATCATCGAAGGTACGATCATGGGCACGAACTCTTTCTTGAGGAAAAACTCTTGCGCATAGTGCCAGATCGCCCAAGTGAGGCGCGCACCGTCATTTTTGAGGAAATACCCTCTAAACCCCGCGACCTTGGTGCCGCGCTCAAAGTCAGCCATGTCGTGCATAAGCATCAGATCGACATGACTTTTCGGTTCAAAATTAAATTTTGGGATCTTGCCCCAGGTTTTCACTTCTTGATTGTCGGCATCGGATTCGCCATCTGGCACCGACATATCGGGGACATTGGGCACGAGCACCATGAGCGCGCGCCATTCCTTCATGACATTTTGGAGTTCTTCTTCTTTTGCCTTGAGTGAATCTTTGAGGGTGCTGATATTGGCGATCAGCTCTTGGCGGTCTTCGGGTGTAGCGGCACTCGCAATCGCCGTAGAGGCGGTATTCTGCTGTGCACGCATGTCATCGACTGCGGCCTGGAGCTCGCGACGCTTCTCATCGAGCGTGATCAAGGCCTCGATATCGACATCGATGTGCTTCTTTTTGGCCCCGGCAATGACGACGTCTTTGTTTTCACGGATGAACTTTATGTCCAACATATCAGTGATATGATACCACGATGCAAAATGAACTCCAGTTGATATATCCTGAAAACTTCCCTCCACTTTTGCGCGAGATACCCCAGCGGCCCAAGCAGCTTTATGTGCGGGGTACCCTGCCGAGTGCCGACCTGCGATGGCTCGCGGTGGTCGGCAGCCGTGCTTGTACCGCCTACGGTGAACGAGCGCTCAAATACCTGATCAGTGGCCTGCGCGGATATCCGGTCGCTATAGTCTCCGGGCTCGCTTATGGGATCGATGCGCTCGCTCACAAGGCCGCGCTCGACGCGGGACTGCCGACCATCGCCGTGCCCGGCTCGGGGCTCGACTGGGATGTGCTCTATCCGCGCGCCCACGTAGGGCTCGCGCGCGAGATACTCGCCTCCGGCGGCGCGCTCCTCTCAGAATTCGATCCTGCCATGAAAGCGACCGACTATTCTTTTCCCCAGCGCAACCGCATCATGGCGGGCATGTGTCCGGCCACCCTCGTGATCGAGGCCAAGGAAAAGTCCGGCAGTCTGATCACCGCCAAGCTCGCCGCCGAATACAATCGCGACCTGCTCGTCGTACCAGGAAGCATATTCAGCGCCGAGAGCCGCGGCACGCACCAATTCCTCAAGCTCGGCGCCACACCGATTACATCAGTAGAAGACCTCTTGCAGGCGCTCGGCCTCGCACCGCGCGAGAAGCGTACCATTCTGCGCGCCGATGTCTCCGACGAAGAGCGTAAGGTCCTCGAAACACTCGCGAGCCCTCTGCCGCGCGATGAGCTCATCGATACCCTCGAACTACCGATCTCAGATGCCAACATCCTCCTTTCGATGATGGAGATCAAAGGTCTGATAGTGGAAGAGCTGGGTGTGGTGCGGGCGCAATAGAAAAGAGCCCGACGCTCGCAAGCGTCGGGCTCTTTTATTTGAAAGATCACTGACCTTCCAAGAGTCTTCCCTTGAAATAGTTTCGCAATGTTCTCATGGTGAGCTCATGAACGCGCGTCTTATGCATGCCGAAGATGTCATGCAGTTTGTACGATCTGAAGAGACTCTCTCCATGCTCATTCGTACAAGCACAAACAAGGTGCACATCACCGCGCTCGAAATCTTCTGTACACGAGCTTAATGAATGTTCCCATTCATCACTGACCTGAACACTGATCCCCTCGCGAGCCCAGAATTCCAACTCCTCCTGATCAGAAGCAAACTTCATCTGCTTCGGGTCGTGATAGAGGTGATAGACATTGCCGCGCCTGATCGATCCCTCGTCCCAACTCCCATAACCGAGATACATACACACACCTTCTTGCTTCAGTGTATATGTTGGTTTCATCATCGACGCATCGAATTCCATTCCCGTAACCGTCCAGGCTGATTGATTTCTCCCCGGATAGAGGATTTTGTCATCCGGCCAAAGACGGATTTTATACGGCAGGTCACCGAGTCGATCTACCTGACTGAAGGCATTTTGAATATGCGCAGCGGGAGGCTTGGGGTACGTATCGACAAATTCTAGGTCTTTCGTGGGTGCCCTGAGTTCTCCGTCAGAATATTTGACGATCACGTTGTCACGATATCTCGTCCGGGACGCCGCCCCAAAGGATCCAGCGGGCCCACCGATACTTCCACATACCGGACAAACGTAACGCGCTTATCCAGGAAGCTTAGTGGACACCCCTCGTGCAAGTGCACCGGCGCCATCATCATCACATACGACATCTTCTTCACTCCTCTATAAATTGTCTGCCCAAAACCTATCATACTCGCCCATGCTAAGCTAGGACATATAGAGAACATATCGGAGCACATGAACATGACACACACCACGTCTGCACAAGCGCAGGGAAAAAGACCCGCACAGGAAGACTTCTTCACGATCATCCCCTGTGAGGGAAATGCACTGCTCATCGCGGTCTTGGACGGACACAACGGCGCCGGGGTCGCGCGTTGGTGCGCAGAGCATATACCGATGCTTTTTCCCCAAGACATCGCGGCCACCGATCCGCAAAAAGCGCTCGCGTCCCTCATGTCCAAATTGGACGAGAATACACGCGAGATGAATTCGGGCAGTACGATCTCTGCGGTCTATGCCACCCCGCACAAAGCATACGCCGCATACCTCGGAGATTCGCCGATCATCATCAAGAATGCCGCGGGGCAGACCATCACGAGCAATCAGCACAATGTGCGATCCAATCAAATGGAGCGTGAGCTCGGGATCGCGCGCGGCGGCGAGTACTCGGAAGGATATCTGGTACATCCCGAGACGAACGAGGGACTCCAGCTCGGACGCGCGCTTGGCGACCGAGATATAGGCGCCATCATCAGTCACGAACCGGAATTCCTGGAGACCGATCTGGGGCCTGAGAGCTTCATCATCGTATGCAGCGACGGCCTGCTCGACCCGGCACACGAAAGCGCAGAACACCACCTGATACCTGAGGCCGTGTCCCTTGTAGAAAATGGGGCATCGGCACAAGACCTTTTGGAATGGACCGAGTCGCTTGATCTCCTCGAAGACAACGCGACCGTGATCGTCTGGCGGCCAAAGAAATAGTCCGATATTGTCCGGCTCGCGCGTCGGGCTTTTTCATGAAGTTGACATGAACAATATTCGGTGTATAGTTAAAAGTAGGTGAAGCTCCCCGCATAAACAAAGAAAGGATCTGTCATGAAACCGCGCCTGAAGGGGCGGAAAGCCCAAAAATCCGAACCGTCTCCACTGCCTCCGTCCATTAATATGGAGACCATTTTGTCAGTCCTCGCGGCGGCGATGGACCACCCCAAGGAATTCTTGGTGCCGACGATTGAGGACTTGAAACAGGCACGTGAGATCATGCGGACCATCGATCCTCATGCACACTTCAATCACTTAAGCGACCCGAAGATGGTAGCAATCATCACCACGGTCACTCACCTGATCGAGGCCCAAAAAGTCTCGGATACACCGGTCGCTCCTTATAAGTAGGAGTAACAAAAAGGCTCGTTGTGCACAAGATAACGAGCCTTTTCTATTGTCCAAAATCACATTCCCCCACACACTGAACAAAAGACGCGCTTGACACATGGTATGCTCGTCTAGTATCAATCCACTTTATATATGAAGCTTGTAATAGTAGAGTCCCCGGCAAAAGCAAAGACGATCGAGAAATATCTCGGGCGTGGTTTTCATGTACGCGCATCTGTCGGCCACATCCGCGATCTACCCAAGAGCAACAAAGACGCCGTCGATATCGAGAATGATTTTAAACCCCGCTACCAGATCGTCCCTGAAAAGATGAAGGTCATCACAGAGCTCGAAAAGATGGCCAAACATTCCGACGAGGTGATCCTCGCGACAGACCATGACCGTGAAGGAGAAGCGATCGCGTGGCATCTCGCACAGACGATCGGCCTCAAAAAGCCCAAGCGCATCGTCTTCAATGAAATCACCGAGCACGCCGTACAGGAGGCGCTCGCGCACCCACGACTCATCGACGCCGATCTGGTGCGCGCACAGGAAGCGCGCCGCGTCCTGGACCGGCTCTTCGGCTACGACCTCTCCGGCCTCGTGTGGAAGAAAGTGCGCTACGGTCTCTCGGCCGGCCGCGTCCAATCCCCCGCCATGCGCATCATCATGGAACGCGAGCGCGAGATTCGCGCTTTTATCCCGGAAAAGTTTTGGGTCATTACCGCTGATCTGAAGGCAAAAAAAGAAAACTTCACTGTCACCTGTGTCGAAGAACCTCGGGACGAAAAGGTTGCCGAGCGCATCCTCAAGGCCGCCGAAAAGGGACCGTGGACCGTCGGTAATATAGAGGAGTCCGAAGCCGGTCGTGCGCCGCGCGCGCCGTTTTCTACCTCGACCCTCCAGCAGGTCGCTTCGACGCGCTTCGGCTTCGCTCCCTCGCGCACGATGCGCATCGCCCAGAAGCTCTACGAAGCAGGCTTCATCACTTACATGCGTACCGACAGCACCAACCTTGCCAAGGAGGCCCAGGCCGCACTCATCGCGACCGCCACCAAAGAATTCGGCGAGGGATACGCACAAGCACGCGTCTTCAAGACCAAGAGCAAGGGGGCGCAAGAAGCACACGAAGCGATCCGCCCGACCGACCCGACTCGGCGCAGTCTCGGCCACAACGAAGAGCAAAAGAAGCTCTATGGCCTGATCCGCGGTCGCGCACTCGCAAGCCAAATGACCGATGCGCGCCTCGCCCGCACCAAGCTCACGGCACGCGTTGGAGATGGGACCATTCCCGCCTCCGCCAAAGGCTCCGGCGTGGCAACGCCTGATTTTACCGCCAACGGCTCACGCGTCCTCTTCGAAGGCTGGCTCAAGGCCGACCCTGCCGCACGCGGCGAAGACGTCGAGCTGCCCAAAGTCGCCGTCGGCGATACGCTCACGCTCGTCGCTGCACACTCTGAGGCCAAGGAGACTCAGCCGCCGGCGCGCTACAGCGAAGCAGGCCTCGTCAAAGAGCTCGAGAAGCGCGGCATCGGTCGCCCTTCGACCTACGCGTCGATCCTCCGCACGATCGAAGAGCGCGGCTATGTCGAGAAACAAGGCCGCACACTCCTACCCACACCGACCGGCGACGTCGTTTCGACCTTTATCGAAGACAACTTTGGCGAATACATCAGCGACACCTTTACCGCCGAGATGGAGCAGAGTCTGGACGATATCGCCGAAGGCAAGCGCACCTACGAGAAGACCCTCGGCGCCTTCTACAAACCCTTCAACAAAGCAGTGAAAGCCAAGAACAAGATCCCCAAGATCACCAACATGGGCGATGCCCCGAAAGAATTCCCCTGCCCGACCTGCGGCGGGCCAATGGTCTACAAACTCTCCAAGACGGGCCGCTTCATGAGCTGTGCCAAATTCCCCGAGTGCCTTGGCGCACGCAAAGAAGACGGCTCCATCATCGAGCCGCCCAAGGATATCGGCGAGCCCTGCCCGCAGTGTAAGGACGGCAAGCTTCAGCTGCGCGAAGGCCGTTTCGGACCCTTTATCGCATGCTCCAATTACCCCAAGTGCAAATTCGTCAAGAAAGACCCTGCCGAAGAAGCGCGCGCCAAGACCGGCGTCGCCTGCCCGGTGTGCGGCAAAGGCGAGATGGTAGAGCGCCGCGGACGATTTGGCATCTTCTTCTCATGTTCTGCATATCCTGACTGTAAAAACGCGATCAAAGCCCGCCCGACCGGCAATATCTGCAAACTCTGCGGTTCTTTAATGATGGAGGGAACCAAGACAATTCCTGAAAGATGCAGTAGTAAGATCTGTCCGATGCATAACCCGCACAAACTCGAAAAGAAAGCTAAGTAGCACGTGGCCTGCGCCACGTGCGCAGCTGGTTTTTGTCGGGCGGAGGCATGTCCAAACCATAATCCGCATAAAGCAGGGGGAAAGAAATAGCGCCATTTCTCGCGTACGTCTTTGCGAGCGGAGCGAAGCAATCCAGAGGCAGAATTGTGCTCAATTCTGCACCACGGTGCCGTAGCTCCTGAGTCCGTGCACTGACCCCGGATCGCCACGGCCTTCGGCCTCGCGAAGACGGATGAGAGAGATTGATGATTGAAAAGTAGCCTTTCAGAAAGATTGTGGTATATTGAAAATGAAAGGAGAAGCGTCATGCGCAAGGAAATCGTTCTGTTTTATCTGCCCACGTACAGATGGGACAACCCTGACAAGCCTGTTCCAAAGCCGGAACCAAAGCCCGAGGGGAATTAGCTCTCTCACCGTCGCCAGTCACTAGACTTGGCGGCGGCTTTCTTTTTTCCTTCCTGCACCGAGCGAATCGAGGTGTGGATAACTCCGCCAGGAGAACATGCTACGGTAATGTGAGGAAATAGAGAAGGGAGTATGTCATGTCACTACGTGCAGCACTCGCGCTGGGAGCCTTGGGATGTTTTCTTGCTGTCACTACAACAACGGCACAAGAAATAGTGCCGATGCATCCGGAGCTCAGTCTCATTTATAAGGCGCTCAAAAAGCACGTGGGCACCTGTTCTCACGTATGGCTCGAAAAACCGGAGAATCCGAATCATTTTTCCGTACGAGATAAACCGGGCGGGGCTGAATTTGAATTCAACGTCTATCGCAACATGGAATTGGTGGTCGTCTTGAACCGGATTCCCGGATACGAATATCAGAGTAGCGACGGCGAGGATATGTGCCGTTCGAGTGAAATCGGTCTCGATATAACATCAAAAGACATACGCATCGCTGCGTACGCCATGTGCAAAGACAGGGACGAGGGGGACCTCGTAGATCGGTACTCCTACGGTGGTGAAGACCTCGACCTGAAGAGGCATTGGCAAGACGCAGCAAACCTGTACCTTGCCACCATTAACGTCGTCCTCGCACTTTGTGAGGGGGGCAAGTAAGCAGAACACCTATCAAATCCGCCGCCAGTCACTCGACTGGCAGCGGATTTCTTTTGTCTTAGGCACCAAAAAAAACCGCCGCGTCAGACGGGGCGGTTTTTTCTTTGCAAACCGACCGAGACTACATCGTCGAACCAGCCATGCAGTATTTGCAGTCTTTCTTGTGGGTGACCATAAGAACGACAGCAGACACACCGACCAGGACGTAGACGATCCACTCGACCACCGGCCAGGAGCCGAGGATCATGTGGACGACATTCCAATCGCCTCCCGCGAAGCCACCGACTCCGACGAGGCCCCAGTTGAGAGCGCCGACCATCGCGAGCACGAAAGCGACCATGTGTAGCATTTTCATAATAAATACGTTTTAAAAGATGTATAAAAGAGAGGATCGACCCAGATTCCTCATGTATAAGTATGACACTTTCATATTGATTAGATACGGTATGGTGTGTATATCTCGGTGCGTATCCCCACACGGCACAATTTGGCGATATACTTGTTGGCATGAGTAGCCGATTTGGCATCCGTAGTTTGCGGAAGCGGTTTCCTTCCGAGGATGCATGCCTCGAATACATCTTCAAGAAACGCCACTCGAAAC
>JACROD010000005.1 GCA_016214605.1 Candidatus Kaiserbacteria bacterium
AGGACTTTGGCGACGAGCTGGAGGATGAGCGCGGTGCGTTCTTGCTGTGTGAGAGCGGAGGCTGCGAGGGGGAGGGTGATGAGTGCGGTGGCTAGCAGTGAGAGGACAGCACGCTTATTATTGCGGAACATAGATGATGTGTGTCATTTATTTTATAATGAGAGGAAAGATCGGGAATCTGCCGGAACGCGTCGAGGGAGTCGTCAGCGTCACCGACCCCGGGCTTCCAGCCGTGACCGAGGACACGAAGGAATCGCCGCTCGCCACAGCATCTCCTGGAGCGAGATGGGTCGCAATATCTGCCGCATATCCATCGCCACGCGACACGTTTGCAATATTCGTCGAACCCGTCGTGAAATCCCCGTACTCGACTTGGCGCGGCATATCGCGCGAAGTATCGATGAGCTCGGTATAGCCCGACAGTGATGTGTCGGTGAGCAATTGCGCGGCAAAGGATCCATCGCTGTTGATTTTCATGTTGTTCATCTGTCGTGCGGTGATCGGCAGAGCGCCTGCGTGGGCAGGGTCGGGTGCGCCGACGAGCGTAACGACGAAGCTGGTGCGCGAATTGCGGTGATAGAGAATGTCGCCCGGATGGAACTTCCAGCTTGCATTCGGCACATATTCGAAGGTGAGCATATCACCGGAGAAACTCGGCAACACGGAGGCAGACGAAAGCGTCAACAAGGGCGCATCGTATTGTTGGAATATCCACGGCTTGCCCATGGTGTCGACAAATCCGCTCGCCCACTGTGTCAGCGAACCGCGAGCAGTAGTGAGATTTAGATCTGCAGAAAGCAGCTGGGTGCCCCATTTGTAATCCGGTCCAGCGCTTATATACGTCCCTAAGACGCGCGCGCCTATCTGCGCCGTCGACACGGATGAGGATGACGCCTGGAGCGCCTGCCATCCGCCGGCCAAGACACCGCCCGTATAATTGACTGCACGTCGATATGCATTCGACCCGTTTGCGCCGGTAAAGGTGCGGCTGGCTATGATAGTGCCGCCATCGAAAACAAGACGCCCCGTACCATTGACCAATGTTACGATCCTTGAGGAGGCATTCAATACGGATTGACGGAATACGACCTGTGCACGAGGCCCGGCCTGATACCATAATTCGGATGGGATCGTATTTGCCGCACCGAGCGTATCCAACTGAAGTATGCCTCCTTCAAAAATAACCGCGCTGTCGGAGGAAGTGCCGCCCCAATTGTTGCCAAGCCGAATCTGATTTTCGACATAGAGATTGCTGACCCTGAGCGGAGATGTGTTGGTCACATTGAGATCAAAGACTTGGTACCCTTCGCCGCCGCTCGCGTTGTCGACAGGACCACTGATCACACCTTCTGCGGATCCGAAGGTGCGGTTTGTGAGGAATGTATGCAGTATCGCAAAATCCATATTACGCAGGAGCACAACGGGACTTTGCGCATTTACCACAGCGACACCATACACTCCGTACAAAATATCGCTGTCAATAATAGTGAGATATCCCGGATCCGTACCGACGGTGCTCGGCGATCCCATGATACCGACTCCAAACCCTTGGATTTTCACATTTTCGACGGTCAGACCGCTGGTCCGGTTTTTGCCGTATTGAACGGCCCCAATACCCGTCCATGCGGGGTATTGCACGATCGGATAATGATCAGCGGGCTGTGCACCGGCATACGCATCAATGGTGATCGCAGCGTATGGAGCATGCACCTGCAGGCCGCCCGGATTCGTACCGGATGGTGTCAGCGCCGGGTCGAGCCAATCCGCCGGATTCGCAGAGAAAGAGAACCCGATAAGCCGATGATTGAAGATCCAGAGAAAGTTGAGGCCGCGAATAAGAATGCCTGAGATGCGCACATTGCGCCCGCCCTGCACGTTGATCGCCGGTCGGTCGGTGGCTGTCGGGTAGAGCGTCACACCAGCAAAAGGAGCCGAGCCGGCATAGGGAGTCGAGCCGCGGCTGCATGCAATAAGTGAAATGTGTGATATCGGTTTGGTACCAGCACCATAGCCAAGCTGGATGGTGTCGGTCGTTTTGTATGCGCCATCAGGCAAGCAGACAGTGGATAGTCCGTTTTGCAATGCGTAGTCGATGGCCGATTGTATGGCGCGCGTATTATCAGTACCTGTCACGGTGCTTTTGCCGGTCGCATAATTATCTTGTATGACCGCGTCGCCCACGGCACCAAAGTCAAAAGCGTTTACCGGCTTATCAGTATCAACGGGCGGCTCAGTAAAAGCATCCGGAGAACTCGCGACAGGTACTGCGGCACGAGCAGAAGCATCCCCCTCCCCGATCGGCACCGGATAAATCGGGAAACGACCGGTGCGCCGCGCGGGCTTTGACAATGTGATCAAACTAGAGGACCCATTAGTAATCGATTGAATGGCATTGCCGCTCAAGACCGGCCAGTTGAGGTACGCATCATTCCACGCGTATCCAAGGAGACCGTCGCCGGGCGAGAGATACTGGGTTATGTCATTACCGACATTGTCCCAGCGCGAGACATTTTTGACGGCGGTCGAACCCGTCGTGAAATCTCCATACTCGACTTGGCGCGGCATATCGCGCGAAGTGTCGATGAGCTCGGTATAGCCCGACAGTGATGTGTCGGTGAGCAATTGCGCGGCAAAGGATCCATCGCTGTTGATTTTCATGTTGTTCATCTGTCGCGCGGTGATCGGCAGAGCGCCTGCATGGGCAGGGTCGGGTGCGCCGACGAGCGTAACGATAAACAGGGTTCCGGACGGTATATGAAAGAGGATATCACCCGCGTGTATGGGACGCGATGTATTGATGGACGCCGCATACTGGAAGGTAAGCATGTCTCCGGATACCGCAGGCGCCACCGGCGCATAAGCAGCATTGGCAAGCGTTATCAATTGTGAGTTGGGTACCTGCTCGAAGGTCCACGCCTTACCGGAAGTGTCTATAAAACCGGTCGCCCATTGCGTAAGCGGCATGCGCGACATGCCGGCGAATTGCAGGTTGGCAGAGAGTTGCTGAGTGCTCACGGCATACGCAGGACCGACACCAACAAACACTCCCGCGACCGGAGCGCCAACACGGATCAATGGAAGAAGGGTCGAGACGATCGGCTGCAGAGCCGTCCCGCCCCCGATCACGACGCCACCGGTGTAATTGAGCGCGCGACGATATGCATCGCTCCCGCGCATCCCAGAGATGTATCGCCCTGCCGTGATCGTACCACCATCAACTGTGATCTCGGGAGCATTGCTGACCAGATTCGTCATGCGTGGCGATGTCGTGAGGGCGCAATTACGAAACGTAATCGATGCTCTGCCACTCTGATCCCATAAGACCGATGGTAAGGTATGGTGAGTACTGGTCCCGTCAAAATCAAGTTGGCACCCTTCAAATGTAATCGCACTCGGAGTAGACCCGCCGCCCTGGCCATAACCGAGCCGCACTTCGTTTGTCACCGAAAGATTGCGGATAACAAGCGGCCCCGAGAACGAGAGGAGGAGATCGAACACCTGATACCCGTTGCCACCCCGCACGTTGGTGATCGGCCCGGCGAGCTCTCCGGTCCCTACCCCGAAGCGCGTGTTGGTAAAGAATGTATGGAGATAGTCAAATTGTATATCGCGCAGTTCGACGTTGCGACTTTGTCCGTTGGCGATGACAACGCCATACACGCCGTATGCGAAGCTGCTATTCCTGATCCTGATAAAGTCGCCGTTGCCATCGCCATTGGGCGACCCTGCTATGCCGACGCCGAATCCGGAAATGGACACATCCTCGATCACTGTATTACTCGAGACGCCCTTGCCATATTGCGTCGTTATTTTGGTCCATGCGGGATAGGCGACTGTCGGATAGTGATCTACTGGTTGCGTACCTTTGTAAGCGTCGATCGTGATACCAGCATAGGGAGCGTGCTTCTGGATGCCGCCCGGATTAGTACCCGACGGCCTGAGCGCGGGATCAACCCAGTCCGCCGGACTTGAAGAAAATGAATTCGTAGCGGCTCGCTGTTGCTGCACCCACACTGCATTTTGCCCGCGCAGCGCAATGCCGCTGATGCGTGCGTTGCGGCCTCCCTGCACGCTGATCGCCGGGCGGTCGGTTGCTGTCGGGTAGATCGTCACGCGCGGCGCGGTATGGATATGCGGTACGCGGCTGCATGCGGTCAGTTCAAGACCCGAATACTGCGCAGCACCTCCGCCATAGGACATATGCAACGTATCGGTCGTCTTGTAGGCACCATCCGGCAAACAGACGACCTTGAAGCCCTTCTGTAGCGCATAGTCGAGCGCCGCCTGTATCGCAGACGTACTATCAGTGCCGGTCACGGTTGTACCGCTTGATGTGTTGTCCACAGCGACAGCATCAGGGACAGCTCCAAAATCAGCGCCGTTTACCACAACCTTGATAGTGTTTGTTACTTTAACATTTACGGTGGTGCTAGTAGCGTAATTGCCTGCCCCATCGCGCGCCACCGCATTGAGCGCATGCCAACCATTGGTGGTAGAAGCAGTATTAAAAGGCGCATGATACACCGAGTACGGATTACTGGGGTCTTCAGGACCTCGTTTGCTGCCATCGAGATAAAACTGAACCCCTAAAACAGGATTGGAGCCGGAGGTGGTGGCAGTAATGGTAATCGAACCAATAACGGTAGAGCTCGCAGCGGGAGATATGATCCGGACGGCAGCAGATGCCACAAACGGAAGCGTAAAAATCGCGGAGGTTGCCAATGCGAGCACCTGTCTCTTTCCCATAAAATATCAATATCTATCTAGTGTTTTAATATACCCGCATAGTAACAACACTCACGAGAACTGCTAGCTTGGGGGTGTGGATACGTATGTAATTTCCACGAGATATGGACGCGGCACATTGGGTCGTAATCCCCAATAGCATCCTTGCCGGGAAGTGGAAGAGTCCTTAGGCCCCGTTCATAAATAACTTCTATAAGTTATGAACGGTGCACAAAGAGCTGTAACATAAATAATGAGTACATTATTTATTAACAGACTCTTAGTGCGTCAATCGTCTCAATAAAGATTCCATCTCGACGAGAGTACTCTCAAGATTCGCCAGCTGATCGCTATACTATGCCGTCTGAGCCGAGCACCGTTCAGATCGCATCACTCGGCACCATGAGAACTTGCGGTTCGAGGGAGAACGTCTGCGACGTCGTGAACATTTCGAACACAAAATCAGGCGACATGAGACCCTTCACCGACCACACCTTGCCGTCTTCGCCTGTGGGTACGGTAGCTACGTTGACTTTGGTGGCATCGCGAAGGTCGAGCGCCACTTTTCTACCTTGCGAGTCAAACACCTGGAGGAATTGCCCGAGTCCTTCCGGAAGATATATGACTACCTTGGTCTGTCCCTTCGGCACATAGAAGTAGAGCTGCTGTGGTCCAAACGGTTTTGGCACGAGGAATGATGTCATAGTGACTGGCACGCCTTTCCATGTTTGCAACACAAAGCCACCATTTCTTCCTCCGGTCGCATGAAAGTGCACCTTGTAGTGTCCGGTAGCGAGCGGAATACTGAGCTCTTTCCACGTCGGATTGATAACAGTGCCGTATGAGCTAGTGGCTATTGCCGATACTGTGCCTGTATACACAGTGTTTCCGGCTGAGTTGGTGATCGTGATCGTGTTGTCTACGAATTGTGAGACATGCAAGGGGAAGTTCGCAAGTCCTGCCGGCATTTCAAGTTCGACGTCCATATCGCCCGCAGTTCCCAGCTTCGGTCCCCACGGATTTGTCGTCGTCGGTGCCGTCCATGTGATAGGCGTGAGCGGCACGAGATTGCCCGTATATTTCTTGATCGTGAAATCCGGCAAAGGATATTTACTCGCACCGTCGGTGATGAGATTCATCACGTCGGCATGCGAGAGCGGATGGACAGCGGCCCAGCCGGGGCCGTCGGGGGGATCATTGGCGACACTCGGATTGTGCAGATGGAATTGATTCAGGAGCTCGGGATAACCGCGATACGCCAAAAGATCGTAGTCGCGCGTCGTTTGCACCATATGCGAATCGTCGATGTCGAAAAGATACGTAGCAAGCTCTGTCGCCTTTTGACTGGCAGTCGTCGTGCTCACCGCCTGTGCGTTGACGAGTTCTACGCGCAGGCGCAAGTAATGGAGGTAGCGCGCGTAATCATCGATACGGGCTTGGACTGCGGGATTGTTGGCCGCCAGATTTTCCGCCTGCTGGATATCCTGATACGAAGTACCAAGCTCGGCCGAGATCGGGCGATAGCTCGTCGCCCAACGTTCCATCATCCGCTTCATGGGCGCTTTGGCCGGGCCAAACGCGAGCGTGTACCACTCGTCGATGAGTTTCACATCATCGATCGTCGTGTCCCACATGACGTGCGAAGCGACATAGTGGCCGATGCCCATCGCACCGGCACTGTAAGTTGATTCGGCATTAATGCCTTTGATGTTTTCTTGGTGGTACGTGCGCAGCTTGTCCCCTATCGTCAGATAATTGAATGAAGGCTCATCGTGCGTCCAATCGGGAATGGACCAGTAGTCGTAGAGACCCATCGTGCTCACCTTGGTGCCCCATAGGGCGACCCATTGATCGTTGGTCAGCCCTGCGGTCTTCGGACTAAAGCGGAACGCAAATGCCGGCTGGATGAAGACATTTGATTCGAGTGAGAAAGTCGGAGGATCGGAGTGGTTGGCGTATGCGAGCGATATAGCGGCCGCATCCGGAAACTCCGCACGCAACATGCGAGCGCATTGATTGATGATGAAGAATTCCTGATCGCTTGGCGAGCCGTCGCCCACGCCGGCTGCGACCAATTCGGATATATTGTTACCCTCCCCCGTACCATCCGAAGGCTCGACTGACATGGTGGTCGCGGCCACGCCCAGGACCTTGCGTGCAGCGCGATACCCTTTCATGATCCAGTCACAATAATAGTTGACCGCTTCCGGATTTCCGGCATTGATCTTGGCAGTGACATTGAGATTGCCATTTGGGAGATAGAGCGGTGAGTATGTACCGTCGATTTTTGCAAGGTATTCGGGATGTGCCGTAAGCGTGCTCACGTTCTGCGAAATGAAAGATTCGCCCATTGATTTACCAAGATGATATTCGTTGCCATATCGTAAATGCCGATTCCAACCGATGACATCCATACTGAATTCCCCTGACCCCAGATATCGTCTACCAAGATCATTACTGAAAAATCCACCCGTGCCGGCGTAGGTGCGATTGAGAGCAAACGCCGGCGCCACCAGTTTGTCGATCGCGAGGGTGACATTGCCTTTGCGTGGCACGACCGTCCAGTTGTCTCCCGAGAGGAGCCATCGCACCCCGAGTTGCTCCAGATAGTAGTAGACGCCATAAGAGAGGCCACGCTCGTTGTTGGCGATAATCTTGAGTTGAATAGTGTCGCCGCGAATGACAAACGCTTCGAATCCTTTTCCATTCAATTGGGCAACGGCATCTGCGGGAGCATTCGGAGAATTCGCGAGAAACAACTGGATACCGGGCACACGGGTGTACTGACCGATATAATAATCAAAGTTGGTCATTTGCTTGAGGTATTTCTGAATATCTGCGACAACCGGACTGAGGATTGTTGAGGTTGCCGCTGCCGGACCAACCACGACGATCCTGCCGCCGTATCCGCTGTAGTATAGAGACGCATTGATGATGTCATAAGTGAAAGAAGTCACCGGGGACACTGGCTTGGTGCCCTTGCAGGCGATGGCGCGGATGATGGCGGAAGTGGCGACATTTATTCCACCCGAATATACGTTGCCGGACGCACAGGTAGGAACTACTCCATCGCGACGATAGCGGATCGTGGTGCTTGCGGAGAGATATACCGTTTGCGGCCTGCCGTATGCGCCGGGAGCAGGTACAGCACTGAGGTACGGCGTATTCATGGCCTTCAGATTCATGGTCGTCGAAGCGACATTCCCCGCGGTATCGCTTGCGGTGGCATTGATGGCATGCCATCCACTGGTGGAAGAAGCGGAGTTCCATGTTGCGGTATAGGGAGGGATCGTATCTTTGGGACCGAGGTTCACGCCGTCGAGCTTGAATTGCACACCGGTGATGCTGCTCGTGCTGCTTGCGGTCGCCGCGAGATTGACGACGCCAGCCACTGCGGGAGTAGTGCTGATATCAGGCGAGGTAAACGTGATCGAGAGCGGTCCCGCGAAGACAGCGGAAGGGATGGCGATCAAGAAGGACGCGATGGCGGTCGTGAGAAGGCGATTGCTGCGAAACATAGAGCGAATAGGTATTATGATTATCCGATACTGGTATGGGTATCATTGTGACATGGGGGGGTGTGATGCGAGTTTTGGGGTGGGGATAATCACATCATCTTTGAATACGAAATTTTTCTTACCTCTTGTTGAGTCTTGTTGAGTCAACAATTACATATCACTTTATGTGGTACACTTTCTTCCATATGCAATACGACTTCGTGGCGTTTGGGGACATTGTCATCGACGCTTTTATCAAATTACAAGATGCAGAAGAGCTCGTGAATCACGGCGTGCGTGAGCTCTGCGTACGCTTCGGTGAGAAGGTCCCCTTTGAGTCCGTCACCGAGGTGCTCTCGGTAGGCAACGGCCCCAACGCCGCCGTCGCGGCACACAAGCTCGGCCTCGCCTCGGGGCTCGTCGTCCATGTCGGCGACGATCAAAATGGAGAACGATGTATCGCAGACCTGAGGGCGCGCGGCGTCGACACCTCGCTCATCTCGGTCGATGCAGGATTCAAGACCAACTATCACTACATCTTGCAGTTTGGTCCCGAACGCACCATCCTCATCAAGCATGAGCTCTATCCGTACAAACTCCCCGCTTTTGAGACCGCACCAAAATGGTTTTACCTCACCTCACTCCCCCTTGAGACACTCGATCATCAGCTCGAGATCGCTCGCTATGTGAAAGCCAACGGTGTGAAGCTCGCTTTCCAGCCCGGGACATTTCAGATCAAGCTCGGCGCAGAAGCCCTCAAAGAGGTCTACTCAGTGACCGAGATATTCTTCTGCAACAAAGAAGAGGCGCAGAAAATCCTCGGCACAGAAGAATCCGACATCAAGAAGCTCATGGAAGGTATCCGTGCGCTCGGTCCCAAGATCGTGGTCGTAACCGACGGCCCGAGCGGAGCTTATATCTCGTATGTCGAAGAAAGCGCAGGAGGCACGCAACGGGATGCAGTTCAAGGCGCGGGGAGAACGATTTCTGGAGACGTACAAAGCGGTACGGCGACAGAAATCGTGGGGCCCCGCAACGCAGAAATGCGCCCGTTGAGTGCCTCCTGCTGGCATATGCCGATGTATCCTGACCCCGCTCCGCCGGTATCACGCACCGGCGCGGGCGATGCCACCGCATCGACCTGTGTCGCCTACATCATCAAAGGTCTCGAGCCTAAAGAAGCACTCATGCGCGGACTCATCAACGCCGCATCAGTAGTACAAGGCGTCGGCGCGCAGACCAAGCTCCTCACGGATGCCGAGGTCGAAGAGTGGTACGCCAAACGCCCGGCAGATTTTGTAGCAACAGCTTTGTAAATTGGCAAGTGCGGAAAATACACAAGGGCGCCATGCACACGAGTGTGCATGGCGCCCTTCCGCATTGCGCTCAAACTAATAGTTGATGTCAGTCATAGAGGCCCCTTTCGTCTCTGTGATGGGATTCTCTAGTTGTGCGAGATCCAAGACCTTGATCGTCATAAACAATCCGAACGATCCGATGAAAAAGACACTGATCACAAAATTGACCTGTTGTTTGAAGATGCCAGCCGACATATTTAGTGTGCCGCTTTCCTAGAGATGACCTTGCGGATCGCGTCTTTGATATGCGATACCCCCATGTGGTAATGCTCGATCAGCTCTTTGGGCTCTCCTGATTGTCCGAATTGGTCGTGGACACCGATGAATTCGATCGGTACCGGATGTTCCTGTGCGAGCACCTCGGCGATCGCACTCCCGAGCCCTCCGGCGATCTGATGTTCTTCGACCGTGACGACCGCTCCGGCGAGTCGCGCCTGCGCTTGAATCGTCTCTCGATCAAGCGGCTTGATGGTAGCGACATTGACGACATGTACTCCTACCCCCTCATCCCCCATTTGCTTCGCCGCGAGCATCGCATTGTGCAGAAGCGGGCCCGTGGCAAAGATGACCGCCTGCGGATTGTCTGCGGTGAGAAACACTTGTGCCTTGCCTATCTCAAATGGCGTCTCGGTGGTGGTCATCAGCGGAGTCTTTTCGCGCCCGAAGCGCAGGTATACTGGGCCGTCCCATTGTGCCGCCGCGATCGTCGCCTTGCGGGCTTCTTCAGCATCGCATGGAGAGATCACGGTCATATGGGGCTGTACGCGCATGAGCGCCATGTCTTCGAGCGCCTGATGTGTCGCCCCGTCGGGACCGACCGAGATACCGGCATGCATGCCGCAGACCTTGACTGGTACGCGGTTGAGCGAGATGGTCGTGCGGATCTGCTCATTGTTGCGCCCCGGATTAAAAGCTGCATATGAGGTGATGAATGGGATCTTGCCCGCCGCCGCAAATCCCGCGCCGAGTGTAGCGAGATTTTGCTCGGCCACACCCACCTCGATATATCGCTCGGGAAATTGCTTTTTGAATCCTTCGACGCGGGTCGATTCGGTGAGGTCGGCGCAGAGCGCCACGACCCTACTATCGGCCATAGCCGCTTCGATAAGCCCATGCCCAAAACCATCGCGCGTCGGCGACTGCTCGGGAGCATCAAACATGTTTTCTTTGAGGTGGAGGTCGGGGTTTAACATAGAGAGAAGTTTACAGTAGATAGTTTACAGATTACAGTTTTTTAATGAGTGACTCCAGCATCTTTTGCACCTCTTTGAGTATATCGAGCAATGGTTCGTTATCGAAACCAAACAACTCCTTTGACAGTAATAATTGCGTCTCTAGTTCGGCTGCTGATCCCGCTGCTATTCTCAGGAACTGTGTGAAGTCTTTTTTGGTGCCCCGTTTTGATCCCTCTGCTATGTTTGATGGGATCGAAACGGCACTTCGACGCATTTGACTAGTGAGTCCAAATTTCTCTTCCGACGGGAATTTACTCGTATGCACATACAAATCACGAGCAAGATCCATTGCCTTTTGCCATACTATTAATTTTCGAAAATCATTCATGTTTTTCTGTCTACTGTAAACTGTCATCTGTAAACTGCTACTGATGTTCGCTTGTTACTTTACCCTGCATGGTACGTAGCTCATGGAGAAATGTCTGCGCTTCTTCCTTGGACGGCGGTTTGCCGTGCCAGCGATAATCGCGCTCGATCTCGCGGATGCCTTTGCCGGGAATGGTGTGTGCGATGATCACGGTCGGCTTCTCGTAGATCGCCTTGGCTTCGTCGCATGCGGCGATAAACTGCGGGATGTTGTGCCCATCTATCTCGAGCACGTGCCAACCGAATGATTCGTATTTTTCGCGTAGAGGCTCAAGCGGCATGATGCTCTCTGTGTATCCATCTATCTGTATATTGTTGCGATCAATGATACCGGTGAGATTGTAGAGCTTGTTGGCGCCCGCCCACATAGCCGCTTCCCAGATGTTGCCCGCATCATGCTCGCCGTCGGACATGGCGCAATAGATGCGATTCTGTTTGCCATCCATGCGCAGAGCGTATGCCATCCCCGCCGCTTGCGAAAGGCCGGAGCCGAGCGGGCCCGATGTGGTCTCCATACCCGGCAAGCGCAAGCGCTCGGGGTGCCCCTGCAGACGCGAGCCAAATTTGCGCAAGGTCAGGCATTCTTCTATGGGAAAATATCCCGCATGCGCCATGGCGGCATAGCGCACCGGCACGATGTGACCATTTGATAGTATGAGACGATCGCGCTCTTCCCAATCGGGATTCTGCGGGTCGTGTTTGAGCACGTTGAAATAGAGTGCTGTGAATATATCCGCCATACCGAGCGGCCCCGCCGTGTGACCACTGCCTGCCGCGACAAGCATCTCGATGATGGTCTGCCGGATCGCATTGGCGCGCGCAGTCAGCTCGTATACCTCAGAGTCGGTGAGCGGTTGCATCTATCTATTGTATCTCACTTTGCTCAGCCTTAATTGCTCACGAGGTGGACAAAACCCATGCTGATTCCTACCCCCTATTAATTCGAAATAAAGTTCAGCTTTGAGAAGTTGATGCCGTGGTTGTACCCGCCCGCGGTGGACCAGAAGTATAGCTTGATGGTCTTTGGTTTGCGCCAGTTGGCCGTGCTGTCGAACGTGGGTGTCGTCACGGGAGTGTACGAGCCATAGGTGATAGTCACGTTCCCACCATTTGCCTTGATCGAGAACGGCTGCACTTTCCTTATGGCCAACAAGAACGACTTGAATTCCGTCATCTGAAAGATCACCTGGTTGTTAGCGAAGACCCTATAATCGTTCGCTGTCACCTGTTTTGTATACAGGCGCGAGATTACCTTGCCTGCGTCATCCAATACGTCGAAATACATGCCTTCGTAATCACCCATATTTGGCGATCCTGACAAACCTGACGCGAATACCACCGCACCAGTAAGCATCCAGCTGGTTGTTGAAGCGTCCGGGGTACCCAAGTCGCGAGTGACTGTCGCATTTGCAGCAGGTCGGTGCGCAAAGAGAATGTCGATGTCAGGTGAATCGTACAGGTGTTTGTTCCACGGGTAGTTTTTGAGACTCGTTATGACCTTCCACCAATCAGTTTGCAAATTATTAGTGGTGTCGGTCGCGGGCGTACGGCGCCAACCAGCAGTATCGTCGGCAACACTGCTGTCGTAGGGCAGGCCTGCGAGGAGATCAGTCGGGTCCTTACGGGGGACATACTTGGCTGCATCCCAGTTGACCGGGATCTTTTGCTCGCTAATGCTCGAGAGATTATCGATCTTCCAACGATGAATCCCGCCGTGCCAGCCTTCGTCGTTTTGATACACGTAGATCGCACCATCGGGACCTTTCACGAGCCCCTGCGCCGCCGCATTACCTGCAAGGCCCGCCTGACCTTCGTTCTCTTGGCCATTCGGCAGATCCTGCTCTACAGTGCCAAATTCACCGATCATGAGACCGTCGTCACTGACGTGTGTCCACATATTCGACTGATCTCGACCGCACTTCCACCCCTCGCCCTGGTAATGCCAGAAGATGTTGTTATCGACGGCATGCGCAAAACTGCCAGCAACGTAGACACGTTCGTTATTGTTGAACGTCCCGTCTCCCGGCCATTCACTACAGTAGTGGATGCCCGTCGATGGTGCAGTCTTCCACCGCCAAGTACCGGTGTTTGTATCGAGTCCGGCAAGATGATAGCCTTTGTGGTCTACTGGATCGGTTGCATACGCCCCCGTAAAAACAGGACTGCGTGCATCGAACGAGACAATGATGCCCGAATTGGTCATTTCCCAGGGGACGAAACTCCCTCCCGAGGGTAGATTGTAGTGATCGTCCGAAGAAGCAAGGATAGGTGACGTACCGACCACTTTCTCGAGACCCCACTGCGGATCACCTGCAGCGGTAAATCCGGTCAGCGGCTTCTTTCTCCATTCGAAGGACTCTCCGATTTTTGGTCGATTCACCACATGTAACGAGCCGTCTTTATAGAGTGTATAATTGTAGTTCGGAGTCGAAGCGCTGGTAAAACGCAGGGTTCCAATTTCCGGGAATTCGACCACATCGAATTTGGCTGTTTGGAAGTTGCGCAGAAGCCCGTAGGTACGCCCGTTGTTGAGGGTTGTCATGCCGAATGGTACTGCGAAGACATTTTTTGACGCCAGCACGTATTGCGGAGGAAGCTTCTCTTTCACTATCCCCCAATTCTTCACGAGCTTCCATGAGCCAGTATTGGGCCCCTGCGGCTTTGCATAATCGACGGCGAATTCGAGAAACCCCGCAAAGATCCGCTGGGGATTATTGGGATCGACGGCGGTATTGTAGAAAAGTGGCACCCATGAGACTGATTCAAGGAGTGTGCGGCTCGCACTGAAGTGCTGCGAGCGATCATTGCCTGAGTCACCCACCCAGAAGGAACCATCGGGAGCATAGGTGAGAAATGTCCAATCGACACCGCCACGGAAGGTGATGTTATTGAAGTTGTGAAAGGAAAACTTATCCACGGCGACATTCGGATCACTAAGGTAGCCGCCTGGTTTGCCATAGATCCACGTAGAAGATGCGGTCGTGTTACTGAAGGCCTTGACCTGGTGGCTCGTGCCGCCATCAGCGACAAGGAGCGTTGCATTGTCGGGTGAGATGGCAAGTGTCAAGGGTTTAGAAAGACCGGTGATCTTGAGATTGGAGATAGCCGAGAGCGAGCCGTCGGCGGCAACAGTATACTTTTGTACGACTGCCGCCGTCTCGGATCCGGTAATGACCCAGAGATTGCCGCTCATATCCGTTGCGATCTTGCGCGGTGCGGTCATGGCGATGGCACGCACGAAGGCGCCGGTCGTCTTGTTGAGAACATCTATTTTGTTCAGATCGCCATGCGCCACAAAGAGGTAATCGCCGCTCTTCTGTACCGCAAGACCCGTGATGGTCGAGGAAGCAACATCGAGATTGTTGATGGCGCTGTACTTTCTCGGCACACCATCGGGACCAGCGACGCCGATGGTAACATCGGTACCACTGAGGAATTTCACCATGGTGTCGTCGCTCACTTTGGTGGCATATACATAGACGTGGTTGTTGACGTTGGGATATCCGCCCCAGTCCATACCATCCCAGTACACATAATTACCATCGGTTGCGACGTAGAGAGCTATCGGGCCGGTGTAATGGAACGCCGTAGGAAGAATAATCGTTTTGGCCTGAGGATTCGAAACACTTGTTTTGAACGTGCCGGAGCGCGCCTCGTTGTAAGCGGTAGTGTAGTAGATGGTCGAACCCGTGATTGCCATGCCGTAGATGACATCCTGCGCATGAAGTGTGGTGGAGTCCGTAAAACTGGTCGAGGTGTTACCGATCACGTCCCAGCTATAGCGGACGTTATTGGAGAGAATGCGGACCTCATAAATGCCGCCTGGGGCAACCGCACCGCCGTCTTTGGTACCATCCCACGTCGCAGTGTGCGCTCCGGCAGAATACTGTACATTGCTCCAGAGTGTCTTTATAAGCGTTCCGTTTTGATACACACCGGCGCTCGTGGTGGCGGCGGTATTGAGGTTGAAGGTGAAGGTCGTACCCGACTGCACGATGCTGTACGTGAAGGTTGCGACTGGCGAAGAAACGGCCAAATAACAGGAAATTGCTTTGATCGTCTTGGTGGTAGAGGCAACAATGGGTTTGGTGTAGATCGGACTTGTCGTGCAGGTCGGGTTAGAGCCGTCGGTCACATAGCGCACGTGCACGATTGATTGGTAGTTAGAAATCGACGAAAGGGTTGATGTTGCGGTCGAGGTGGCGAGCACAATATTCTGCGTGCTCCCGTACGTGCTCGGTGCGGGCGTGGCGACCGGCGGCGGGATGTAATTCGCGAAGATAACGTTTACGGTACTAGTGGCGCGATTGCCTGCCGCATCGCGTACGACCGCAGAGAGTGCGTGCGGACCATTAACAAACGAACCGAAATTCACTCCTATTCCGGGGGACGGCACGCGCTTATCTTCGCCACCGTAATTCTTGCCGTCGATCTTGAATTGTGTACCAATGGTCGTGGTGCTCACTCGTGTCCCGATCGTGAACCCACCCGAGACGGTCGCACCATCTTTGGGTGCACCGATCGTGACCCACAACGCGTTGTTTGTGGTGGAAGTGGAGGTGGTTGAGGTCGTCGAGGTGCCGAGGACAGCGGGAGCGCCTGCGGCGGATGTATCAGCAAATGAGGATGCGGATTCTCTCTCCCCTGCATCTGTTGTGATCTGAGAAACTGCGCCACCTGCAGGTGGTGGCAAGAGAGCATTCGTGGCAAGTGCTGTTGACCGTACTTGGTTGATGTGTGCACGAGTGAGCTTGCCCACATGCCCGACTTGTTCGAGATTCTGCGCTTGCTGGAAACGGCGCACCGCCGCTCTCGTGAGCGGGCCGAAGTAGCCGGTGGCGCTGTCGGGAGCGAGGAGATTCTGCGCGATGAGAAAACGCTGGAGGCAAGTGACGTCGTCTCCCTTTGCGCCGAGGGCGAGGGTGCGGGAGAGGGTGCAGGTCACAGCAGAAGCGGCAGCGCCTCCGGCACTGCCGCCTCCCTGCTGAACGAGTCCAGAGAGATTGGCAGGAATCGCCACAGGGGCACCGCCGAGAGCGACGATTTGTTTTTGAAGTTCGAGGACTTGAGTGATGAGCTGAATTAAGAAAGTGTTCTTTTCTTCAGGGGTGAGGGCTTGTGTGAGGAGAGGAGTTGCTAATAGTACGACGACTACCCAAGTCGTTAGCTGTTTGTTATGCATGGGTACACAATACCTTATGGATGTCTCGGCGGGAATACGGTTTGGGGATAAAGTTGGAGTTTATTGTGTAGGTAGCCGTTCAGCGCAAGAGCTACTACTTAACGCCCACTATATTGATGACTGCTATCGGATACGGGTCATTCGCATCAAGATGCAAGGAGAATGAATAGTTGCGTGCAAAAATCCAAGGAACCGTGGCAGTACCTGATAGAGTTCCTGCTGCGTACCCCTTCATATTTGCATTATTAACCTTAAGAATTGGCTTTGTATTAGCCGGTGCTCCGGTAATCTGCCAATGGATATCTACAGGGGGGCAAAGTCCCGTTGTAGGATTCACCACACAAGTCTTGGGCGTACCCGCAAATGTCGCCGACATGACCGGACCACTCCCTTTTCGAATCTGGTTTGAATCCACATCGACATATGGGTGCATGTTGTTCGGAAATGCGGCTGGATTCGACTCCAGCTGGATTCCGGCCGTCGCCGGCAAATTCAACGTGGGAAAATCAAGGTATGAATCGAAAACCCGATTATTCCGAACAATGACATCCCTCTGATTAAGCAGGGTTGTCGTCGCGTTGTGAATCGCAATACCATTACGCGGCATGTCATGCACGTAGTTTCCTTCTAGAAGCACGTTCGACAGTGGAGCACGCGCACCGTTATCAATCTCGATGCCAACCGTGGTCTGATGTCCGAGATACTCGGGGGTCATGAAGAGCTCATTGTTAAGTATGCGTACATTACGCACTGGCGCATTGGCCACGTCTGCGGCATACAATTGTCCACCAGGGTAAAATCTTTTTGTTCCTCCTACACACTGCGGCGGGGTGCCGCCTCCCTCACAATACAAGAACTGCGGATCTATGTGGTTGTCGAAGAACACATTGTCTTCGACTAATACATCATCCACATTATGCAGATTCAGAGCTGCGGTACCTGCATGAGAAAAACGATTATTTTTGAATACTGTTTGAAGATGAGGATAGGTAGCGTGGAAGAAAATGCCGTGCACTGTCGCGCCGTCGAAGACCGAGTTCGTAACAGTAAGTCCTGTGGTTCGCCGTACTTCAAAGACCGACGCCTTATGAGAGATGATTGTCATTTTATCGACAGTGACATCCTTCGCAAGATCATCTGCTCGCGCCGAGACACCGCCGACAAAGAGTGCGGGGTAGCAAAACGGCGGATCCCATAGTGTGTACTTTGCTGGATCAGGATTCGCACCCGCTCGACATTTTTGCTTTAGGATCGCAGTGCTACCCGTAGCATCTACAAGCGTAAGATTCGACACTGTCACGTGATCAGATCCACCCAATACTTCGATCATGTACTTGTCATTGGCCGCATCAGATTCCATGCGCGCGGTGGTCTCCGAAATGCGAACTGGTTGATCCAGTAGTGGACCGCCCGCCCCGCGTAACGTTACGTTTTGGAGATTCTGAAACCGAATCACTTGATTGAGGTCGAGGACCATGTCGCCGGTCATAAGGATATGGAACTGTGGCGCATTGGCAGGCCGTGCCGCCGCAAGAGTCAGACAAGATTGTACCTGTGCATACGTCGGGGCGAAGCATTCGTCTACAATTTTCGGGCAAATCGCCGCGTCGCAAGTCACAGAGACATCGGACGAGCTTGCAGAGTGTCCCATCGTATCGGTTGCTGTCACTTGGACCTTGTGGGTGCCGTCTTTCAGCGAAGAATGCGGGAGCATAAATTGGTACGGTGGCGCTGTCTGGATCGAGACAAGGGCATCATCAACATAGAACTTCACATCTTGGATGGCGACACCCACGCGCGGGGCACTTGCGACCGCATACAGCAAAGTACTCGTACCAGTGAGCGTCGCGCCATCAAGCGGGTTCGTCAGGATTGCATGGACAGACGGAATACTAATGAGCGGCTGGACCGTGATAGAACCAAGCGACGCATTGGCATTGCGGATAAAGGCGAGAAAAGAATCGGTATAGCCCGGTTCGATATTTTGATAGCTCCCCGACTGGGAGTATGTGCTCGTACGCGACGCATAGAATTCGAAAGACCATGGTGCCGAGTAAGGGATTTTCAACGCAACGGTCTTATCGATGACACTATGGACGAACGGACCAAAGTCGGGCAAGAAATCCTTGAGATACGGATCAAAGTCCCCATATTCGGCGATGTGTAATTTCTTTCCCATCGTATCAGCAACTGTCTGGTATACATCGAGGAGGTCGGCATTGTTAGCCCCCTCTATACAATCCGACCCGGGACAGAAGCGCTCGTTGTCACGCCTTGAACCATCTGCGGTGGGAAAATTGTAGAAATGGAGCTCTAGCAAATCAATACCTTGTGTAATGTATGTGAGATGAGAGATAAGTTGGGTCTTGGTGTCCAAGGTCCAATCCGGTCCACCCGGAAGCCAGCCTGGCTTGCGTTGCAGGTGATACGCCGATGGTCGAGCCGCGCTATTGCCGGAAGTAACCGGATGCGTCGGATCAATCATGCGTATGAGGGACGCTCCTCGCGTCTGGAATGCTAACATCTGGTTCGTCGAATAGTTACCGAAATTTTGACAGAGCCATCCTGATGCCTGTGCGCAATGGAGCGTGCGGCCATCAAGATCAGTACTGAGATTTGCTTCGTTGCCAATCATATACAGATAGATGGAAGCCTGCGGATCGTTCTTGTAGCGCGTCACAAACTCACGCACATATCGTGCCCATAGCTGGTATGATGCCGAGTTCGGATTACCGAAGAAGTCGGATAAAGTGTCCCCCGCAAGGGTCGAGAAACGCGTATAATGCCAGGTGAGATCGACCTCAGCTGAGAGCCCGCGCGCGTACATGTCGTGCATCATAGTATCCATGAGCGCCCAATACGCCGTCGGATTATTCTGCCAAAGTGCCAGATCTTGCGGCCAAAAACCTGCAGGGGCGATACGTACATAATTGGCACCAGCAAGCATCTTTGCGTCGTCGAGCGACTTGCGCGCCATCGCGGTCCCCACCTGCATCTCCGCATCCGTACCCAGAGCACCGGCGCCGTGACGACCTTGGTACTGCGTGAAGAGTTCAAGATGCACCGCACCGATGTTCTTTGCCGGGTATACAAGTGCCCCTGACGGGACGCCTGTCACACTGATCGAAGCCAGCCATTCGAGTCCGGCTGGAGACGACGGATTTGTCGAACAGTTCGGGACCGCATATACACTGAATTCATACACGCTTCCTTTGACGATCCACGGGATGGTCGTCGTCGCATTCTTACCGGCACAAGCGACGAGCACCGGCGCGGCGCCGTTCTTGCTCGCCCAGAGCACTGTCGTCTTCGCGGGTGTCTCCCAATGAACAAGAGTCGCGCACTTCCCTGTCGCATCAACGATGCAAGGATTCGGTGAGATGGTCAGGAACGAGTTTGTGGAAGTAGCAGACGGCGGCGCAGGCGGCGTGATGGTAGACACTACTGTAAACGGAAATGGAGCGCTCACCTGTGTGCCGTTGTTCACCGTGAGTGTGTAAGATCCCTCAGGGAGAGTCGACGGAAACACGAATGAAAACAGTGTACCGCCTTGTACACTAGGAGCAACAAAATACGCGGTGCTTGTTCCTGTGCCTGTGACAGTTACTATATTGCGTGTCGTATTGAATCCGGTTCCGGCAATCGTGACTGGGGTATTGGGTACGAATCGCGACGGGTATATCGCCGAGACAGTCGGGGTGCTTCCGGTTGAGCTGGTGAGCGCCTGTATGAGGAGAGGAACTACTAGTAGTACGATAACTAACCACGTTGTTACTTGTTTATTATGCATGTATATATAGAGTACCGTGTGATGTCTCAACAGGAGTACGCGTGAGTTGGGGATAATCCTTATGTTCTGATGCTCAGGAAGCGGTTGCGGATAACATACTCCTAAAGGCAGCCGCGGGATCAGACGCTTGCATGATCGCGGAGCCTACACAGAAACGCGATGCACCTGCCGCGATCAGCTCGCCTATGTTGGATGCAGATACGCCGCCGTCGACGGCGATCTTGACTTTGGGATGTGCTTGATGGAGTTCGCGGACACGCTCGATCGCACGCGGATCAAAAGCCGCACCCTGTGCGCCGATCGTCGCGACCGACATCACCTGCACCACATCGCACAGATCGATACACGGCACGATGTCCCTGATCGGCGTGTTGATGAGGATCGCGAGCCCGACCTCGCGCGCACCTGCGGCCCGCCACGCAGCAAGCATTGATTCTGCATCCGCGTGATCAGCACATGCCTCGATGTGTCCCGCGATCGAGGTCACTCCTGCCTGTATGAGATGCAGGCCCAGTGCACGCGGCTCACTCACCATCATATGCGCCTGGACCGTATGACCGCTGGGGATGATGACATCGGCACTGCCGTAGGTATCCGGACCGAGATACGGCCATGATACCTGCGGCACGAAAACCCCATCGTTGATGTCGAGATGGATCTTGTCGGAGAACGCGAAAATTTTGTCCATAGCCGCGACCAATTCACCATGGTCGCGCGGCACTGCGGTGGGGACGATGTCGATCATAGTTGTACGATCGTCTCGATCTCCGAGAGTCGGCGCATATGTCGCTCATCTTTTGAAGGATTCGTCGTGAGCCACTCATGGACGGCTTTCTTGGCTTCGTCGACACTGAGGAAGCGTGCGCCCAGAGAAAGCACATTTGCATCGTTGTGTTCGCGCGAGAGCTTGATGATCTCCGGACGACCTCCGTAGTAGACCGCCGCACGCACTCCCGTAAAACGATTGGCGACGATCGCCTCTCCCTGCCCCGACCCGCCCAATATGATCGCCTTGGCATCCCTCCCCTCTTTGAGATCCTGCGCAAGTGAACGAACGGCAACGGCGATTATCGGCGGATAGTCATCGCCAGCGTCAAATTCACGCGCTCCCACATCTTCGATCTCGTGCCCAAGCTCGTCGCGTACATACACGGCAAGCGCATTTTTCATCTCAAATCCCGCATGATCGCTCGCAAAATATATTTTCATAGTTTAACTGCAAACTTAAAACTAAACGTGTTTGCCCGTCTCCACCACATGTCGCACCAGGGTGTGCGTATACCCCATTTCATTGTCGTACCAAGCAAGGACCTTGACGAGATTACCATCGACGACGCGCGTCATGCCGAGATCGGCGATAGAGCCGTAGGGCTGCCCGATGATGTCTGATGATACGAGCTCTTCTTCAGAGGCGGTAAAAATACCCTTCCACCGATCGGACTGCGCAGCCGCCTTGAGGACCGCATTTACTTCTTCGACCGTGGTCGGACGCTTGGCGATAAAGGTGATATCTGCGATAGAGCCGGCAGGCACCGGCACACGCAGTGAAATACCGTCGAATTTCCCGGCGAGCGCCGGATATGCCTTGGTGACAGCGATCGCAGCGCCAGTCGATGTCGGCACGATATTTTGCGCTGCTGCGCGGCCTTCTTTCTTATCTTTCTTGGACGGTCCGTCGACGATCGACTGCGAAGCGGTGTACGCATGCGTCGTCGATAGGATCGCCTTCTCTATTCCTATGCCCTCGTCGAGGATCGCGATGATCGGCGATGCGGCATTGGTCGTACAAGAGGCATTGGAGGTAACGGCGCAGGTCGAGACCTTGTCATTGTTGAGTCCCATGAGGATAGTCGCGCCCGGCACGCTGCCGTCGCCGTCTTTGGACGGAGCCGAGACCACCACGCGCTTGGCACCGGCAGTGATGTGGACACCTGCCTTGTCGAAATCAGTGAAAAGCCCGGTCGATTCGACGACCACATCGATATTCATATCGCGCCACGGGAGCGCGGCGGGATCTTTTTCGGCAAGCACTTTGAGTTTCCACTTCCCTGCCGTGATGACGCCGTCGGCCGCGGATACCTCAAACGGCGCACGCCTGTAGACCGTGTCGTATTTCAGCAAATATGCGAGATTGTCTATGTTGCCGAGGTCGTTTACCGCGACTATCTCGATGTCCGCCCCCGCCTCCGCGAGGCCAGAGCCCGCTTCGGCGTGGCGGAGGCCCGCATCATGCGCCGCACGGACGAACGCCCGTCCAATTCGCCCAAAACCATTGATAGCTACTCGTACCATATCTATATAGATGTATTCAGTTCAATAATATCCAAAAAGTATATCATGCCAAACCACTCCGTACTCATGCGGATCAAGACAAAAACGAACTGCGAGAAGCAACTGCGAGAATCAGACCTTCGCAAATCCTTTGCGAAGGTCTGATTCTCGCAAGCAACTATTCTAAAGCAGCTGCGTACAGGTTGTTATCGGACTCCACTACACGATTTAGTATCATTTCCTTCGCATGCACTTTAAACGCGTCGAGTGAGTCAAACAATTCGCCAAAGATATCCTTCTCGATAATCGGCGACATACGACCTATCGCGTAATCTGCCAAGCTGGAAAATGGGTATTCTTCGACAGCCCACTTCCAAGCATTATCGAATTCCGAGACAGCGAGGTCGTAGCCGCCCGGATAGAGTTCAAAAACATTTTTTACCATGACATAGGGTGCGACGTGTTTGAGGTAAAAATCATCATCAAGTGTGCGCGATTTGAATGCCCCCTGGAAGATACTCCCCTTTTCTTCGTACTTTAGATTGAAGTGGGCAGTCATACTGTTGCCAATCTTTTGCATATATTTTGAGACACCTCCTTCATTGATCTCTTTCAGTACCAAATGAAAATGATTCGGCATCAAAACCCACGCAAGCACCTTGACCAGAGGGCGTCGTTCAGGCCAAGAACTCGGCCGCTCAAAAATCCCCATACCGAAAGTGTCACGCTCCCACGTGTCAGATTTATACTCATCATTCATGTGATACAGGAGCCGTGCAAAGCGCCAACAGTCGGCAAGATCACTTGTAACAGGAAGACCTCGTGCGCCACGCTTCATAACGTGAACAAATGAGTCGACCCCATATGGCTCCTTGCGCATATGACGCGATTATAGCACCAAACTACTTTTGCGAGAATCAGACCTTCGCAAAGGCTTTGCGAAGGTCTGATTCTCGCAGTTACGGCTCTGAGGCTAATCTCATATCCTTATTCATTGGCTCGTGCTCGTCGTTGTTGAATCCACAGGAGCGGTCGATGACGAGGTGGAAGTGTCAATGGTCGACGGCGTTGAGGTCGACGTATCCGTGGATGATGTGGTCGTATTGATGGTCGTCGTTCCTGAGGCCGTCTCTTCGGCTGGCGACGTGGTCGTCGTCGGATCATAGACGACGACCGTGCGCGTCGCCGAACCCTGCACACCGCTTGCGTCCGTGGCAAAGTAACGGATCGTATGCGTACCCGTCACACTCGTATCGATATGGATCTGATCGATTGTCGTCGTCGCTCCCCCATCCACGATCGCACTGATCCCGAGATTGAGCGCGCTCGTCGGACCCGTGATCGTCGCCCCGAGATCACTATATACCGAGCCGACCTGGATCGAAGCGGGATTGTTGCCGTTGACGGAGATGATCGGCGCCACCGATCCGGTCGCGGTGGTCGCAGTCGGGGTCGTGGCACCCGAGGAGACACCTCCGGTGCTACCACCGGTCGCCCCGGCGGCGCCCGAGCCGCCTCCGCCAGAGGCTACGGCGGCCGAAGCGAGAAGCGCTTGGAGCTGCGCCTCGGTCACGCAGGTCGTGCCGACACACATCTGCTGCACGGCAGTCACTTTCTGCGCGGTGATGTTGTCGGCATAGATCTCCTTGGCAAAGACCTTGTCAAAGGCAGCGAGACTCCCATGTACCGCTCCTCCGAGTTCACGCACGCCTGTGCCCGCGATACCAGACACCGAGGCAAGGGCCAAAGAAAGTGTGTCATGGAGCATCTGACTCACTCCAGCAAACGGACCATCGATGATTGCTGTCTGCGAACTCGTTGCAAAAGTGCTTGAAGCGATCGCCTGTATCGCCGAGACGTTAATATCCTGCAGGTTAACAAATGCGAGGATCGCTGTTGAAGTCGCACCAGTCTGATATGCCTGCAACGCAATTGCCACACTCGGATCCATCGGGTCCGCCTTCATACCGACACCCGGTGTCGAAGTAGAGAGAGCAATGCGATCTCCGATTGCAATCGGACCGTTGTCGAGATTGACTAAGACCGGTACGCGTCCCACGAGCGCCACAGGATAGTGATTGTCTGTGGTATCGAAGGTACCATCCGGATTGAAGCCAAGTGTGAGACCTGGCGCGGTCGAGACAATGCCTATTATATGATGTTTGGTATCTGTCACTGCTGCTTTGATCGCCACATTACCTGCTGTCGCAACAATATTGCCCGGAACGAGAGTATCGTGCGATGCGTACATTTCCGCGACGTCAGAGCCACCCGTCGTAGACGTCACTGAACTAACACGACCAGTCGTCGAGGCGAAACACCACCCATCGCTGTCCACACAAAGACCGCCATTGACGATTGAGACACTCGCGGCGGTGCTACCATTTCCGATGATCATATAGTTACTCGCTTGCGCAGCCGTAGCGGCGACACCAGAAGTCGTGAGGAACGTCGTGGTTGAGGTGAAGAATGTGACCGTAGTCGTACCAGAGTTACTTTGGATTTTCATAGCGGCATTTGCTGCGGTGGCAGATGACGTGGCAATCGTAAGGAGTCCCATCGGTGTCGTCGTGCCGATACCGAGATTCGTGCCGGTAAACGTGAGCGCCGTCCCGCTCGTGATCCGCGTGCCGTCGAAGAAATTCACGCCGTTGGTGACTTGGGTGCCCGTGGCCGTACCGCCATTAGCGATGCCGAGAATACCGGTCAAATAGTTGACACCGATCGACGTGGTGGCGACGACCGCACCGCTTGCATTGGTGCTGAGGATCGCGTTGGCAGGACCGATGAGGTAGTTGGTGCCGATCGTAGTGGTGGCGATTGGATTGCCGCTCGCGTCAAAGGCAAAGATGGATGATGCCGGGCCTTTGAGGAGATTCCAGCCGATTGTGGTAGAAGCAACCACCGAGCCATTCGCATTCGTACTGAGAATACTGTTGGTGATGGAGGTGATCGCAAAGGTGGTGGTGGTAGCTTGCTGGAGGCTGGCGGTGCCGTTTACGGTGAGATTATTGCCAAATGTTGCGGCGCCGTTGGAATTAATCGCAAGTGCGGCGACGGTCGAGGTGGCGGTCGCGGTCGAGGTGGCAATATAGAACGAGTTGCTGATACTGCGGAAGGTCCAAGCATTTGAACTTGCAGTGCCGTCAGTGAGTGCGATCTGTGGACCGGTGGACGATGCGACGGTCAATTTCCAAAATGGCGTCGTCGTACCGATGCCGACGAGACCGGTGTTGGTGATGCGCATTTGTTCGGTGAGTGATGTCGTTTGCGCTGTTTTGAATATCATGGCACCGCCTACGCCCGCGACATCAGTACCCGTGCCGCCGATACCGGCATTGAGCGTGAGCGCACCTCCCGCTCCGCCCGTCCTCGTGCCCGGGGTCGCGTTGGCATTGGTCGCGGCCCCGCCGGTGCCTGCAGAAAGCGCGACAGCTCCGCCGGCGCCGGCTGTATTTACTCCGGTCGTGTTGCCACTCGCCGCGCCGCCGGTGCCTGCTGTCCAGGTGAAGGCACTACCCGCACCGCCGGTGTTGTTGCCGGTACCCGCGACGGATGCGGCGCCGCCCACACCGCCGGTCATCGTGAAGGTGCCGCCGGCGCCGCCGGTAGAGAGCACATCGGCTGCGGTGGCGGTGCCGCCGGCCCCCATTGAAAAGGTGTGCCCGCCACCCGCGCCGCCGGTGGCGGTGCCCGTGTTGGTATTGGTACCGCCGGCGCCGGTCGTCAGCGTGAGGAGACCGCCCGCGAGAGTACTCGACGCACTCGCGGCGCCCGTGGTGAGTGTGATCGCGCCACCGGCGTTTTGTCCTTTTGACGCGCCTGCAGTAACTGTGACGGCACCACCGGCACGGGCTACACTGTTGTCACCAGCTGCCGCACCGGCAGTAAGGGTCAGCGCGCCGCCGGCGCCGCCACTTCCTATGGACGTACCCACATCACCAAGGATGGATACTCCACCGCCGGCAGAGCTGGTGGCCGCAGCGGCGGTTCCTCCACTGATAGTGAGGAGACCACCACTGCCACCCGTGTCAGTACCTGCACCACCGGCGCCAGCGTTGATAGTGACCGCACCGCCTGCACCGCCGGTACGTGTGCCTGGTGTCCCGTTGGCGTTGGTAGCGGCACCGCCGGTGCCGGCTGTCCAGGTAAATGCTCCTCCGATGCCGCCGGTGTTGTTGCCGGTCGTGTTGCCGTTGGCAGCACCGCCGGTGCCTCCTGTCCAGGTGAAGGGGCTGCCCGCGCCACCGGTGTTGTTGCCGGTACCGGCGACGGAGGCCGCGCCGCCGACGCCGCCGGTCATGGTGAAGGTGCCGCCGGTGCCGCCGGTGGAGAGGACGTCGGCTGCGGTGGCGGTGCCGCCGGTACCCAGCGTGAATGCAAATCCACTGCCGGTGCCGCCCAGGGCTGTACCGGTATTCGTATTGGTGCCGCCCAATCCACCCGTGAGAGAGATTGCACCGCCGGCAAGCGTACTTGATGCACTCGAAGCACCGGCAGTGAGTGTGATGGCACCACCTGCATTATTTCCCTTCGATGCTCCGGCAGTGATCGCGATGGCGCCGCCAGCACGAGCCACGCTGTTATCTCCGCCTGCCAATCCGCCCGTGAGGGTGATCGCGCCGCCGGCGCCGCCCGAGCCGGTCGTGCCGCCGGCCGCACCGGTGATAGTAACGGCGCCGCCGGCAGAGCTCGTGGCCGCGGCAGCAAGACCGCTGGAGAGCGAGAGGCCGCCGCCGTTGCCGCCTGTGTCAGTACCAACGCCGCCGGCGCCGGCACGTAGTGTGATCGCACCGCCGACGCCGCCGGTGCGTGTGCCCGGTGTCCCATTGGCGTTGGTAGCAGCACCGCCGGTGCCGGCTACCCAGGTGAAAGCACCGCCGGTGCCGCCGGTGTTGTTGCCGGTCGTATCCCCATTGGCCGCGCCGCCGATACCGCCTGTCCAGGTGAAGGCACTGCCCGCGCCGCCGGTATTGTTGCCGGTACCGGCGACGGAGGCCGCGCCGCCGACGCCGCCGGTCATGGTGAAGGTGCCGCCGGTGCCGCCGGTGGAGAGGACGTCGGCTGCGGTGGCGGTGCCGCCGGTGCCGAGGGTGAGCGTGAGCGCACTGCCGGCGCCGCCGGTGCGCGTGCCTGTGTCGGTAGTCACACCACCCGTGATGCCTGCGATGTTCAAGATCGAAGTCGCTGCCGTACCGTTGCCCGATGACGCCGATGTCGGCTGTGTACCCGAGACATGGAGCATTGAGGTGGGTGCCGTGATGCCGATACCGACGAGATTGGTCGGCAAGATGCGCATCGCTTCGCCGAGACTACCTGCATTGAGGGTGAGGAATGCGAGCGCACCCGATGAAGCACCTGCGGTATGCGCGGTGTTGATGCCGACGATTTGTGCAGAAGAAGTGGCTCCGCCATTGGTCAGATCCTGTGTGCGGAATGCGAGTGTCGAGAAATTGTTGGCGGTCGTATTGCGGTTGCTGATCGAAAGCGTCGTGCCAGACGTGAAGGTGTTGAGTGTCGTACCCGCATCAGAGCCGGAGATTTCGATCGCGGAGTTGGGGCTTGTGGTGCCGATACCAAATCTGTTGTTCGTGTCATCCCAGAAGAAGTTGCTGTTATCCTGCGTAAGCGAAGTGCCATTGGAGAATATCACCGAGCCGGCGGTGTATGCAGAGGAGTTGTTGGTACCGCCATTGGCAATGGCGAGTACACCGGTCAGATAATTGGTGCCGATGGATGTCGTCGCAACAACTTGGCCGCTACTATTCGTAGAGAGTATCGCGTTGGTGATACTGGGAATATTAAGGATGCCGAGCGAAGCTGTCTGCGCGAAGAGATTGGTCGATGATGCCGTCGTAGAGAAGAGATTCGTGGTGGTGGCATTGCCCAAGATCGTGAGGCCGGTGGCAGTAAAATTGGTCGTGCTCGCTCCCCCGTTCATACTGAAGAGTCCTGAGGTGATCGTGCTAGATGCGGTGGAAAGGAAGCCGCCGGAGAGAGTCGCGAGGCCGGTGTCTCCCGCGATCGAGAAAAGCGAGGTGCCGGTCGAGCTTGCGATGACGAAAAGCGGATTGGTCTGGCCTGCCGTGCCCGCGAGCGAGAGACTGCCCCATGGCGTGGTGGTGCCGACGCCGACGTTGCCACCCATGAAGAGACCGGCGATCGGTGTGGTGGCGCTCGATGATGCGACATACGAGAAGATGCCGCCGGTGGAGTAGATGCCTCCCGCACCGGCGTTGAAAGTATCGGCAAAGATATGACCCTGCGAGGTGAGATCGTTGCGCAGTTGCAAAGAGCCCGCGTCGAGCGTACCCACAGCCAGCGATTGCAGATCGGCACCGGTGATGTCGTGTACGACAAGGTCATTGCCCGAGATGCTCGACAGCCCGACGAATGCGCTATGACCGGAGACAACGAGACCTTGGACGTTGGCATTTTCGTCAACACCGCCGACGGCAATCGGATTGTATGGATCGGATATGTCGTACACGCGGAAGTCGCAGCCGGTGATCGTTGTTGAGTTGCACGAACCAGCGAGCGAGCTTACACCGAGATACATATATCGTCCCGAGACTTGGACAGTCTGCGCAGCAGCGGCACTGATGACCGAGGTGGTGGCGATCGCGGTCGGGTTGGAAACATCGTAGATGATGAGGTTGCCCGTGACGCCGCCCGTGTCTTTGCCTACGTAGGCATAATTGCCCGAGACGGCGATGGCGCGGCCGTTGGTGCCGAGGTCCATACCGCCGACAGTGACGGGGGCAGCGGGATTGGAGATGTCCACGATGATAAAGTCGTTGCCGGTAACACTTCCTTGGGCGATATACGCATAATTACCCTGTACGCGCAGACCAATACCGGCAGTACCCAAATCGAGCCCGCCCACCGTTACCGGATTGGTCGGATCCGAGATGTCGATGATACGGAAGTCGTTGCCGGAAACAGAGTTCAAAGTCACGTACGCATAATGCCCCGAAACGACCACGTTAATACCGGAAATAGCAAAGTTGAGACCGCCTTTGAACAGGGGTGCGGATGGATTGGAGATATCGTAAATGCGGAATTCGCAACCGGTGGCGGTGGTCGAGTTGCAGGTGCCGGCTACCGTGCTGACCGTTACGTATGCATATTGCCCCGCTACCGCGATACCGTTGCCATGCGCGGTCGCCGTCGGTCCGAAGTCGGCACCGCCGAGGAAACGCGGCGTGCCCGTAGCTATATCAAAGATGCGGAGTTCGCAATCTGACATATCGCTCGTGGAGCAGCCGGTATTGGCGGTCGTGGAGGCGGTGACCAGGTAGAGGGTGTTGCCGACGACCGTCATATCCTGCCCGCCAAAGAGTGACTCCCCCACCCCGATCCCGAGATCGACGCCGCCGAGGAGCGCGGGATTGTACAGCTGCCCTGAATTACCGCTGCCGCCCGTCTGGAAGATATTGCCACCCATCACGGTGAGCCGCTCCTGCGGAGAGGTCGTACCGACGCCAAGGTTTGTGCCGTCGAAAGTGAGCGCTGTACCGCTCGTAATGCGTGTCCCATCAAAGAAGTTCACACCATTCGTCACCTGCGTACCGGTCGCTGTTCCCCCGTTGGCGATCGGGAGGATACCACTGAGATAGTTCACGCCGATCGAGGTAGTGGCGATCACCATGCCGTTTGCATCGGTGGCAAGAAGTTTGCTGGTGGTGGCTTTGAGGTTAAGTGTGCCCAGTGATGCAAGCTGCGAGAAGAGATTCGTGGAGCTGGCGGTGGTGCTGAAGAGATTGGTCGTGGTGGCATTGCCCAAGATCACAAGACCGGTGGCAGTGAAGTTGGTGGTGCTCGCTCCCCCGTTGGCTGAGAAGAGACCGCTTGTGATGGTCGAGGATGCGGTACTGATGAAGCCACCGAGGGTCGAGAGACCGGTGACGCCAAGCGTGCCGCCCGTGGAGATGTTTGAGGCAGCAAAGGTCGTGCCGTTCCAGGTGATGGCGGTGCCGGAGGTGATGCGCGTACCGTCGAAGAAGTTCACACCGTTGGTGACCTGTGTGCCGGTCGCGGTGCCGCCGTTGGCGATCGGGAGGATGCCGGAGAGATAATTCACACCCACGGAAGTGGTGCCCACGACATTACCGGAGGAATCGGTGGAAAGCAGGAGATTGTTACCTCCCTTGAGGTAGTTGAGACCGATGGTGGAGGTGGCCGTCGGGTTGCCCGAAGAGTCGAAGGCGAAGATGGATGATGCCGGGCCTTTGAGGAGATTCCAGCCGATGGTGGTGGTGGAGACGATCTTCTTGTTGGCATCAAGCGCAAGAAGCGTTGACGCGGTGAGATTGGTGAGCCAGGTCGATCCGGAGAAGGTGGCGAGAGTCGTGCTGGATTGAGCGATGTTGAGCGGTGCCGAGAAGGTGGACGATGCATTGGCGACGATGTTGCCGTCAAAGGTGGAAAGACCCTGCGAAGTAAAGCCACTCGCAAACGTGGCCAGGTCATTGACGAAAAATGAGGAGCTCGGGGTATACGTAAGGCCTCCATCACTGGTGAATTTGGTACCATCGAAGTACATGACGCCATTGGTCGTGCCGCCGGTGGAGTTGTTGGTGCCTCCATTGGCGATCGGGAGAATGCCAGTGAGGTAGTTGACACCAATCGACGTGGTAGCAATCACCATGCCGTTTGCATCGGTGGCAAGGAGCTTGCTTGTGGTCGCGCGGAGATTGAGTATGCCGAGGCTTGCGGTCTGCGAGAAGAGATTGGTGGAGGATGCGGTCGTACTGAAGAGATTGGTCGATGTCGCACCATTCTGGCCGATGAGGAATACCGTACTCGATGAGTTGTTGACTGCCTCAAAGAGATTGGCAGTACCCCAGGTGGTGAGCTTGCTGTATGGAGTGGTAGTGCCGATGCCGATGTTGCCACTTGATACAGTTGAGCCGGTACCGGTAATACCGGTGCCGTAGATGATATTGCCAATGTTGAGTTGGCCGCTGGCTGTCGCACTCGGAAACGAGATATTATTGCCGATGAGGATGTTTTGCGATCCCGTGGTGAGGTTGGCTATTGCGGCCGAGGAGGTGGCGGTACCGATCCAGATGTTGTTGCTCCCGGTCGTGATGCCGCGACCGGATTGATAGCCGAAGAGCGTGTTGAAATCGGAGTTGGTCTGGGCACCATACCCGGCAAGATAACCGACGTACGTGCCTCCTTGGTTATTGAAGTTGGCAGCCGCATTGCCAGCACTCGATCCTATCGCGACAGAACTGGTCGCGGAGATATTGAGTCTCGATGCATTCGCGCCGATCGCGACGTTGTCAGAACCGGTAGTATTCAGGCGCAAAGATTCATTTCCCATCGCCGTATTTGAACTGCCGGTCGTGAGTGCATTCATCGCGGCACGTCCCATAGCGTTATTAAAATCGCCTGTCGTGATTGCACTCAGTGCGAACGTCCCGAGTCCGTAGTTTTGCAAACCAGTCGTACTCGTGTTACCTGCAGATTGGCCGATGAAAAAAGAATTGAGTGTCGAGGATGCTTGCAAGATCAGATTACCGTCGATCTTGTACCCGCCCGTCGTGCCGGAGGTGTTGTAAAATCCGGAAGCGTATACATCGCCTGCAACGGATAACAAGGAGCCGGGTGTGCTGGTCCCGATCCCCACATTGCCACTTCCCTGTTGCAAGACGAATTGGCTGGTACCGATGGTGAAGCCTTGGCCGGCGGCGATGGTGGATGTGCCACTCGTCTGCGTGCTGTTGAAGAGTGGCGCGCCAAAGGTCGTGCCGTTGAAAGTAAGCGCAGTACCGCTCGTGATCCGCGTACCGTCGAAGAAGTTCACACCATTCGTCACCTGCGTACCGGTCGCTGTTCCCCCATTGGCGATCGGCAAGATACCACTCAAGTAGTTGACGCCGATACTTGAGGTCGCGACGACGCTGCCATTTGCATTGGTCGAGAGGATCGCCGACGCGAGATTGGTGATGGCAAAGTTGGTGGTGGTCGCACCATTCTGTCCGATCGAGAAGACGGTCGATGAGCTGTTGGTGACGGCTTCGAATAAGGAGCCGGTGCCCCAGGTGGTGAGCTTGCTGTATGGCGTGCTGGTGCCGATGGCGATATTGCCGGTCGATATCGTCGCCCCCGTACCAGAGAGGCCGGTGCCATAGATCAAGTTGCCGATGACGAGCTGATTGGACGCGGTCGCGCTCGGGACGGCCACGTCATTGCCGATCGCGATATTGTTGCTTCCGGTGGTGACCTGATCGCGTGAAGCGGTGATGGTGGACTGGCCGAGGAGGACGTTGCGGGCGCCGGTAGTAATGGCGTAGCCGGATTGATAGCCGAGGAGGGTGTTGTAGTCGGAGCCGGTGGTGAATCCTCGCCCTGCAGAAAAGCCAATGACCGTACCCCCTTGATTACTATAGTTGGCGGTGCCGATCGCGGCTGAAGACCCGATAGCGACGGTACTGGTGGCTGACTGATTGAAATTGGAAGCCGAAGAACCGACAGCGACGTTGCTGCTACCTGTAGTATTGGAAAGAAGAGCATTATAGCCACTGGCAGTATTGGAACTGCCGGTAGTGTTGAAGATGAGGGATCGCGCACCCAGAGCGGTGTTGGAACCGCCAGTGGTGTTGGACTGGAGCGTACTGTTGCCGCTCGCGGTGTTATTGGTACCTGTCGTATTAGAAAAGAGAGCGAGATAACCGGTCGCAGTATTGATCTGACCTGTGGTATTGGAACTGAGCGCGTTGTATCCGACCGCGGTATTTGCTATCGCTGTGCCCGAAGTCGGCGTCGTGCCGAGCGCACCTTGACCGATGGCGACAGAAAGCCAGCTTGTCGAGGATGCACTCATCCAAGCGGCTGCAGCAGATGCACCGACAGCAAGAGATGTATTCGTCGTACTCGCATACAGTACTGTGTTTCCGGCCTGCTTGTATCCTCCCGTTGTACCATCTGTGTTGATGAAGCCATTGACGTCGAGCGAGTAGCTCGGGGTGGTGTCATTGATACCGAGATTGGTCCCATCAAACGTAAGCGCTGTGCCGGATGTGATCCGCGTACCATCGAAGAAGTTCACGCCGTTGGTGACTTGGGTGCCGGTCGCGGTGCCGCCATTGGCGATTGGGAGAATGCCGGAGAGGTAATTGACCCCGATCGAGGTGGTCGCGATCACCATACCGTTTGCATCAGTGGCAAGGAGCTTGCTTGTGGTCGCCTTGAGCGCGAGCGTGTTCCAGATATTGGCCGAGGCAAGCTGTGATGTGGAGGATGCATAGAAGCCCATCTGATACCAGGTCGGTGTGGTAGTGGCGTTGGTCGATGTACCAAAGGTGGTGGCTATGGTCCAAGGCCAAGAGGTTCCGCTTGATGGCCAGGTGGTGCGGCACGTATCGCCGGTGAAGCAGATGGTGGTCGCTGCAAAGTTGGTCGAGGTAGCACCATTCTGACCGATGAGGAATACTGTACTCGATGAGTTGTTGACCGCCTCGAAGAGATTGGCAGTGCCCCAAGTGGTGAGCTTGCTGTATGGCGTGCTGGTGCCGATGGCGATATTGCCGGTCGATATCGTCGCCCCCGTACCAGAGAGGCCGGTGCCATAGATCAAGTTGCCGATGACGAGCTGGTTGGAGAGTGTGGAGGATGCAATGGCCACGTCATTGCCGATGGCGATGTTATTGGAGCCTGTGGTGACTTGGTTTTGTGAGGCGGCGATGGTGGACTGGCCGAGGAGGACGTTGCGGGCACCGGTGGTGATGCCGTAGCCGGATTGGTAACCGAGGAGGGTGTTGTAATCGCTTCCGGTGGCGAAGTTGAAGCCGGCTTGCATGCCGACGACGGTGCCGCCCTGATTGGAGTAGTTGCCGTTGCCCTGGCCGGCATACGCACCGAAGGCAGTGGTGCTGGTGGCAGACCCGTTGTAGAACAGAGCATAGTAGCCATTGGCGGAGTTATTGGAGCCGGTGGTGTTATTGAAGAGCGCGTTGCTGCCGTTGGCGGTGTTGTACGAGCCGATATTTTTGTTCAGAGCATTCGTGCCGATGGCGGTATTCACGACACCGGTGGTATTAGAGGTGAGCGCATAGTAACCGATTGCAGTGTTGCCATAACCGATTGTATTGGCGGATAGACTTTGGATACCGATTGAGGTGTTTAATTGGCCGTTAGAACCGAGATGATCCGTGGGGATCGTTGCGAGCGCACCGGAGCCGATGGCAATGTCATTCCAACTTGTCGACGACGCACTCATCCATGCGGCGGCTGCTGATGCACCAACAGCGAGAGATGTGTTGGTCGTGCTCGCATACAGCACCGTATTCCCCGCCTGTTTGTATCCGCCCGTCGTGCCGTCGGTGTTGACGAAACCATTCACATCGAGAGTGTACGTAGGTGCCGTGAGCGAACCGACGCCGAGCTTGCCCGCAAAGATCGAGTTGGCGGTCGAGGAAGTCGCGAGATACGCCGCGGCGGTCGGTGTCGATGTGGAAACGATGCGCGTACCGTCGAAAGCAGTAAGCATATGACTGCCGATCGAGCTTGCATTAGTGCCGCCATTCGCAATGCCGAGAATGCCCGAGAGGTAATTGACCCCGATACTCGTGGTCGCCGTCGGATTGCCCGAAGAGTCGAACGCAAAAATGGATGATGCCGGGCCCTTGAGGAGGTTCCAGCCGATTGAGGTGGTGGCGACGAGCTTTTGATTGGCGTCGAGCGCGAGAAGACTGCTTGCGGCGATACCAGTAAACCAGGTGTTGTTGGTGAATGTGGCGAGGCTCGTGGTGCTCTGGGAGAGATTGAGAAGCGCCGAGAAGGTCGAGGAAGCTTGCGCGATGAGACCGCCGGTAAAGGTGGAGGCGGTCGATGAAGTGGCGTTGAAGTACTGAGCTGATACGGCACCTTGGACGTTGAGCTTGTCGGTCGGAGCACTGTTGCCGAGGCCGAGCTTGCCGTCTGCAGTGAGGACGGTCGAGAGCACACCATTGGCATCATAGATATCGATCAGGTTGGCTGATTGGCTTGCGGCAGCGGAGAGGACGAGGGTCGTGGTGGCGGCGGAGCCTGAGAGGATGGAAAATTTGGCATACGGAGTCGTGCTCGCACCGACCACCGCCAGATCCGTGGTGGTAGCGAGGGTGACACGACCGATACTGTTGGTGGTCCAGCCGCCGCCGGTGCTCGCGCCACCGACCGAGATCGTACCGCAAGAGATATTGCCCGAACCATCGGTCTGCAGCGCCTGACCTCCCGTACAAGTAGTGACCGATCCGAGCGCGAGGGTACTGGTGAAGCGGCCGGTGCCAGAGACGTCGAGTGTGTATGAGGGAGCATTGGTGCCGATGCCCACACGGCCGCTTCCCTGTTGTACTACTAATTGTGTACCGCCGATAGTGAAGCCTTGGCCGCTGGCGATGGTGGATGTACCAGAGGTCTGCGTGCTGTTGAAGAGTGGCGCGCCAAAGGTCGTACCGTTGAAGGTAAGTGCGGTGCCGGAGGTGATCCGCGTACCGTCAAAGAAATTCACACCGTTGGTGACCTGTGTGCCGGTCGCGGTGCCGCCATTGGCGATCGGCAAGATACCACTCAAATAGTTGACTCCGATGGTGGTAGTGGCGATGACCATACCATTCACATCCGTGGCGAGGAGCTTGCTGGTGGTGGCATTGAGATTGAGTGTGCCCAGTGATGCAAGCTGCGAAAAGAGATTTGTGGAGCTTGCAGTGGTGGCAAAGGTGTTGGTGGTTGTGGCGTTGCCCCAGATGAATACATTGCCCGATACGGCGAAGGTGGCGGAGGGAGCGGTGGTGGCAATGCCGAAGCTCCCTGCTGACGTAAGTCGTGCACCTTCGGTGAGGGTGCCGGAGCGAAGTGTGGCGAAGGCGAGATCGCCGTTCCCGGTTTGTGGTACGCCGCCGGTGCCTCCCTGGAAGATGCTGAAGATGGATGCGGTCGTGGTGCCGGTGTTGTGGACGATGTCGTCGGTCTTGAATGCGAGCGAGACCTTGGTGGAAGAGGTGGCCGAGCCGAAGTTGGAGAGGGAGAAGGGTGTGGTGCTGGCTGAGGTGTTGTCGGAGACTTCGAGCTTGGTCTGTGGAGTGGTGGTGCCGATGCCGACGTTGCCGGAGTTGTTGGAATAGATGGCGTTGGAAGCTCCCAGTGTCCACGGCGTGTTGATCGTGAGTGCCGAGCCGCCGACCAGGAAGCCTGCAGTACCGGTGAAGGTCACGCCGGTGCCGGCGGAGACACTGGAAGTGGCGACGGAGGTGAGGCCGTTGGTGCCGTTGCCATACAGAAGCTGACTGCTCGTGAAGGTGGATTGACCGGTGCCGCCGTTGGCGATACCGAGGATGCCGGTGAGGTAGTTGGTGCCGATTGATGTGGTCGCGACGACCGCGCCGCTTGCATTGGTGCTGAGGATGGCGTTGGCAGGGCCGATGAGGTAATTGGTACCGATCGTGGTGGTCGCCGTCGGATTACCCGAAGAGTCGAACGCGAAAATGGATGACGCCGGACCCTTGAGGAGGTTCCAGCCGATGGTGGTAGATGCAACGACCGAGCCGTTGGCGTTCGTGCTGAGGATACTGTTGGTGAGCGAAGTAATCGCAAAGGCGGTGGTAGTAGCGCGGGTCAAGGTGGCGTTGCCGGAGAAGACGTTGGTGCCGCTCCAGGTATTGGCGTCAGACAGCAATGTCGTCGAAGCGCCCGTGAAGGTCTGCTGGGTCTTCCAGTAGTCAGTCGAGGTGGTGGAGAATGCGAGACCTTGGTTTTGTGAGAGGAAGTACGAGGCGGAGGTGGTGGCCCAGCGGGTCTGCGTGGTCTCCCAGTATGCTGTGGAGGTCGTGGAGAAGAAGTTGTTGGCGGTTTTCCAGTAGTCGCTCGATGTCGTCGAGAAGAAATATCCCTTATTGAGGGTATTGAGATAGGTATTCACCAGCGTGTCACTGTAGTACTTGTTGGTGCTACCCTGCGCGAGACCGTCGGTCGTGGTAGCGTACCACGACAAGAGTGAAAGTTTGGCATCGAGCGCACTCTGCAGGTCGGTTTGGTTGCTCAAAGTGCCTGTAATAGAGCCCCAGATTGCGCTGTTGATGCCGAGGGAGGTGGTGGAGACGTAGTCGAAGGTGCCGCCGCTGTTGCCCATGAGGAGCTTGCCGTATGTGGGGGCGCTGGATGTGCCGGTACCGCCGTTTGCAATCGAAAGTACATTGGTAACATCACTCGCCAGGTTTACAAACCCCGTTGATATCACGCCGGCGGTTGCTTTTAGCAAACCATTCAGAGAGCCGATGGAGAGGCTATTCACCGAGAGCCCGCCGATGTTTGCCGCTGTGGCATAAAGATTCGTACTTGAGGCAGTCGTTGCAAAGAAATTCGTTGCGGTTGCACTCGTGGTTGTAAGGTTCGTTATCGTACCGGTCGCCGCATTAAAAAGCGACGCAAAGAGCGATGTCGTAGTTGCCGATGTGATCGTCGCAGTCCCCAAAATGGCGTCCGTTGAGAAAAGATGCGTCGAAGAGGAAATCGTTGAGAAAAACGACGTCGTTGTCGCCGACTGACCGGTCGCGCTTACAAAAGTGATTCCCCCGATATTGCTAACCGAGAACACCGTCGCACCTGTCGAAGACGCGAGCGAAAACAGTGTAGAGGTGGTATCAGTCGACGACGCAACGATAGCAAGCCGCGCCGTCGGCGTGGTCGTACCGATACCAAGGTTACCCGAGGACGCATTGTATGAAAAATTACTCACGCCATCAAACACTCCTCCGTTGTTGAATTGGATTTGTCCGCTTGATCCGCCAGGCGTACCGCCTCCACCGCCAGTCGTTATACAGTTACCATTCACCGAGAAACATCCTCCTGAGAGAGCGATACCATTGGCAAATGTCGAGGTTGCCGTCGTCGACGATATGGACAAAACCCCTGCCCCGAGACCGCCTGAAAACGTCGATGTGCCGCTATATGTGCTTTTCAAAAGTCCTGTGAGTGTACCACCGGAGACCGCAAGATACTGACCGCTTAAGTCAGGCAGGTCGGCGGATGTGAGGCCTGTGACGCCATTGACATGTACGTTCGTTAGGAGTGTTCCATTCAGCGAATCGATATGCTGCGTCAATGCGATCTGATTTGCGACACCACCGCTTGCAGGCGGCGCCACGGGGGTAAATTGCGAGACCTGTAGCGACTGAGCAAATTGCTGGAGGCGCCTATCAAGGTCATTCGTCGTTATACCGCTTGTCGCCGGCAGCGAATATGCAGTGTTGTTGTAGACATTATGGGTCTCATTGTTCGTCGTGTTATAGGTGTTGTTATAGGTGTTGTTTACAACGCTCGACGGCGCCATAACACCACCACCGAATGATGCGAATCCTCCCGATGCAACAGTGGCAGGAGGCGACGAAAGAGCAGATTTGGCTGTTGGCGTAATGTGCACATACACAGATCCTTGCTGTCCGACATCCCAGCCAAATACTCGCAAAATATTAGCAAAGAAGCCACCGATACTACTCACCACATGAGAAGGAATACTTTCTTCGATCGCCGCAACATTCTGAACGCGACTCGGCGATGTATTGTTGGTGAGGGATGCATGTCGCGTTATCGCGTTTTGCGATGATCCGATAAAAGCCATGAAAACGAAGACAATAGCCACCGTCGCAAAGACTCCTTTCAGAGACACAAGAGAGCGCATCGAGGACATAGAATACGCAGCCGGGTCCGACACTGATCTGGGGGCACGACTCGCCAGAGTTTTTGTTTCCTCCCCAGCGACCAAGGGAGATTCTTTCACGAGCTTTTCTTGTACAGGCGACAGAATCCTTTCGGTAATACCAAGGGCTTGGGGATTAAACTGGAGAATCTCATATACAGAAACCGGACGCGGTGAGACACCCTTTGCAGCAAAGAAGTCCGAGACGGATTCTTTATCGACAAGCCAGAGACCGTCTTGTACGACACCCCGGATTTTCTTCTGGCGACAAAGACGTGAAATGTGATCATTCGTCACTCCAAAAAGAGCTGCCGCATCCTTGGACGAGATGTATTTTGCTACGCGATGTATGACCTCCCGCACAGAAACCGGACGCGGTGAGACACCCTTTGCAGCAAAGAAGTCCGAGACGGATTCTTTATCGACAAGCCAAAGACCGTCTTGTACGACACCCCGGATTTTCTTCTGGCGACAAAGACGTGAAATGTGATCATTCGTCACTCCAAAAAGAGCTGCCGCATCCTTGGACGAGATGTATTTTATTTGGTAGTCGTTTCTTTGGATTGTGTCGCCCATATTTTTTTATTTCAAGCCACATGTCGCCGAGACGACATAACGATTCAATGTTCAAATTGTACGACGTGTTCGCTTGAATGAAGTCGCATTTTTTATTTCGTGTGGATAAGTCCCGTAAAAGATTTTTCCGTGCCATTCACTCTTCTGATACCAAAAGTCACACCGGATATTTTTGTTTTCGTTCGTCAAACACAAGGAGATTTTTCACATACAAAGTCGCGGGGCAAGATCGTATATTGAGGAGCAAGAATACAAGGCTCTAATGGCTTAATTCCTCACTACCTATTAATCGACAGCACCTTTTAGCAAAGAGAAAGATTTATCTTACCCAAACACAAAGAAAGATCGTATCCGCCACAAAAAATCAATCTGACTAGAAACATTTTCACATTACCCTGATCTTTGGCGATCTAAATCCAAAAATTATAAAACCCCTGGTATGGATAAAAAATCAAAAAACTATCGATTATGTGGTATTTATATACTCGTTATGCCGAGATTTACTGTATTTACGTATATCGGATACCCGATATTTATTAAAATCATCTATGACCAGCAGGGTTTTCGTAGTTTTCCGGCTCAGGCGGACGAACGGGACCCGCGTATGGCTTGATACTAATGTAAACAGAACCACGCACCCCTGCGGTGTGCGCCCAAGCAAGGCCCGAGGCAGATTCGACTGCCGCGACAAGACGCCCCGGATCGGCGTCTTGAATCTGTACAAAGGTTTCTTTGAGCGCCTCTTTGCCACCAAGTGCATATCGGGGGTCAATCACAGAGTACAAGCTAGACGCGATCATAACGGCGATACTGAGCGCAAAAGCTTTCTGGGTGAAAACCGCAAAAGAGGAGGATAAATATGTGGGTTTATAGCTATTTCCGATCTGCCTTATGTGGCCAGTACGCTTTCCCTCATCTTGTTTGCGCACCACCAACTCAAGCTGATCTCGAATACTTCTTACTGACGAAAGATCGTCCCAAGATTTTGATAAAAACTGCGTAGTATCAGGTGTACTAATCGCCCTTTTCGAAGAATTCTGACGCACGAAAGACGGATGTTCCGGTGGATTAGTCTGAATAGCAGGATTTTGCGGCCAATAAGAATATCGGAAAATATCCTTTTCATTCAATGTGTTTTGACTTTTTGAAATCATCGGCTCAACCATTGTAAGAGAGGTGCGCCGCTCATCCTGGAAGCTGGCAAGCGCCCGGTGATATTCGTTCCGGCGTTGCTCAGAAAGTGTTTGACGACTCTTGCTTTTCGAATACTCTTGCGTGGTCAGGAACGCCTGAAATGAGTTTTTGTCGACATACCACAGTTTGCCGATGCGTTTCCCACACACTTTTCCGTCACGGCAAAGACGCCCGACATAGTCGCGAGTGAATCCGGATGATTCTGCCGCCTCACGCGCAGAAACATAATGCATTCCGTCAAAAAATATTTCGTCACTCATGAATTGTTTTGTTTGTCTTCCATATTTTTATGACACGACTTAACTACTATTTTACTAGCTAAATCGGATATACGAACAAACAAAAAGACATGTTCTGTGGATAAGAAAATTCGGTATTTTTAAAGAGAACAGTGTGAGAAAGTTTACCGTGTGCAAAGGATTCAAATCAAAATAACGATCTCCGTCCGGCACAAAAACTACCCATGTCACAACCCAAACACATACCTCCAAAGAAAAGATGATCTATGGGGGCACGTTCAAGATGACAACTGAGGGACGGTGGAGTCTTCTCGATCGCGGGTACGCTCGTACCCACCAAATTCACTCCCCGCGATTGTAGTCCAATTCCCGTGTCAAAACCTTCTCAATCCTTGAAATAAAGCCATCAAAGGCTGTTGACGCTTCTGCTACAAGCGTCGATTTTTCCGTATTTGAGACTACTGAGTTCGCCTCTGTTCCTCCGATGTCAAAACCAGCCACAGGCACAGGAGTTCTTTTTTGAAATGAGAAAAATCCAACAGAAATTACCAGAACTACCACTAAAGCAAACGCCGGAATTATGGCTTTATGTATAGTCTTTTCGTGTGTATTTTGCTCTTCTGATCGCTCCGGTCCATAGGTCCTCCTCGTAGGTGCGGTCTGCAGACGGATTTCCTTCCGTGGGTACCGCTCAACCACTCGGATCGGAACTGCATGTTCCTCATCGGTCCCGACACCCTCATTTTCTTCTTCCAATTCCTCCTCGCTGATGGATGGTATGAGATCCCCTTCATCCGTCGTATACGTAAGTAGTTCATCCTGAAAATACGGATTCTTCGGTGCTACCTCCGTGGGAGTGTGCCTCTGTGCTATGCCGACCGACTGGACCTGAACGGCGGCCAAGAGAGAGTCTTTCTCTTGCTTATGTGCCAACAATGCGCTCTTATCGACGTACCAACGATTACCAACCTGACGCGACATTACCTTGCCTCCACGGGCCAACTGGCCCACATAATCCTGATTATATCCTGTTATCTTTGAAGCTCGGCTTGCCGAGATATATTCCTTTCCGTCCAAGTGTACGAATGAATCTGCATCTGGAAAAGTGTTTACATGATCTGTCGAGACCTTTTGCTTAACCTCTTCCGATTTGTTCTTGTATGCCAAAAGAGAGTCCATCGAGACGTACCAAAGACCCCCAATCCTGCGTGCATCAATGAGTGATCCGCGAGACAATTGACCGATATAATCCTGAGCATAGCCTGTCATCTCTGAAGCTCGTTTCGACGAGATATACTTGCCTTCATCGAGAATAATATCCGTGGACATGCACTGCAGTATATACGAGAAAGGTCCGCACGTCATACAGGCGAGATAACCCTGTGGATAGCACATCAAGATATCGGGACCTAGGCGAGATCCGAGGCACTCACATGTCTCGTTATGTCAGCCGCTACGATTCTAAGACCATTAAAAAATCGTCCTTCCGAGATATTATTTTACGCGCCGAGAGCAACCTTTATCATTGTCCGCAGCACCTCCGGATCACCGGCACCACGGAGACTCTTCATGCATTGCCCGACGAGATATTCCAGCGTAGAGAGCTTGCCCGAGCGGTACTCGGCGACGACAGCGGGATTATTCGATATGACCTCCTGGACGATCGCCTTGATCTGGTCTTCCGAGATATCAGTCTTGAGTAGGTTCTTCTCCTTGGCGATCACTTCCGGATCTTTCTTCTCGTCTATGGCCATCTGGATGAGGTCTTTTGCCGATCGAGACGATATCTTCTTGTCCGCCAGCATATCTACTATCGTCTTGAAATTGCGTGCCGATATCGGAATCTCGTGATTTGAATCTGTATCTTGTGTACCGGTGTCTCGGATTATTTTTACGAGGTCGTTGGCGATATAATTGGACGCAAGCACGATCTTTGGATCACCTGCCGGATACGTCGATATAGCCTCCTCGAGGAAGCTACCGAGACGTCCGTCGCGGACGTACGCGTCTGCATCTTCTAGCTTGATACCGAGTGTCACATAACGCTGCCTGCGCACCCAAGGCAGCTCCGGGAGACTGGCCCGGAGCTTCTCTGTAGCAAACTCCGGCATCTCGGAGATCTTGAGCGAAGGCAGGTCGGGATCAGGAAAATAACGGTAATCAGCGCTTCCCTCCTTAACCCTTTGTGCAAAGGTAGATTGCTTACCCTCGTCCCATCCGCGTGTTTCCTGCAAGACCTGACCCCCTCCCTCTAGGACTCCAATCTGGCGATCTATCTCATATGCCACGGCACGCTCCATGGCCCTAAAAGAATTGAGATTCTTGACCTCGACCTTGGTACCAAAGGTACTCGTCTTGGATACCGAGATATTTGCCTCCACACGCATCTCGCCCTTTTCCATATTGGCATTACTAGCACCGAGATAGCGCAGGAGAAGCTGTAATTCTCGGGCAAACGCACCTGCCTGTGCCGCACTCGAGATGACCGGATCGGTCACCAGCTCCATCAGTGGGACTCCGGCGCGATTGTAGTCGATGAGTGTGACACCGGTAGCCTCGTCGTGTATGGAGCTCGCCGTGTCTTCTTCCAGGTGCACGCGCGTGATAGCCACACCGTGGAGCTCGCCACCCGACACGAGAGGGAACTCGTACTGGCTGATCTGATACCCCTTGGGGAGGTCCGGGTAGAAGTAATTCTTGCGGTCAAACTCGCTGTAGTCGGCAAGCTTGGATCCTAGAGCTAGGCCCACGCGCAATACATGCTTCACCGCCTCGCGATTGATCACCGGGAGCGTCCCTGGGTGTGCGAGGCAGACCGGGCAGATATTTACATTGGCGCGTGTCTCGTCGGGGTCGTTCTTGGACGTGCAAAACATTTTGGTCTGGGTGCGGAGCTCCGCATGGACCTCCATTCCGATCGTTACTTTGTATTCTTCTGCAACCATATTAGGCCTACTGTATCAGGCCTGCATGCCACGCACAAACTCAATCCTTCCTGCGCCGATCTCCTTCTTGTATATCCACAGGCAAAAAACCTTGCACAAAATTCCTGCCGACCAAAACCCCTGCGAGTCTGGGTCGGCACAGTGGGTGCAGCGCCGGGTCGGGGAGGTGTAGGGGATTCTCCAAGCAAAACCCAGGCCCCATCGGTAGGTCCGATAGAGGAACCTGGTAGCATCGATCCATCTCTCGTTTTGCCGAGATATGACTTAGATCATACCAATCTCGGAAGCCGAGATTTTCATCTCGTCTTAAGATAAAAACCCCGGTCAGGGGCTTTTATTCTTTGATCTTCCATTCACCGGATGCGAGAAGTGGTTCTGCTTTTTTATATTTCATCTCACGATCTTCGTCTCCGTTGGTGATCGTGACATGATCATTACGTCCGTATTCTTTGCGTATGCCTTCCCTGCCTGTCCCGATTATCGACATGACTGCCTTGTGGATAACCTCCGACTCTTTGACCGCTGACGCCTGTACCGAGATCGGCGCGACCCCCACCATGACTCCTATCGGAGCCTCGGCCCCGAGCTGGGTCATCACCTGATCGGCATAGGTCGCCTCCATGGTCTGGAACATCTGGAGACCCTCTCTCTTGTACTCGACAAGAGGATCACGCTGTCCGTAGGCACGGAGATTGACGCTGCTGCGCAAGTACTCCATGGCTTCCAAATGCTCGACCCAGAGGTAGTCGACGACGCGCAGGAGTATGCGGCGAGTGTGCGTATAAAAGGCCTCCCCGAGTTCTTGCTTCTTCTTGTTGATCGTCTCGGTGAATGTCTCGTCCATCTCGGCAAGCCTCGAGAGCTCCGCATCGAGTATGGCATTGTCGCCGGTGAGAACCATGCGCCGACGCGCATAGATACTTTGGCGCTGGATGTTGAGCACATCATCGTATGAAAGCACGTGCTTACGTGAATCAAAGTTGATCTCTTCGATACGTGTCTGCGCTTTTTCGAGTGAACGCGTGATCATGGAATTGTAGATCGGCTCGTCTTCGGGGATCTTGAAGGTCCCCATCACGCGCTTGATCATGTCGGAAGCAAAAATGCGCATGAGCGAATCCTCAAGTGATACGTAGAATTGTGTCTCGCCCGGATCACCCTGGCGGCCGGAGCGCCCACGGAGCTGGTTGTCGATGCGTCGAGCTTCGTGCCGCTCGGTACCCAGGACAAAGAGCCCTCCCGCATCCTTCACTTGACTCGCCTCTTCTTCGGTGGCGGGATTACCGCCGAGCTTGATGTCGACACCGCGGCCGGCTACATTGGTCGCGATCGTGACCGCCCCCGATTTCCCCGCCTGGGCGATGATCTCCCCTTCGCGCTCGTGGTTCTTGGCATTGAGTACCTCGTGCGGGATCCCCTCCTGCTTGAAGTGAGCGCTGAGGATCTCGTTCTTCTCGACCGAGACCGTGCCTACAAGGACCGGCTGACCCTTCTCATGGAGCTCTTTGATGCGCTTGGCGATGGCCATGTATTTGCCGTGTTCGGTCTGGAAGATGAGATCTTCGCTGTCGATACGCCTGGGGACTTTGTTGGTCGGGACGATGACCGTATTAAGGCCATAAACCTTGTAGAATTCCTCGGATGATGTCGCTGCGGTGCCGGTCATGCCCGCGAGCTTGGCATAGAGACGGAAATAATTTTGAAAGGTGATCGAAGCAAACGTGCGCGATTCTTGCTGGATCGTGACGCCTTCCTTGGCTTCGATAGCCTGGTGCAGACCTTCGGACCATCGGCGGCCCGGCTGCATGCGGCCCGTGAATTCATCCACGATCACGATCTCGCCTCCGCGAACTACGTAGTCTTTGTCGCGATGAAAGAGCGCCTTGGCGCGCACAGCGGTCTCCAAATGATGCACGTATTTGATCCCGGCATCGGTGTAGATATTGTCGATCTCGAGTATTTTCTCGGCCTTCTCGATACCCGCGTCGGAGAGGGCGATCTGACGGTGTTTCTCGTCGACCGAGAAATCCGTCTCGGATTCCAGAGTGTCCGCGATCTGGGCAAAACGTGTATAGAAATCATCCGCATTGGCGGTCGGTGCCGAGATAATGAGCGGGGTGCGTGCCTCGTCGATAAGGATCGAGTCGATCTCGTCGACGATCGCAAAATTGTATTCTCGCTGGCGTAGGAGTGCCGGATCGTACTCGAGATTATCGCGCAAGTAGTCGAAGCCGAATTCGTTGTTGGTGCCGTAGGTGATGTCGGCCGCATAGGCCTCACGACGACTACAGGGGCGCAGAAAGTCGTTGGCGACCTTGAAGCTCCCTGTCTCATCGCGATCCTTGTCTTCTTCTACCGCGACCTCGGCGGGGACATGTGCAGGATCGTAGATAAAGGAAGATTCGTGATTGATGACCGCGGTCGAGAGGCCGAGTGCATAATAGATCTGACCCATCCAGGCCGCATCGCGGCGCGAGAGATAGTCATTGACCGTGACAATATGGACGCCCTTGCCGGTAAGCGCATTGAGATATGCAGGCAAGGTGGCGACGAGGGTCTTGCCTTCGCCGGTGCGCATCTCGGCAATATCGCCATGGTGCAGGATCATACCGCCGAGGATCTGGACATCGAAATGCCGCTGACCGAGGGTCCGTCGAGAAGCCTCCCGAACTGCCGCAAAGGCCTCTGGAGCCAGATCGTCGAGGGTTTCTCCTGCGGCGAGACGCTCTTTGAATAGGACGGTCTTTTGCTTGAGGGCTTCGTCGGAAAGCACCTGAAAATCAGGCTCTAGAGCGTTGACCTGCGCGATAATAGGCTCCGCACGCTTGAGAGCTGCGGCATTGTCGTCCCCCATCCAACGATTCCAAAACGCCATTGAGCTATCCTATCATCGAGACGGCTTAGAATCTACCGTCCGGGACATCCGAGAGACCGACGAGGATACTGGCTTTTCTCGCCGGCACATTATAAAATGAACCATGTCGCTATCTCTCCAGGCACTCCTGCAAAAACGCGCTGACGATGGGTTTGCGCTTGCCTACTCTGATCTCTTGTTGGAACCCGCACATTCGGCGGTCATGCCGCGCGATGCCGACCCGAGCGGTCGATTCTCGCGCACTATTCCTCTCTCGGTCCCATTCGTCTCGGCGGCAATGTCGACCGTCACCACAGCATCAATGGCAATCGCTATGGCGACCCATGGCGGCATCGGCGTGATCCATCCGGCGATGGATCCGGAAGAACAACGCAAAATGGTACGCAAGGTCAAACTGCGCTTGAATGGTCTCATTGACACGCCGGTCACTATACGCGCCCAAATATCGCTCGAAGAAGTGCGGCAATTGCGTGAAGACAAGGGCTATGGGTTTGAGACATTTCCTGTCGTGGATGATCGCGATCGGCTCGTCGGCATTATCACTTCCAACGACTTCAAATTCTGGCCCGATCCCTCTACGCTCGTATCCGATGCTATGACACCCTACGAAAAGATTGTACATGGCAAACGATCGACGACACCCGAAGAAGCTCGCACGCTCATGCGCACACATCGTGTGCGCGTACTTCCCCTGGTAGACGACGACCGCAAGCTTGTCGGGCTCTATGTCTCCTCCGATGTCGAACGTGTACTCGGATCACGCAAGAATTACACGCTCGACGCACAAGGACATTTGCGCGTAGCGGCATCGATCGGCACGCTCGAAGATGCTTACAAGCGCGCAGAGCTTCTCGCTTCCGTCGGATGCGATGCATTCGTCGTAGGCACCGCACATGCCGACACCCAAGGAGTACTCGAAACGGTGCACACGCTCAAGCACACATATCCGCACATCGACATCGTCGCCGGCAACACTTCATACGACGAAGGTGCAAAACGGCTCGCACAGGCCGGCGCTGACGGCATACTGGTCGGCCAAGGACCCGGATCGATCTGTACGACCCGTATTGTCGCAGGCATCGGCATACCGCAGGCATCGGCGGTATTCGAATGCGTGCAAGCGCTCAAAGGAAGTGGCGTCCCGATTATCGCCGATGGAGGGATCACGACTTCAGGAGATATCGTCAAGGCGCTCGCGATTGGAGCCAGCGCAGTGATGCTCGGCGGCCTCTTGGCCGGCACCGACGAAGCGCCGGGAGAAAAGGTCTACGTGAACGGACAGCCCATGAAAGAATATTTCGGCATGGGGTCGGGGCGTGCCATGCGCGAGCACGCCGCTTCACGCAAGCGATACGGCCAGCAAGGGATCCCGAGCGGTAAGCATACCCCTGAAGGAGTCGAAGGGCGCGTCCCTTATCGCGGCCCGATCGAGAGTGTCATTAATGAGCTCCTCGGCGGCGTACGAAGCGGCATGGGATATCTCGGCGCAAAGACGATCGAAGACATGCGTGCGGCGCATGCCGTACAGATCACACAGGCAGGATACGTAGAATCGCGCCCGCACAATATCTACCTTGATCATTCGGAATGACCATAAATAGGGACAAATGCGCCGCAAGCACTATGCTTGCGGCGCATTTCTTTTTTGCCATAACTCCTCGCCTATTCGGACATGCCACCAACGCAAAAACAGCCCCTTCCGGGGCTGTTTTTGAGGAGCGTTAGCGGCGCTTTTTCGTCGCCTTCTTCTTCGCAACCTTCTTTGTGGCCTTCTTGGCCTTCTTCTTTGCAGCCATACGAGTATGAATATTTTTGTTTTATTAATTCGACCCGCACGCGTACACCTGCGACAAAGATGTATCAATGCGTCTTACCTATTATTATTGCATTCACTTCGCGTATCACACGCATACTGCGCACAAATGTGTGGATAACTTTGTATAGCTAAAAAATAATACGTATGATTGTATATTCATACGTTTTTGGTGTATTTGTGCCGATCTTTCGGTCCCCTTCATACCCTGGAGGAGGCGCCGGCCTTCTAGTTTGCATAGCAAACTAAAAGGCACAATGCGGCAGCTCGCTTCGCGACTGCATTTGGATTTACTAAAGTGGGGTACCACTAAGTAAATCTCGGCAGAGACGGGTGCGAGCACTTAGGAACTCGCACCTGCCTGTTAGGTTACTGCGTAACATAAAAGGCACAATGCGGAGGACGGGTGCGAGCTCCAAAGTGAAAGTCATTGTGAGTGCCGCCGCCCTCCGCGCTGTGCCCTTCGTAGCCTTGCCGCGCCCTACCGAAGCCTTATGCGGAGGAGGGGCGAAGCAGGGCTGTGCCCTTTGCGCTTCTTTATTATCCTATCATCCTCATCATGCCGCGCAAGACCAAGGAGGAGATCCGAGGATTTTTTGTGGAAAAAGGGAAAAACTAAAAAACCACCTTGCGGTGGTTTTTTAGGACTTTCTTGAAGCTAAACACGTTTACACGTTGTGTAGCACTCACTTCATGAGTATATCATGTGGACTCTTGCCTGCAAGTTTTAGTATCCTCCCCTGTATTAGAAAGTCTGTGTAGAAAGTCTGTCCCCATTCCCATTCCTCATTCCTCGGCAAAGACGTCCTGTACCTGACCGTCGAGGAGATGGAGGGTGACAGCCACCTCCGTAAACATTTTGGCATACACTAAGCTGTTGCTATAGCTTAGCTTAGGTGTATGTGGGTAACGGGTGCAGTAGAGTGAAGGTTGGACGGGATGGGATGCTGATCGCAAGATCGACCGTCCTCAAACTCCAAAGGAACAGTTGGTTTGGGAAATCAAATTGGAAGGCCAGGCCCTTCCAAACCCGGCCCTATTTTCCTCGTCGAGTGGCAAAGTATTTGCGGATGATGATTATGAGGGAGATGATGGAGAAGAGAGAGGCAAACACAAAGGCGACGGTCTCTTGATCGATCACATTAGGGATGCCAAACCCGCCGGACCCCCCGGGAGTGATGAGTGTGAGCACGATTGAAAGCGGTACCCACCAGTATGCAAAGCGGAGCCATGCGCGAAAAACTTCTTCGCGCATTTTGTAGGTGAGGAGGGAAAAGATAAAAACAAGTGGCCACGAAAATATAATGGGGGCAATAATATCGAGAGAGTCCCAGAAACGCCAACAACGTCCCTGCTCAATACAAAAGTCGTATAACGTATCATGAAAATACACTAGAAATGCATACCCCGCTGCTGGAACCAAAGATATCCAAAATACTTTTGTCTTCGTTACCCACATAAGTTTGTACCGGACGTTTATTATTAATACTCTACCACCAACTCCCCCTCCCTCGTCGCTATCAGAATCGACACAAGTCCTTGTCGTGTTTCCTTCAACTTCTCTTTGTTTTCTTTATCTACAAAGTAGATCTTCGTCTCATCCTTCTTCGCGTCATACTTCGCACGAAGCGTAACATCCTTCTTCACCTTGACCTCTTGCATCATTTCTTTGAGAGAACCGTCCTTGGCATACTCCCACTCATACTGTATCTCATTCTTCGAGAAGACGCTCTCAGTCGTTGTGGAGAGCGTGCCGTAACGGATCGCAAGGAGCTGAGCTTTTATGTGCCCGTGTCGTTCATTCTTACTCTCTTTTTCCTTGATGCGTTTGAATGACAGGGTTGTCGTATTGCCGGAATCGTCGGTAATCGTGTATTGGAGAGTAGAGGTAGCAAGCACGGGAGAGGGGCTCACTGACACTGATCCTTCGTCACTCCCGAACACAAGGATATCATCGGTCGTCGTGGAGAATGTAAATACCGCTTCAGGTGGTGTGATGTCGGGGAGAGATACTCCACCCTCCTCCGACGCGAGGATTAGGTCAACATTTCCATCACCATTCTCGTCCACTGTAAGCGGTGAGGAGCTGGCGATGCCGCCACCTTGCGGGATCGTGAGTGTAGCGATGGTTGTGGTGCTGGACGGAATACCTGCAAAAGTGGTGCTCGCAACCGTCACACCACCATTGGTCTCTTCCACATCGAGGGTAAATGATCCTTCGGCCGTGCCGTGCATGATCACATGGATCGTCGTCGAGGCCGGGGCTGTGGCGTAGGTGATGCCGCCAAATCGCTCGTACCGACTGCCCGGAATATTTTCCTCAAGGAACCCGGTCGACGTGGAAATACCAGTGTGATTGCCAAGGTCGTCGTACAAGTGGAGGGAGAGGGGTGAGTGGAGGGTGAAGTGGAGGCGATCATCGCTCGGATCGGCGACAGGTTGGATAGCTGAGATAAAATCAGGCAAGGCACTCGTGCTACCATTGGCCATCATCGTTTCGAGAAGAGTGCGGAGCTCGGGAATTTCGAGAAGACCCGCATGCTCACGATCAATACGCACTCCAAACAGACCGTCATTGTATTTTTTCAGATTCACCCAATACCTCTCGCTCCCCGTAGTCCACAAAGCACTCGGCACAACTACCGTACCATCACCATCTATGACTCGTTCTACTTGGTAATCGAGCACTGGCGTCTGCATGATAGCGGCACAGGTGGAATCCGCTCGACGCTCAGTGCAAGTGCCAGCGGTGCCTTGATAGTAGTGAATCGTCTTGAGCGTATCCTCTCCCCATCCGGCGATCTCGATAATTTTAATGCCGCTCGGCGGGATCCACGTATCGAGCTCGGTGTTGTGAAGCATTTCCGCGTTTGTAAAAAGTATCGGATTTGCGACGACCGGATTCTTGATCGCTTCGGCTACCGGCAGTACCGGACGCGACGAATCGGTCATAAATGTTCGCAGACGATCACTCGAATGGATGTTGTTTCCATACTTCGCGCGCCAGGGTGCCAAAAGCACAGAATCGTCGAACGTGATCACATTATCGTCCGCATAGGTGAAGTATTGGAATGACGGGATGAGATTATATGCGCCGGGCATGTTTTGCGCCATGGTACGAGCAGTATCGGCAGAGAGTGCGAGCGGGAACCAGCTCACCGGCAACGACTGCTCAAAACCATGCAAGATCGCGCCGATCGCCTTTGGCGTGCCCGTCTGAGGGACCCCAACAAAGATAACCTTGTCGATAAGTTGTTCAGCCGTTGTGGTCCCCAGTTTGGTAATGAGCGCTTTGGCAACCAACCCGCCATTAGAGTGTGCAATGATCGTTACCTTGTGCGTCCTCGACGATGAAGCCAGGCGACGTAGTTCTTTTTCAATATATGGGGTGCTTGATCTGCCAAGATACGAGACGATATCTCCTGTCTGCATACCGTGAGTGATTATGTCTTCAAGCGAAAGCCGCCAATCGTATGGAGCGGCCTGCCAATCTTCAATCTTGTTTTCGTTTTTGAGCGCATTCATGTCTCCGATGAACGACTTGTATACGTCTCCCTTGAACGGCACATAGGCATTATCGAGGATGTCACGCGTGTAGATATCGTCGCGTACACTCGTCCCATCCGGATTCATCGCAAGCTCCAGCGCATCCGCATCTCCATACGGCTCCCACAAGCGCTTCTCCGGATCCCCCACCACCTGCGGCCGGTAAAGTCGACTCGCCTCGATCCCCGGCAAAAAGAGGACATTTGAATTGCAGTTTTCGGTGCAGACGGGCGTGGTCGTGGCGGACTCGACCGTGAAAGAGTACGTGAGATTGTGGCCGCATGATCCGGCACCGGTCGTCCAGTAGGTGTCACACGCGGTGTCGTTGCGCACGACAGCTGAGACGAAATATGGACCGTTGGGCAATATTGTACTCGAAGAAAGCGGAAAGAATTCCATACCGCCAGCGTTTCCTGTATAACGCGGACCATCAACAAGAGTCGCACCACCTGCCGTCGGGGTGCCGCGGTACATGTTTGTCTGGATGTGCCCTAGATTGGGATACGATACCCATTCGCCGCCAAACTGGCCCCACTGAACGCAAAGAGTAGCTCCATCGGGTGCTCCCGGGGCGTACACGTCGTAATACCAACCACAGGTGGGGTATGCTCCGCCGGTCACATGTATAAAGGAGAAAACCGCACCATCCGAAAGAGGGGCCGACCCAAGGGACGTATTGGGAAGGGTGGTGGTGACATTGGTGATTGAGCCGTCGCCGCCGGCGGATGCGGTGATGGGGAGGATGAGGAAAGATAGAATCGACAGCAGCGCGGCGATTGCGATCGCCGCGCTGTTTCGGATTTCTTTTATTGATGACGTGGACCCCTCCCTTTTCATGGGCAGGAGTATGCCACAAGCACATCCGCACATCAACGAGAATATGTGTCGTGGTGTTTGGGAAGGTCTGACCTTCCCAAACTACTGCACCTTGGCCGTACCATCCTTGATCTGCTTGATGTAGGTATCTACCTGGTCGGCGGCACTCGGAGCCTGTTTCTTGGCAGCTTCGAGCACAGCTATCGCTTGGACGCGATCTCCGGTCGCGTAGGTAGCGGCGGCAAGTGTGAAGTATGCTTGAGTATCGCTAGGATTGGCCTTGACGCGGGCCTGCCAGATCGGCAAGATCTTCGCATACTGACCGCGTGCGGCGTAGGCGGCGGCGATGCGTGTATCTGCGGCGCGTCCGGACTCTACGATCGGCACCAGGATCTGATCTGCCATCGTGTCGTTGTTGGTGCGGATGAGGATCGCAGCATAGAGGATGCGCGCTTGATCGAAGCTCGGATCGAGCTCGTACGCTTGCTTGAATGCCGCGAGAGCCCCCGGAGCATCCTCACGCGTGATCGCATTGACTCCCATCTCAAAAAGGATCGATTGCTTGGCCGGTGAAAGATCGTGAGCCTGCTTGAGCGATTCGGCAGCACCTGTGTAATCCCCATAGGCACCCTGGGTGACGCCGAGGAAAAGCGGGAAACGAGCATCCATCGGCGATGCTTTTTCTTGGAGCGTCATCTGTTCGATCGCGGCGTTGTAGAACTGCTGTTTGGCATCCGTAGAGATGTTGGCCTGTGCAAGCTGTGATGTGATCTGGGTCAACTGTTCGCGTGCTTCCTGTGTGCCAAACGCACCATAGTCGATTGTTTCTTTGAAAGCGGCGAGGTTGTCGAGCACCCCGCTTGCCGATTGCATGCTTATGGCCCTGATGAGTGCCTGATTCGCGGCAAGCGCCTTGGCGTTGACCGCGTAGACGGTGCCACATACGCCGATCGCCAAGACGACAGCGATGGCCGGGAGCGCCGAACGCGGTAGCAGCGTCCCTTCATAGATCGAATCGGACTTGCTTACCTCACTCGTGCGCCACACGACATACGCGAGGATCGTACCGAAGAGTATGTAGCTTGTGACATTGTCGAAGACGAAGAAATTGTGGATGAAGTATCCGGCTAGAAGTCCCGTGAGGAGGCTGCGCTCCGCGATCGTGAATACATGATGCCCATGCACGCGCCGCCATACGGTCCACAAGATCGCCACAAAGATCGAGAGGTACGCGAAGAGACCGAGGAATCCGCCAGCGACGAGCCAGTCGAAAATGATGTTGTGTACGCGATCAAACCACTGTTCCTGCGCATACATGCGCGGATCGTAGTACTTGTCGAATACGATCGCGTAGTTCTCCTGACCCCACCCGAGGACCGGGCGTTCTTTCACTCCTTGCCATGCCATACCCCAGTTGAAGAAGCGCGCCTTCACGGTAGCATCTTGCACCGAGATCGTCGCGAGACGCTGGAGGAAGCCGATCTTCTGGATCCAGACAGCGTCGCGGACAGCCCAGAAACTGCCGGCCACGATGAAGATCCCTACAAGTGCGGCCACCGACATGCGCCAGACATTGCGTGAACGGCGAGCCAAAATGAGCACCAAGAAGACCGAAATGACCGTGCCGACGATGAGGCCGATCATGGTACCGCGCGTACCGGTAAGGAAGAGCGCGAGCGTATCAAGAAGGATCGCCACCCCGTAAAAGACCGATGAGAGCATACGCTTGCCCTTGGCCTTCTCGACCCACATTTGCGCCCATAGCATCGCCGCGATGAAAATATGGAAGAGCATATACACGGCCATGTAGATCGGATTGCCAAAGGTCGCATCGATACGACCTTGCAAGCCCGAAGTACCACCTTCACCCAAAGCGAAAAACCCTGCCACCTGCAAAAGGCCGTAGAGGCTCAAGAGCACCGAGATGCCGATAGAGAACTGGAAGAGCCAGCGCCAGAGCTTCTCACTGTTGATCACGACCGAAGCGACGACCGTATACGCGAGCAGATGCGCGATCGTGATCCAGCCATCCATGCGCTCATAGTTGCTCCAGAAGCTCTTGAACGGATACACGCCCTGCGCATCGGCGATCGCAATCACCAGCACAAATATCGCAAGTGCTGCCAAGATCCAATCGCGGCGCGGGCGGTATTTGGGCGAGATGAGTGCCAGCGCGAGCCATGCTCCCGCCATGATCTCGACAATGATACGGAAGGCAAAGTTCTTGCCGGTGATGTACGGGAAGAAAAGTGAATTGGCGACGTAAAGCGGAATAATAGGGAGCGCAAAAATGCCGATAAGGACGATCCATCGAAGGACCTTTTCTAGTGATGTCATGGGAGATATGCTAACAGACTCACGAGGACTGCGCCAGCAGCACAACCGAATTGTTAAAGCAAAGCGAATATTTTATGAAAAGTCTAGACCGAGGTCTTTTGGAGGGTGGCGATGCGCGCGAGATATGAATCAGGGTTTTCGAGCATCTGGGCCGGGGCGCCTTCTTCGGCGAGATGACCGCTGTCGATCACCACTATCTTGTCGGCGTCGAGAATAGTAGAGATGCGGTGAGCGATGACGACGAGCGTGATCCCGCCGCGGAGATTGGCGATCATCTGCTGGATGTCGCGCTCGAGCTCCGAATCGAGCGAGCTCGTGACCTCGTCGAGCACGAGCACTTGCGGCTTGCGCGCCAAGGCGCGCGCGAGCGAGATGCGCTGACGCTGACCTCCCGAGATCGTCACACCACGATCGCCGAGTACCGTGTCGAATCCTTGCGGCAAGCGCATGATGTCGTCGTGGATGTGCGCGAGCTGCGCTGCAAGCTCGATATCCTCACGAGAAATGGACTCGTCGAAGAATCGGATATTGTCGAGCACGGATGCATTCATAATGAAAGCATCCTGCGATACATACGCGATCGCCGCGCGCCACTCCTTGATACTCACCTCGCTCGTCGAGACCCCATCGACTCGTATCTCGCCATGAGTAGGCGCAAAAAGGCGCAAGATGAGATCCGCGACCGTCGTCTTGCCCGAGCCCGACGGCCCGATGATACCTACAAAAGAGCCCTTTTTGATATCAAATGACACATCCTCAAGCTGATTCGACTTGCCCTCGTATCCAAATGTCACATGATCAAAAGAGAGCCCATCCTCAAACACAAAAGGATTGGTGCCCTTGGATGCCGCTTCATGGTTGCGCGCGACCTCTTTCTTGAAAGCGGCAATATTATCGGCAAAAGGAATGAACTGGAGGATCGATTGGAATGAGGCTTGTGTCGAGCTGATGTAATTAAATATCTTTTGGATCAAATAGACCGTAGCCGCAAAGCTCGCGACCTGAAAAGTACCTGAGAAGTACGAAAAAGCGAAAATACCGATAACAAATATAAGCGCAAGCGGTTGGATATATACAGATCCAATCCCCTGGTTAAAATAGGTCTTCGCGAGAGCATGCTCAAGTCGCCCAATATATTCACTCCCCTTGTTTGCAATGGAATCTCCTGCCCCCGATGCCTTCACCTGCTTGAATCCCTGGATACTCTCACTGATGTGGTGCGACAAAAGTTTCTCTGTCGTAGCGACCACCTGCGAATGAGCATGTGTCCGCCTGAGAAGCGGCCGAAAAAAGACGATCACGATAGTACCGACCGCGACAGTCGCCCATGTGATCAGTGGAGAGATATTGATAGCCACAAGCAGATACATAAAGGCACCTGTCGTTGATTGCAAGAATTGAACAATACCGTCGAGGAGCTGGGTCTCACGTCGAGCGTCCCAAAAGATCGTATTCTGCAGATCGCCGCTTTTTTGACGCAATATGTACGGCCAGCTCGCGTGCATGGTACTGCGAAAAAGCGAGTCGATCTCGCGTGCCATGAAGCGCGCACTGATCCATGAGCGCACATAGGTAAATGCCGTGAGTACGACCGATCGCGCCAAAAAGATGAGCATAATGAAGACAAGGAGGTAGCGGAAGGTAAACGGAACTCCCACGAGTCCAAAGAGTCGCGCCATTAGCTGAGTGATCGTATCGAGCGGCCCCGACTGCCCTCCCATTACGAAAGATACGAGAGGAATAACCGCGTTGATACCAATACCATCGAGTGCGGCACTCAACACAGCCAGCCCTGCAAGCAAGACCATATATCGACGATAGCCATGAAATGTTTTTCCTAAGACTTTAAGAATCCGCAACGCGCCACGCGGCGAATAAGGCTTGGGGAGATCCCTATCGTCGCCCTCAGGGCGCACCTTAGACGACATTATGCCTGCCATAATTGGGCATTATACATCACCACAAACCTAAAGATACAAAAAATCTCACGGAGTAGCGGTCCGTGAGATTAGGTATTAATATACACACGTATGTTCAATAATGTCTCGAAATGGCGTACCAGTACCAGGAGATTCATCGCCTCCATGCAACATCGCATCAGATACCTACTCAATAAGATGCGGCATGAGCTTTTTTTGCGCGCACTTGCGTTCGCAGAGAGAAAGAGTGGCAGGTTTATTACATTCCACACCCGCCCGATTTACTCAAAAGACATCGTGCACGTCGCAGATACACTCGTCCACACACCCTCATGCGCGATCGTCTTGCAAGGACCGATACTCAAGAAATACGACTTTACACTGGAGACGATCCGTACCTATAAAAAAGTCTATCCGATGCTCACGATCATCCTTTCGACGTGGGAGGACGAAGACCCTGTGTATCTCGAAAAGATCCGCGACGAAGGTATTGAGATCGTCCTCAACAAAAAACCCGCATATAATGGCCCGCGCAACGTGAACATGCAGATCGTCTCTGCTCGCAACGGCATCAAACGAGCCAAAGACCTCGGAGTACCGTATGTCATCAAAAGCCGCACCGATCAGCGCATGTACAACAAAAACATCATTGAGACCCTCTACAATCTCATACAATATTTTCCTCCGGGTGAGCGTTCCAAACAAAATAAAAGAATCATATTCGGTCACAACACGCCGAAGTATCAGCCATATGTTTTTTCCGATATTTTCATATTTGGCGATATAGATGACATGGTGGAATATTGGGATACCGATCTAGTAGAAAAAGATGCGCAATATCCTGTCTTCATTGCGGAAATGTATCTCGCCTACTCATACCTCAAACGCAAGGGTTGGCCGATGACTTGGTCAATACAGGCGATGTGGGAGATCTATCGCGAGTGCATCATCACGATCGACTGGACAGAAATAGATCTCTTTTGGCTCAAGTATGATTATTTTTGGGAACGGCATTTCTGGGAGCACAAACATCGATACAATCAAAAAAACACACCTTCAACAGATCACTTACATTTCCATGATTGGTTCAACATATACAGCGATATGGAAAATAAGGTCATAACTTCGCAACATGAAGGATTCATACGTATGCAAGTCCCCGAAAAACGATAAACAAAAGACAGCGCCAAGCGGCGCTGTCTTGATTGAAGCATTCATGCCCCAAAATGTTTGAGCCCTTCACGAGCCCACTCGACGAGATCAAGCGGGAGGTCTGGCTGCGAATCGCAGTAGCCCTTGGTCGACCAATCGGCAAGTTTCACCAACTCTTCAAGAACTTCCTTCACATGTGATGGGTTATCGGGATCGAAGGGATCGGGCATGCAGATCAACTGCTCTCGGGCGGCAAACCCCTTTTCATCTCGAGCGATCTTCTCATGCGTCGCCCACACCCGACGAGCCTTGCGAGGATGCAGTACCAAGATAAGATCGGAATCTAAACCCTCGCTTCTGATCATATCGATCCCGAAACGAGAATTTTCAGCGCCATTGCGTGCCTCTGCCTCGACATGGATGCGACTTGCGTCGATCCCGTGATGCTTGGTAAGCAGGTGTGCCTGGTACCGCGCCTCAGCACCAAACCGTCGAGATTGTTCGCCCGAGTCCACACCGATACCGCCAGTGAGAAGGATCCAGTCGATCAACCCTCGCTCATAGAGCCTCGCCGCCGCTTGGGCCATCCGTGAATCTTCGCGGCAGAATACGAACGCGCCCTTAGACCTCGTTAAGTTGGGATCGCCCGCACCACCGAGTCCCATAGCAAGGTATTCGGCCACTTTGAGAAGTTTCTCTTGTTCCACGTCCTATCCCCTTTCAAGTTTCAAGAAGTATTCTGGTGCTATGTAAGCACAGGAAAGTGTCTGTGTCAATTCCAAGATTTTTTGCGCCGATACTCCCTTCTTGCATGAACTGCCCTATTGTTTATAGTGGACAAGATAACAACCCTACCCATGCCACGAACCATTACAGCCATCATACCGGCCGCGGGCAAACCGACCAACCGGATCCTGCAGAATTCAAATCTTCCCGACACGATGATACCCATCAACGGCAAACCGGTGATCGGCTATATTTTGGAAGACCTGCTTTCCCGCAAGATCACTGATGCGGTGATCGTACTGAGCAAGGCCGACACTCATACTGAAAAATACGTAAACCATAAGTTTGCGAACAAGATCAGCTTGCGCTTCATATACACCGCACACAAAAGAGGTGTCGGCTATTCCATCTATCTGGCCGCAAAACACTTGGATCCGAAGCATGGCATCCTTATTTATTTGGGCGATACGATCTACAAAGGTCCGCTCAAACTCCAGGAAAATACATTGGTCGTGTCTGACCAATACGAAGAATCGCGAAAATGGTGTTTTGTAGAGAAAAATGGCACGACAATGCGTTTCCTCAACAAACCCGACACTTACGAAGGCACCGGGAAGATCCTGTGCGGTATATACTACCTTGCCTCGGGCAAAAAATTTGCAAAGAGTCTGCAGATGGCAGAAAAATCGCACCCACACATAGAGCTCTCGCACATATTGGAAGCGTATCAGAAACAGCGCGAGACCTTTCGTCTGGTCAATGCCGTCAAATGGTACGACTGCGGCAACATCGAGAATTATTACGCCGCACGAGTCGATTTCTTACGATTGCGTAATTTCAACAAGCTCGACTACAATGCCACGACAGGCGTCATCACCAAGTCGAGCGCAAACACCGAGAAGATCTGCCAAGAGATCAACTGGTTCCTCAATACTCCGGACAACCTTAAGGCACTGACCCCCCGCCTACTCGATCATGGCATCAACAAGGATCATGCTTACTACTCTATGGAGTACTACGGCTATCAGTCTTTGGCCGATATCTATTTGCACGCCCATCAAGATCTCGCGGTGTGGAGATCGATCTTGCGCCATATATTCTCGGTGATCGAACTTTTCAAAGAACATCCGGGACGGGTGCCATTGAGTGCATCTACCGATATGTACGTAGACAAGACGCATGCGCGCATAAAAAGCCTGTGCGAGACTAAGGGATGGAAAGACCTCCTCTCGCTCCCGGAAATACAGATCAACGGACAAGTCTATAAAAATGTCGACCATTACCTGCCGCTATTGTCCGAGCGCATAAAAGATCTACACAAACAGCAGGACATGACCTTTATCCACGGCGACCTTTGTCTCAGCAATATTCTCTACGACACATCGAGCCGACTGATCAAACTGGTCGACCCGCGAGGATCTTTCGGTAAGCTCGGCGTATACGGCGATATCAAATACGACCTTGCAAAATTACGACACAGCTTCGACGGAAATTACGAATTCATAATTTCAGACCTCTTCAAGCTAGAAGAGCCCGCTTTTGGAGAATTCAGCTACCAGGTCTACACCGACGAACACCATGACCGCCTCTCTGCCCTCTTTGATGACATTCTCGCAAAGGCGGGTTATAGTCTCGATGACATCAAGCTCATTGAAGCGCTCCTGTTCGTCTCGATGATCCCCCTGCATCAGGGCGAACCACAGCGCCAAAAGGCCATGTATGTCACCGGTGTCAAGTTACTCGATCAAGCTTTTCCAACCCATGCGAATCCTCATCGACCTCGACGGGACCATCTGCGAACTCCGCAAAAAGGGCCAAGATTATAGCGACGTGCGGATCAATCCGCAGGCCGTGGAACGATTACGCACACTCAAAGCTGCCGGACACTACATCATCCTTCAGACGGCCCGCCATATGAAGACCTGCAGTGGCGATCAAGGACAGGTCGTCGCCAAGATCGGCAAAAAGACTCTGGACTGGCTCGCTCGGCATGAGATCCCCTACGACGAGATCTACTTCGGCAAACCGTATGCTGATGTGTATCTCGACGACAACGCACGCACTTTTATATCATGGGAAGATATCAGTGCGCCTGAGTGGGATACAGAGCGCGTCAATATCCTGATCCCAATGGCCGGGCGGGGTTCACGATTCGCACAAGCAGGATTCACCGATCCCAAGCCTTTGATACCGACCCATGGCGCCACCATGGTGGAGTGGGCCATGAGGTCATTTGATTTTCTCAAACAGATCAAACGATACAAGCTAATCTTCATCATTCTCAAGGAGCACGACGAGAAATACAAATTATCTACAGAGCTCAAAAGAAAGTTCGGTCAAGATACTGTGGTCATTGCGATCGATGAAGTAACGCGCGGCCAGGCCGAGACCTGCCTCGCTGCCACATCCCACATAGACAACTACAACCAACTCTTCATCTACAACTGCGATACCTATTCGACCAGCAAGATCTGGGATCTGATCCAAGAAGAAAAGCCTGATGGCGTCATCCCTGTGTTTACTGCGACCGACCCGCGCTACAGCTATGCCAAAGTGGACGAGTACGGCTACGTACAACAAACAGCAGAGAAGAGGGCCATCTCGGACCAAGCCTCCACCGGCATGTACTATTTCAAACGCGGATCCGATTTTGTGAGAGCCGCAGAAAAGATGATCGCCACAGGCGAAATGCACAACGGCGAATTCTACGTGATCCCCTGCTACAATGAGCTTCTAAAGTCCGGCAAAAATATCCGCACCATCCCCGTCGATGATTACTGGGTACTCGGGACCCCTGAAGAATTGGAAACATTTAACAAAAATTTTAAGGGCTGAAATTCTCCCTGCATCTGATACAGCGCACTGGTCGTGCCTTGAAGATACGGTGTCGCCTCAAACGTACAACTCATTTTCACTGGAGTTTTTGTTTGTAAGAAATCCCTGCCGAGAGACCCGGCAGGGATTGGATGGAATAGATCGATCATTCACTTCAACCATTGATCGAGCCTATTCAGAAGCACCGCCTGTGTCGGGTCGAGCGAGATGAAGATCGCACCCACTACGATGACCATCGATAGCAGGATGCGCCGCTTGCCAGATTTTTCACCAAGCAACCACACCGCACCCACCGCGACAAACACCAACGACAAACGCTTCAAACTTCCAATGGAAGCAATCGGTGCAAGTCGATATGACACCCCTAGAAGAATAGATGGTAATCCGAATACGATTCCCATTATTATCATGCGATACAAGTGTGACTGTAATCGCTCCATGAAAGGACCTGTGGATCTCTCATCATGCGCTTGATTAGGCACGCAAATCAGAAAGACTCCGCCGAGTACTCCATATTGGATCGTGACCGCCAAGATCATGTCGCCGTGACGCGCAATGAGCCCGTCTCCCAACAGCCCCATCGTACTACAACAGGCAGCTAAATACGCCCATCGCAACGCGCGAATATCATTCCGCTCGGCTTCTGGAAATCTCTCTAGTGACGAAAATATTCTCCAAAAGAATAACGGCATGAAATACGCTTGCCATGAAGCCCCTTCACGCACATGCACAAAGGTACCGATCGCGACAATGATAATACCAACGATCCCCCACGCGCCCGGACGCTCTCCGATAAGTATCGTAGTGATCATGATCAACCCGGGAGTCATTGCACCAATGGGAGCAATGAATGAGGTTTCAGCAAGCCTTGCCGAGCGCATATTGGCGAACTGAATGATCACATTGAATACCGTCGTCAATATGAGTCCGAACACCCACACTGGTAGATTTGCCTCCTCGATGGCCAGAGTATTCCACCACGGACCTATGACGATAAGGGATAGGAAACATAAGACCGCAGCGATCACACATTGCCCCACGAGCAACTCTTTCTCAGTAAATATCCCCAACATTAGAAGATACTTACGGTAAAGGAACGTCGCCGCTATGGGAAATATCGCGACGATCGTCAGAACAAGCGCTAGATTATTCACGATGCACACCTCCCGTCACTTATTCACTGATGGACAGTATATACGAAATTAGCCATTCGTCAAGTTTTGTTGTCCTATTTGTAGCATCTTCATCTTCACCTCAGCTACAAGCCAATCTTCCTGCGTGTCGATGTCCATGGCGTATTTGTTGTCCATCTCATACCCATAGGTGCTGTTCCCCCACAGACTATTATTACCATCAAATAAATTACTGTACCTAAACGCGTATATTGCGGAATTAATGAAATACGATTCCGGCACATCTTGGTTGCGATGTATGAGATTGCGCAAGATCGCGCCGTCACCTACCCGTGTGACCACTCCCTGTTCATCTCGTGCCAATTGCTTGAGATGGCTAAAGTGACCCGGCACTTTTGAGATGCCGACCAGTGAATCAAAATTGTTTCTCTCCTTGAGGAGTTGCGCCACCTCTTTGATGTGAAATGATTGACGCCCCGGAGACGACGGCTCGAGGAGGATAATCCAATCGGGCACATATCCGTCGATTTCTTTGAGTTTTTGGACGGCATACACAATGACGTCAAAGATACGAGCGGTGTCGCTCGCCAATTCCGCAGGCTCCATAAACGGAACTTCTATTCCGGCTTGTTCTGCCATCTTCGCAATTGCCGGACTATCGGTCGAGAGCACGAAGCGATCGAAGACACCACCGGCTATGCCGGTCTGTATGGACCATGTAATAAGCGGCTTCCCCAAAAAATCTTTTATATTTTTCCCAGGCAAGCGTTTACTGCCGCCACGCGCCACGACTAAACCTAGAATTTTCATGCTTTCGAAGTATTACGTATCATGATATCGACAAGTGTATTATCCGCCGCAACCACAGGAACGAGGTTGAAGCCTACATGATCGCCAAATATCTTTTCTGCCTCCGCTTCTTTGTTGATCGTATCCGGAAGTACGACACTATTCGTATTCACTAATTTCATGATGGGTGTAAGCATGGTTGCTCCCTTGAGCATGGCACGACGCACATCACCATCAGCAACAATGCCGTAAACTATATTTCGATCATCCACAACAATTACGGCACCGTGCTTGTTCTCGGTGATACAGGTCAGAGCATCAGCGATCGTGCCATCTGAACTCATGAAAAAATTTGGGTATGCGGAGAGTTTGTTTTTCATACCTTTATATTAGTACATAATTTTCTTAACCAATAATGTTTCACTGACGGGAGTCTTCGCGATGATATCTACAATACGCTTAGCAGATTTACCATCGCCGTAGGGATTCACACAATTCTTAAGCGAACGCTTGAATTCTTTTGAGAGAGCTTTCGCTATAGCATTCTGTATTTCCTTCCTCACATATCCTGCATTAATCACGTTCTTACCTTGAAGACGGCCACGTTCCCGATTACCGATATTGACCGCTGGCAGTTTGAAAGACGGGGCCTCGAGGATGCCGGAGGAGGAATTACCCACCAACACATCGGCACTCGCCATGAGACCTGCATAATCTTCGCGTGCGAGGTTAGGAAAGATTCTCATTGAAGGAGTGCGGTGTTCGTGTATCGCCTTTGTCACGAGATTACTGCCAGCATCAGAGTTATTGAGCACAATGACAACGTTTGCATCAAATTGCTTTACTGCCTCGAGCGTCTCTTTCATTTGCTCACCTGCGCGCTCAAACTCTTCCGTCACGGGATGTTGTGCAACCACAATGAGTGGTTTGCCATTGTCAGGAATTCCCAACTTCTTAAAAAGCTCTTTCTTGGGGGTCACCTTCCCACCCAAAAGATCATCGAGCTGCGGCGCACCAACATTATGTATACGGAAGGGTTCTTCTCCCATTTTTTTTACGCGACGAGCGGCATCTTCGTTGGCCGCAAAATGTAGGTGAGCGAATTTTGTGATGGCATGACGAGTGACACCATCGATATTTCCGGAAACCTCGCCTGATTGAATGTGGCCCACGGGCAAATAGAGATGTGCGCCGACAATAGCCGCAATTAACTGTTCACCACGATCCCCGCCAACAAGGACAAAGTCGGCCTGCATGCCATGAAGAATCTCCGGTAATTGGAGCATAAATATAGAAAGAGACTTCGCCATCGTAAGTCGACTGTATCCGTCTAGGGTATTGTGTACGACCGCATCAATTTTAAAGCCCTCGCGACGTATTTCATCGATGGAGGAACCGAATCGATCCAGGAGATGCATATTGCTCACAATGATGCCATAGTCGAGATCCGGGTGTTTTTCAATCTCACGGATTATAGGCTGATAGTAGCCCCACTCCCCGCGCGACCCGGCTACGATTGCAATCTTTAGCTTCTTTTTTGCCTGTTTTTTAGCCATGTTTCAGTACTGTACAATAATATTTAGAAATACGCAAGACATTCGATTTGGACTCTCTTACACGATCTCACGATGTTCTTTTCGCTACGAATCTTAGCTCAGATCGTCCCACTGTACGATATCATTGACCACCAAATCATGCCTTGCTTTCTTGCCAAGCAATGCTTTTGAATACATCGGGTCAAGATACTTCGCGGGAATACCGGAACCAGGCCTTTTGGGCATCAGATTTTCAAGGGATAGTTCTTCTCCTGCTTTAATATCGCGCGATGCGATCACGCTATGAAATGCCCAATCGCGAACGACTTGTTCTTCTTTTGAAATAGTCTTTTCAGACCCAAGCCCAACTTCTATTTTGCGTATCCCATCAACAAGCTCCTTGAGCATATGTGGCTCCAGCGAAATGAAATGATCAGGACCCTTTTGGTTTCGATCAAGTGTAAAATGCTTTTCGACTACTTTTGCGCCGAGCGCCACTGAAGCGTACGCAGTGTAATTATCCATCGTATGATCGCTTTGACCCACCATCACTCCGAATCTATCCTGGAGTACTTTAATGAGACCTAGATTGGCATGTGAATAATCATTCGGCGGATACTCAGACGTACAGTTGGTAAGCACAAGATTGTCCTTAGCACCTTCTTCTTCATAGACCTTGACGGTATCGACTATTTCTTCGATCAAACACATGCCGGTGGACACAATGACAGGCTTCCCGGTCGCCTTTGATATCTTGGCAAGTTTGCGATGATGCGGGAGATTCATGATCTCTCCAGAGCCAGTCTTAAAGGCCTTGACTCCCAGATCATTAAGGACGTCGACCGCGGTCGGGCAAAAAGGCGTACAAAGGTATTCAATACCGACCTGTTCGCAGTATGCCATCATCTCTTTGTGCATTTCTGGTGTAAAGAGATTACGTTTGAGTATCTCGTAGAGATCGCCGTCCCACATATGCACCTTCCCAGGAACCATCTCAATATCAGGTAGATGGATCTGAAACTTAGCAACATCTGCCCCCATCTCCTTTGCCGCATCAACGAGTTTCTTGGCCGTCTCGATGCTACCGTTATGAGAATCTGCCAGCTCGGCGATAATAACAGTCTTCGGTCCGCCGATAATTAATTTACCAAAATTGAGTTGTTTCATATACAGATAGTATATACATGGCTCATCAGGATAACAATAGAAAGAGGCGCATGTATGAAGTGCGCCTCTGGTAGTCAGCGATTAAAATTGCCACCATCTACGATAATGTCCGTCGCATTGATCGCGGGATTGGTTGCGATCAACATAACCACTGATGCAACTTCTTCGGTCGTTATCGAGCGACCAAGCAGTGACTCGCTACATGCCTCCTTATATCCATTCGGGTTGGTCGTCAGCATAGGCGTGTCGATCGCACCAAGAGTCAACGCAACCGAACGAATCGGCCGAACATCCGGATGAAATGCCCAGGAACGGGAAAGTGCCATTAACCCTCCCTTACTAGCCGTATACGCCTGTGCATAAGGCAACTTACCATATGCCCATATAGACGAGCTTGTGATGATGCAACTTACTTCAGATCGCACCATATGAGGAACGGCATGTTTGACGAAGAGCACTGCACCCTCAAGATTCACGGACATCACGCGCCGGAAATCATCCAGATTCACATCGAGCGGACCTTGACAGACCACCGAGCGTCCTTCGATGAAGTCGGCACTTGCGCCAATACCGTGATTAATGAAGAGTACATCAATCGGACCAAAGCGATCAGTCGCCGCTTTCACAATCCTCTGTACATCTTCCTCACTACTCGCATCACCCTTTACGAGGTGGTGATCTTGCTCGATTGGCGTACGAACATCAGTGATGGTCACTGAAAATTCGCTCCTTTCGAACAAATCCGCGGTCGCGAGACCAATGCCGCCAGCACCGCCAGTAACAAGGATATGTTTCTTTTTCATGGGATAGCCTTTCTCAGTTTTTCTAAATAATATTGTATATTATATATCGAAATAAGTCAATAGGCATCAAAAATCCTATATCGGTCTTTGGAGGAAAAAACAAGCTTGATCCCCTCTCTGATTTGCGTTCAATTCTCTTGCTCGCGCCTCAAATGCGGCAATTTTCTCAGTCGAGAATATTGAATGAGTGGGATCAATCTTGTACGAGCGCGGGTCCACAAGCGGGATATCCCGCTTATATTGTTCACTTCCCCAAAATTGAAATCCCCTGGAATCAAAAACGACATCGGTCGTTTCAAATCCGACCTCGTCCGCAAGGATCTTCATACTCTTCTGTGTATGCACTATGAGGTGACGCGGTGGGTCCAGGTCTACCCAATTCTCGCGGTACTTCTCCCAAGCCTCTGATGAAGCAACGGGAATACGGATCAGCACATAATGCCCCGGCTTGATCAGACGATATAGATTCTTAAGGACCGCGCGAGAATCAGCCATATGCTCAAATGCATGATGAAGCATGATGAAGTCGAATGATTCAGTGAGGTCTGCGAGATCTTGTTTTTTGATCCTGACCCCGCTCGGATATGCGATGTCCGCCTCTATAAAAGGATCGATTCCTCGGAGGTTTGTAAATCCGTCTTTTGCCAATGCCTGAAGAAATGCGCCCGTACCGCAACCAACATCCAAGATCGAAGAATTGAGGCCGACATTACGCTTGCCGAGCCATGCATACCACTGCGGCAGACCGTACCACTTGATAAAAAGGAATCCGATCGGATTTTTCTTGTAGAGCGCATACCGCGCACGCTGTCGTTTGAGGAAGAGTTTTAGGCCACTGTCTTTCTGGGGAGTAGTTGTATCAAATGAATAGTATTCGGGCGGATAGTATCGACCCAGGTCCGCTGGAACTTCACTTATTTGGACACATCCGCATGAGGCACACTCGATATACTTAAACTCATCGCGTGTACCAAACATCATTTCGCGTACCTGATATTCTCTATTTCCGTCACTGTTGTGACATACGCGACAAGCCATCATTCGTGCTATTTTAGCAATTACACGACTCTTGGCAACAAGACTATTTTAATTGGGCATGTTTCTCAGCCAACGTACGCACAACATCCGCAAGACGCTCAGACGACTTGCCATCAAAAGAATAATTATGACTCATGAATGTCTTCGCCCCCTCGACGAGAGATCGACGTTTCTCCGGAGATGTTGCAAGCGTGAGTAGCTCATGGGTCAGTTGCTCTACGTTGTACGCAATAGCAAGAGCCCCTTCCTGCGCATATCGATCGAGGTCACTGCCTATGTCTTTACCAAGTACTGCATGCATTGGAAGTATTGCATCATAGACGGTCGGCCTGCCAGATATAAGTGCTTCAAGAACCGATGTGGAGTGACATGACACAATCGCATCCGATTGGACAAAGATATCTACTAGGGATTCATTGTGAGCAACTCGATAATTCACATTAACAAAAGCGCGCTGTATCGCTTCTCGGAAAAATGCCTCATTATCTGCACCCCCACGCATTGAAAGTATGATTTTTGCATTAGGTACTCCCAATACTGCCGTAGCGATATCTTGAAGAAAGTCAAAGGCCTCATAGTGATCGGTCCAGAAAGCACGAGCTATCCCCGGCATAATACATGCGATCACGAACTCACTATCTTGAACATCAATCTTTTCAGAATCTGGGATTCTTGCAAACTTGTCAAAACGAGGTGAGCCCACATCAAAAAGCTGATCATCCCTGTAGCCTATCCGCTTGAAGCTCTCTCGAAGGACCGGTCCATATTCTGCTATGTATTCAACGCTACGTCGGTTGCTATAAGAACCTTTTCCGAAATAAAAAATACCGTGTTGCACTTCAAGAGACGGAATACTAAGCAAACGCGCAACCTCGCACAATATGCCGAAGTGCGGCTGACCAGATGCGCTCGCACGCACAAGGACAACATCAGGTCGTAAATAGCGCATTATTGCATGCGCCCCTTCGATCATTTCCACTGATTTGATGCCTCCTGTAGAAATAATGCGCTCAAAAGCCTCCTGTAGGACAGGAGTGAGCGAGTATCCCCGGAATGAAGTCTTATTAATCAGGTGATTTTTAAATCTGATGCGCTCCCATTCGTCCCTAAATTCACGATCACGCGATACAGCCAAACGGTGCATACCACGCGATACAAATTGATCAATGTGCATAAACTGCATACGATGTTTCCAGATCAAACGCAGTCCGACCGAAAAAGACTCCAGTCTATCCATGAGCACCAGTTCACCTTCTGGAAGTTTGTCCATGAGAGGCGCTATATTTCTCCAAATGTCACTTCCCAGAATACGTATCTTTTTACGCGGTCGCAGTGTAGTTACACATATATTAAGTAAAGAAAGTGCTACACCAAACATGCGACGCTTCCACCAAAACATTTTCCACCTGAATGAATCCAGGACCACCCGTACGCGAAACTTCTTTTCACTAAGCGCGCCTTTTTCCACAAAAAATTCAATATTCCGCTGCTTACAAACAAGCCCTGCCGCGATTTCAACCACGCGCGCTTCAAGGCCCGCCAAGAGCCGCCCTGTTTCTGGCACTTCAATTGTAAGGGGCAATACAGTGACCCTCTCCAACTCCGGATGATCTTCGACAAGTGATGCCACAATATCCGTAAAATAGATGAGGTCGAGGAGATACGTCTGAAGCGCAACGCTATATATTTTCCCTATGTGGATATTTTTATGCGAGAAAAAATTAAAAAGTGGATCTTCAAATGACTCATGTGCGAGCTTTTCCGCCAACACCAAACGCTCGACATGTCCTGTACGCCGCAGATCTCTCGCTGAATAAAATGGGATAGAGCGCTTCTCAAGCACAAACTCTACATCAGCTCCCATGGCTACCACAGTCGGTGACTCTCCCTGCGCCGTGGTCGATAATAAGGAGGTGAGTAAGTCGATCTGCCCAGGATCGTGAAAAAGAAGGGCGGATTTCATACCTTTTCCAGTGTTTATTAATTCCTTCTGCATCACTTCTCATCCTATCATTCTCTACCACTCTTCATCAATATATTCCCGTAATGCCTCCTGCCACGGACGCATATAATGAACCTGAGAAGACATACCTTCGTTTTCGCCACTAATGTATGTCGACGGAAGATCTGTGCTTTTGACCGGAACCACCTTGGCCCCAGACTTCGTGATATTGACGATCTCTTGCGCTATATCAAACCGCGTCGCCGAGCCAGCATTGCTCATGTGATAGATCCCTTCCTTGTCCTCTGCGAGCAGTCTCTTGATACCAGCGACCGCATCCTTGGCATATGTGGGTGATCCGTGTTTATCCGACACCGCGGATATTTCCGATTGATCGAGTTGCTGCAGGATCTTGGCGACGAACTTTTTGTCTTTCTGAGCGCCTCCGCCAAATACCCAAGAAACACGCACGATGAGGTAGTCATCGAGCATACTCTGCACCGCAAGCTCACCGAGATACTTGGAATGACCGTACTGATTGAGTGGATTCGGAACGTCTTCTTCTGTATAGGGTTCTTTCTTCGTCCCGTCAAAGACACCAGAGGTCGACACATACACAAGCTTGGCACCACACTCGCGCGCCACCAGAGCCATGTTGTACGTGCCTACTGCATTCACCAGGTATGTATGAGCAGGGTTCTTCTCACACCGATTGAGATCCACATCGGCAGCGAGGTGAATGATGGCCTTGGGCGCGTGTTTGCGACATGCCGCGCGTACCGACTCGAGATCCGTCACATCGAGCGACTCTCGGTTGGTCCTGACACCAAAATCCACGTAACTGCCGATCATCCCATCTGCTCCTGTAATGAGAATCTGCTGAAAAATATCGGCTTCCATGGGGTTTGCAATCATTGATTTCAAAATAACACAATCAATCAATCGACTCAACACGCATATATTACAAAATACGCGGATATTGACTTATTGTAGGAACATGATACACTGTTTTTAGACTAAAGGAGTGCAGGAGATGCTGAATAATACTGAGCTCAAAACTCTTTGGGACAAGGTTATGGCGGTAGGGTCACGTCCTCCATTCTTGTTCAAGAGTGACTTCGTCTATCTGATGGGTCAAACTCGTGATAACCAGGGTTCGGTACTCGACGTTGCCAGAGGATTCACCAGCCCGGTCGGTATGCCCGGACACGACTTCAAGGTGTCCGGATATCCTGGCTTCGGCGTTTGGAAACAGGCACTGATCAATCGAGGGGTCTCGGAAGATCAGATCGTCCCGATCCATGGATCTCTCATCACATTGGGTGGCAAGGACGCGTTTAACAGCTTGACCGAGGCATACGCACTCGTGCGTTATGCCAAGGAACAAGGTCTCCACAATGTGGTCATTGTTGCGCCAGCATGGCACATCGTCCGATCATATATGTCGGCCGTCGCGGCAGTTCGGCTCGAGTATCCGGAATTACGTGTATATCCAGTGCTCGGAGCCAAGCTTCCTTGGGACGAACGAGTGGCCCACTCACAAGGCACATTAACATGTCCGCGATGGCAACTGATCTTCGAGGAGACGAATCGCATTTATGCGTATCACGCAAAAGGCGACCTACCGGATCCCGAAGATGTGCTCGCCTACATGGACGAGTTATACTCGTAAAGTCCTTGTTCATTCCACTGACAAAACCGCGTTCTACCCAGAACGCGGTTTTTTTGCCTGCCATATATAGACCCGGGGTCGATCAATCCCCCTCACTCAACTCTTTCTCATATGCGGCCAGTGTACGCTTAAGCGCCTCGCGCATGGTTACCTTTTGCTTCCACTCCAAATCACGTTGTGTGTTGCGTATATGCGGCGTGCGATTGATCATGTCTTGATATCCCTCGCCATAATGTTTACCTGAACTGATCTTAATGATCCTTACATCCTTTGCGCGTTCGCGAAAATGTGGGTAAGCTGGGGCGAGCTTGAGCATCATCTCGGCGACCTCTGCGATAGAGTGATTATTTTTCGGATTACCTATATTGTAAATCTTGCCTGCCGCAATATTTTTTTTATTTTCGATGATCTTCACCAACGCATCAATAGCATCATCAATATGGGTGAATGATCGCCTGTTGGTACCCCCATCGACGAGCTTGAGGTCCTCCCCACGTAAAATATTACCGGCAAATTGCGTAATGAGACGAGCATTGCCACCTGTGTCGTGGAGATTGTCCTGTCCATATCCGATCCAGTTGAACGGACGAAAGATCGTGAATTCGAGACCCTTGTCGCGGCCGTATGCAAAGATCACCCGGTCCATAAGCTGTTTGCTGGCCGCATAGATCCAACGCATTTTACCGATGGGACCCATCACGAGATGCGAAGTCTCGGGGTGAAACTCCTTGTCTGTGCTCATGCCGTAGACCTCTGATGTCGAGGGCCAGATCACACGCTTCTTTGCTTCGACGCACATACGAACAATCGCGAGATTGGCTTCAAAGTCAACCTCAAACACGCGCAGAGGCTCAAGAATGTATGTCTTGGGCGTTGCGATACCCGCAAGTGGCACGACCACATCGGCACGGGAAACAAGCTTTTTCATGAGTCTCTCGTTGAAAATATTCCCTTTGTGGAATTCGAATCGTGCATGATCACGGTGCTCGCGAAGCATGTTGTCCTGGAGGTCGTTGGCTACTACATGCCAATCCTTATTTTCAAGAATATAACGCACGAGATGTTGGCCGATGAAGCCATTGGCGCCGAAGACGAGTATCGTTTGCTTTTTGGCCATATATTTGAGCACTATAGCCCATTGATGACTCTTGGACAAGTTATGGGAGGATATTATGGGAGGATATGCGGCTCCGGAACCGGAGAGACGAAAATACCACCATTTTCAGCGAATTTTTGATGATTTTTGGCGATCGATTCGGCAAAGTTCCATGCCAAGATTAGACAGCAGTCGGGCTTGTCCTCGTATAAAACACTCGAGGGTTTGATCGGTATATGCGTACCTGGCATGTAGAGGCCCTGCTTTAGTGGCGAATCGTCGATGATATAATCGAGCATTGAGCCATCGATCCCGAAGGCGTAGCAGAGCGTCGTGGCTTTGGCTGGTGCACCATAGCCCACCACCCGCTTACCCTCGCCACGTAAATTCTTAATGAGCGCGCGGAGCTTTTCCCCACCCGCTTCGATGCGCTTCGCAAATATCTGATAGGTCGAGACCTCGTTAAGATCCGATTCCTGTGCGGCCATCTGCGCCACTCGATTGGAGGTCTGATGCGGACCATCATCCCAGCCGACATATACTCGTATAGATCCTCCATGGGTCGGGACGTGCTCGACATCAAACACACGAAGTCCGCATGTCTTGAAAAAAGATACGAGCGGTGTGACGTGGTAATACAACAGGTGCTCATGATAGACCATATCGAAAAGATTCTGTTCAATGAGGTCTTTAAGGTATTGCACCTCAAAAATAAATGCGCCATCTTTGGCGAGAAGAATCTTGACTGCCTCAGTGAAAGCAATAATGTCGTCGGTGTGTGCGAAGACGTTGTTGGCAGTGATAACTTTGGCTTGACCATGTTCAGCCAATACCTGCTGGGCGGTCTCTGGTTTGAAAAAGGCGACGATCGTCGAAATACCATTCTTGGTCGCTTCCGCCGCAATGTTTTCTGCCGGATCGATCCCGAGAATCTTGGCCCCCTCTTTTTTGAAATGAGACAAGAGCACACCATCATTACTACCGACATCGATCACCAGAGAATCGCCGGTGAGCGAGAATCTTTGCGCGACAGTCTTCGCATAATCCGCAAAATGCGCCACAAACACCGGCGATGTGCCAGATACATAGAGATACCGACTAAAAAGCACTTTTGGATCGACCACGTCGCGCAGTTGTACGAGTTTGCAGGTATTGCAAGCATTGAGCACGAGCGGAGCGAATACTTCAGGCTTGTCGAGCTCGTCGGCCGATAGATAAGCATTGGCAAGCGGTGTCTCGCCAAACGATAGAACCTGCACAAGGTCGGTACTCCCGCACAGACGACAATCTCTCCGAGCACGCACTACGTTACTGTTCTCAGTATTCATGGAGAAAAGCATACGCGAGAGCCGCTCAGTTGTAAACAAACACTATCGTCGAGAGTCACCCTCAAGAGAATGTATAATTTTTGCGATCTGCGGGATGATCGCCTCAAAAGAATATCGCTCCCGCACGGTCTCCTGCCCTGCCCTGCCGAGCTGCTCTCGAAGACCCTGATCATGCAAAAGACCGGAGAGCTTCTCGACCCATTCGTCTTCAGAGCTAGCAACGTATCCGTTGACCCCATCTTTGATCATGTACGGCATTTCGCCAAAATCGCTCACCATCGCAGGGACGGCACATGCCATATATTCGAGCACCTTCATCGAGGTCTTGCCTTTATTCCATACACCATCGCTCTGATGCGGCACGACGCCGATATCGAATTTGCGGATCTCCTTGGGCGCACTCTCCGGGTCGGTATACGCGATTCGATCAATGAAGCGCACATCGAGACCCGGGATATCCTGAAACAGGGCGTACACGTCTTTATCTCCAAAAGCCCCGATCAGTACAAATGAAAACGCGACATTCTGCTCGACAAGACGCTTGAATACAGGTACCAGGATCGGTAGATTCTTCATATGCTCCGGCCCGGTACCAAGCCAGCCGATAACGGGCTTCTCCGGCCGGACCGAATAATCCTTCGTACAATTGATATATGGTGTAGGATCAATTGCGATATGGATCACGTGCACGTTCTTATTGAACTGCTTCGCCCATTCCCCCTGTGCGTGAGTACATGTGATGACCGCGGACGCCATTTTTGAAAATGTCTTCGTCTTTAAATAGTTGTGCGTATAGATTGGATCGTCAAAATCAAAGATCATTTTGCGACGTGAGACGATCAGGTATGCGACCATGATCACAAAAAAGAATTTGTTGTAGACGGCGCGCTGCAGGAATACAATGTCGCCCTTCTTAATTGTAAAAAGCGAGCGAACGAATTCAATAATAAGCGAAGCCTTGCGTGGCCAAGGAGTCTTGGACATCGAGAGCACGGTCGGTGTGTGAATGACCGTATTGATACCCTTTTCTCGCAATAATTCTGCGACATAGTATCCACGCTGCCTCGACGAAGGCGCCACGCGATCACTAAACATGTAGAAGTGGACGGTCATCTGATTACTGTATATGCCCTCGCGGATCCCTGCAAGTAGACATCATAATAAATACAAAAGGCACTCGTGCGAGCGCCTTTTGTATTACCAAATTAGTAAATGATTTAGCTAGACACTGTAAATGTCCCACTTGAAGTAAATGTATGAATCGTGTAACCACCAGACGTGGTAACGGTGCCGCCGGTCGCACTCACCGTTCCGGTAGGATAACGAATGATCACGATACCAGAACCCCCGTTACCACCTGAGGAGGTTCCGGTATTACTTGCTCCGCCCCCACCCCCACCGGTGTTAGCGGTACCGCTGGTTCCAGCTGTCGTAGTGTTGCCACCACCCGCCCCACCTCCTCCGGAACCACCTGCACCACCGTTTCCAGTAGTTACTCTAAAGGAATCAAGACCGCCGCCGCCGCCACCTGCATAGACAATAGCGGAACCAGAAATACTGCTAGCAGTACCTGCTCCACCATCACCTGAGGCGGAACTAGTGGAATCGCCACCAACTACCGATGCGCCACCGCCCCCTCCGGTATTGAATCCGTCTCCACTACCCGCTCCTCCACTTCCCATTCTCCCATCCCCTCCAGTGCTCCCTTGTCCCGCAGTACCTGCTGCACCAGATATATGGCCATTGTTTCCACCACCTCCCGAACCACCTATGGTATTTGTATTGAATCCGTCAGCCCCATTTCCTCCGCCGATTGCAGTAATAATGTCAAAAACAGAATTTCCACCAGCTAAGCCAGTTGCAGCCCCACTACTGTCTTGCCCATTTCCACCTGCCCCTACTGTAACTGTATATGTCGAACCACCAGTTACAGAGTAAGCCCCAGTAAGCATTCCACCCGCGCCACCGCCACCGCCCGCGCCATAACCTCCGCCCCCTCCGCCTGCTACAACGAGATATTCGACCGCGAACGAACTTGAAGTTGCATAATTGAGTTTGTACGAACCGAGATAGAAACCATCTCCATCTTTCACAAAACTAATAAGGTCCTTGCCACCTGTTGTCGCAGTAAGTGTTGGCGCAGTAGCATTTGCCCACAAGACATCCGCAGGCCATGTCACAGTCCGTCCTCCAGTACTGTCTTGCTTAAGAATAAGTTTATATTCTCCTCCCTGCTGACCGTTTGAAAACGACAAGGTCATATTACTCGTGAGTGTCATTGATTGCACATTACCATCATTCCAATTGATCGTAGAGGACGTGGCTGTAACAAGACGACTGTAAATTGCCCCGGATACGTCGAGCGCGTGTTGCGGATTTGAATTGCCGATACCTACGCTACCGGAAGATTTCACATACAGTGCAGGTGATCCTCCGGATGTAGCAACATTGAACAGGTCGAGGCTACCCGATCCCTTGATATTGACTTTTGCGGTAGTTGCCGTACCACCAATACTCAAGATATTATCAGTATTATTCCAATAGAGTTGCCCGTTGGCCTGAGCAAAGACACCTCCCCAGATGAAAGGGATTGATCCTTCAGTAAACGAGGTCGCGCCCGTACCTCCCTGAGCAATAGTCCAGGGTGTGCTGTCCCAACTAAACGTGTGTACATTTGAAGTGCTGACAATCTTCATGTGCATCGCCGAAAGCCCCGTCGACGTGGCAAAAGTTTGTGTAGTGCCAGTCTGACCATTGAGACTAGTGATGGGTAGGGCAAACGAAATGCCCGGTGCCACTGCGAGCAAAAATGCAGTGGTTCCCGAAACAAAAAACCTATTAAATTTGTTCATGCAAAAAATATAGTAAATAATCACTCGTGTCCCGTTAAAATCAACATGACACAAAAAATATCCAGCAAACGCGGGATATTTTCATCATTTACGCCGTACACGATTTGAATTCGCCGTCGACCGGCTCGGGCGATACTGGAGGCATACCAGCCTCCTAACCA
>JACROD010000006.1 GCA_016214605.1 Candidatus Kaiserbacteria bacterium
GCTGGCGTCGTCAATCTCGCGGCGACCGCAAGCAGCACGAGCAGCATCACCGGCGTGCAATTCAAGCTCGACGGTGTGAACCTCGGTCCCAAAGATACGATCCCTCCCTATACCGCAACATGGAACTCCGCTTCTTCCACCGGTGCATGGCATGCCATCAATGCCACTGCAAGCGATGCTGCCGGGAATGTCGCGTCGACGACGATGAATCTCCTGGGGCGAAGCACTCCATACCTGAGCGCCACACCTGCTCCTGGTACTTACAAAAGCTCGCCGCAAACTATCTATCTCTCCGCGAGCACAACGATTCGCTATCGCTTCGATACGCTGGCGCTCACTTGTACGAGTGGCACGGTATACACAGCCGGCATATCAGTGTCCAGTTCCACCATCATCCGCGCCATCGCCTGCAAGGGCACCAAGGCGGCATCCCCGGTGACTTCTTTCACTTATGACATCCTCAATCCGTCCCTATACTTCAAGGCATATGGCGGCAGGATCACTGTAGTGGGGCCGGCGGCCGCCACCTCAAGCATCCTCAAGCCCGCGGTCGCAGATCTTCAGAAATATCTCAAGCAAATGACCGGTTCCGATTACACTATCGGCCAGTACACCAACGGGCCCGGCATCCAGTTGTTCCTCGCAAATTCTCCAAATGCTCCCGCAGATGCCGTTGCCCAATTAAACGGCAAGGGATACGAAGCGTTCGTCATTCGCGGCGTTGCCGATTTACGCCTCATGATCATCGCCAACAACGAGCGCGGACTCTCTAATGGCATCTACTATTACCTCGAACAACTCGGTGTACGGTGGCTCATGCAAGGTGACAACTGGACCATCGTGCCGAACAAAAGCAATGTCATGATTTCGATCAACAAGTTGGTGGAGCCATCGTTTTCACTTGCGCGCCGGATGTCTCCCACGGGTGCTGATTTCCAAGGATGGAGTAAAAATTGGGCCAGCAACATCCAGATAACATCCAAAATGTGGGTTGATTGGACGAGGCGTCTGCGCACGAGCAGTGTCCCCACCGGTGCTGATGTCGGCGCAGCTTTTGTCGCGGAGAATTGGCAGACACTGCAGGATCACCCCGATTATTTTGCCAAGGTCAACGGCGCATACGTATCGATGTTTGATCTCCTCCCGGGCGTTGCCGGTCGTAGCAATTACAATCTGGATCCGGTAACGAACCGTTATGTGCAGGTAGCTAACGGCACCGGCTCGTACATCATCCGCGCACCGAAGCTCAACGCCGGCAATCCTTCTGCGGTCAATTTCTTCTGCACTTGGGTGCTCAATAGATACCGGAAAGTGCGCAATGCCCCCGGCGATTCTATATACAAATGGACATCAGTGGAACCCTCAGATGGATATGGCTATGGCAATAACTATGCCGAACTCCAGGCACAAGGTGTAGGAGACGGCTCGGCAAGCGACCAGACATTTTTCATAGCCAACAAGTGCGCGCAGATGGTGCGTGCAGAATTCTCTGATGCATCCGTCATCTTGCTCGCATACGCGGGTCATGCCACGCCGCCCTCGATCTCTCTTGAACCCAATGTCATCGTAGAGATCACGCCGTATCGCTTCCAGCCCATGCCCACAGAAGATTTCATTGCGCAATGGCAAGCAAAAGCCACCACCATGGCCGCCTATGATTACTGGACGATTCCTGTCTGGTCACCCGATTGGCCGAGTTTTGATTATCTCAACCTGACAAAAACAAAACTGCAGTACTTGTACGCCAACAATGTCAGAGGCCTTACCGATGAGACCACGAGCGGCGGCGGCGCCATGGGCATCGGCCATTATGTCGCTGAGCACCTCATGTGGGATATCAATCTCAACGACAAAGCGCTCATCGACGAATGGTACACGCTCGCCTTCGGCCCGGCCAAGGCACCGATGAAGCGTATGATGGAACGTTGGGCGCTCGGCTATCGTCCTGGCGCGATCGAGTGGGGGACTTCATACCAAGACATCAATCAAGCCGAACAGCTCGCGGCAGGTAATACAGCTGTCCAAGCTCGCGTCGATGACTATGCGCGGTACCTGCGACACCTCCAGCTCAGCTACGAGGCGTCGAATGCTCCCGCAGGATTGGCGGAACGGTCGCAAAAAGCGATTGCCCTTGCCGAACATATCTTCGACATCAATGATTCGGGAATGATCTACACGACGTACATGTTTGATAACGCGGTCAAACTTTCTCCGAGTGTGAAAACAGAATTTGATCTCACCGATCCCGCACATCCCGGTCCCGGCTGGGTGCGCGTGCATGATCTCTCACATGCGGAAATCATGTCCTTCATTGCCGATGGCATGAGCACCTATCCGCCACCCGATTTTACGGTCAAGACCTACACCGGCCCTCTCGTACCGCTCCATCCGACCACCTGGCAAGCACCGACCTCGACCAGTCCGTGGGGTCAGCCGATAACCATCAGAGCGAATCCTTCCCAGGGTGCTTTTCCTCAGTACATTGATGTGCAAATACCAAACGGGCTTACCAACCTCCCGTTGCAGATTGCAGCAGTGGAGGCGACCACGACGCTCGCCATAATCAACGATGCAAGAAAGAATATATACGCGCACAGTTTCTTCCCCGTAGCGACCACGTCTCCTGCAAAATCATGGGGAACGGCGGATATCAATGCCTGGCAGGAAGTGAATATCCCGCTTGCCCCAGGACACTACCAGATCCGTCTGTTGGGAGGATTCAGATTGCGTACCTGGAAAGGCATCCCGCTTTCGTGGCAAAATGTCAACGTGGGAGTGTACGACCAAGTCTATACTCCGCGTGAACGATTTTACTTCTACGTACCGCTCGGTACGCAAAAGATCGCCTTCTATCGAATCACATCTACTGTGGATCCATTGATGGCACTCGGGAAAGACGTGTATGTGCCTAAGATCTACGATCCATCAGGTACCTTGGTGGCACGTGACGTGCGTGATCAGGGCAAAGTGCTCGTGGAAACAGTAGGTCCGGGACAAGACGGCAAGATCTGGTCGGTGACGTACTCGGGTCCTCTGTTCATGCTCAATACACCGCAGTCCTTCTCCCTCGATCCACAGGGCTTGATGGTGCCGAGCGATGCAAGATAGCGAAGATTCACTCGGAGATGTCTCTCAAAGAACAGGGGTTTGACAAACCCCAAAACAGGCATAATTTGATGATAGGTAAAAGGGAAAAACACCATAGGAGGGTGTTATGTTTGAGAAACATCCCGATCACTTCAGCTTTGACTGGTTTCAGTTGGATCGCGTCTGGCATCCGGCGCTCGAGACGTGGCACTTTGAAGACGAGAGGTTCGCATCCAAAGGCGTCATCTCTTTTACCGGCGGTCAGGCGATCGGCGGTAAGCGCTGGATCGACGAGACAATCTTCGATAATTCGCTGTGCACGGTGTCCGGGCTCGCTCTGGCGATGGCCGACAAGGCGATTGCGATGGAACTCTATATGCTTGATGGTGTAAAGGCGTTCACCTATTCAGGCAAAAAGACGCGCGATCGCCTGCTCCGGTGGGGCGACATGGTTCAATTTTGGAAAGGTCGGCTCTTGACGAGTATTGACGTCGGCACAAACGCCGATGATATGAAGATCGTGGGTGAGCGGACGGAATTCGTGACGTCCAATAACCCGTCGCCCGATACCGCAGAAGGTCTCTTCGGGACCATATGCGAAGTCGCGAAATGGCGCGGCAAGTCTTTGCAGGGATTGTCGGTGCTCGTCACCGGCGCGTGCGGCGGCGTGGGGTCGGAAGTGGTTCGGATGCTGTGCGCCATGGGTGTGAAAGTCTACGGCAAGGATACGACCAAAGACAGAGCAAAGATTGAGGCGATGGAGAAGATCGGCGTTGAGTTTATACTCGACGACCATTTCCCTCATGTCGACATCTACGCGCCCTGTGCGATCGGCGGCATTCTCAATGCCCGTACTATTCCACTTCTCAAAGAGGCGGGGATATGGGCGGTGATCGGATGCGCCAACTGTCAGCTGGAGGATGGCGATAAAGACGCCATGCGTCTCCACGAGGCGGGCATCCTGTATGCGGTCGACTATTTCGCCAACGGCGGCGGCCTCCTAAGTGCAGCGCAGAATCTTCGCCTGATCAACGATGCCGAAGCGCGGATCAAGCGAATCGGAGTGACGGTCGTCGACATTATGGAAATGTCTCTATCAGGCAATCAGAATCTGCCGACTACGGTCGTGGCGCGCAACCTCCTCATCAAGAGGAAACAAGCGCGAATCCTCACGGCCGCCTAAGTTCAAGGCAAATGAAGACAGAGCGCCACGGCAAAGACGTGGCGCCTTTTTCCTGTATTGCCATGCACTGCAAAACATTTCCCTACTCCTGTAATTTCACCAATTGGTGAGATTACAGGAGTGTTTCCAAATCAATCGGTTCAAGTCAAGAGGTGTATTAGGCCCGGGCGAGCGCGATCGGCACGACTTCCGCGCCCGCCTGCCGCAGAGCTTTGGCCGCGCTTGCGAGCGTGGCGCCGGTGGTAGTGACATCGTCGATAAGGAATATGCGCGACGTGCGGACATCTGCCTTGTCCGGTACCTCAAAAGCGTCGTACATGTTTTTGATACGCTCGGTGCGGGGGAGGCGGGCTTGCTGTGCTGTCTCTTTGGTCCGTATGAGTACTTGCGGCGCGAGCGTCGCCGCTGTGCCGTCGCGCAATCTCTTGGGTAGGCGATCCAATACGACGCTGATCTGATTGAATCCGCGCTTGCGTCGGCGCGCAGGGTGCAGTGGGATCGGTACGAGCAATATCTCTCGCGGAGAATACGACCTCCCGACGGATATCTCCTCCTGCAAATAATCGGCGAGGATCATCGCGCAGATATGCGCGCTATGTCCCGCCCCGTCGTATTTGAGGCTGCGAATCAGGTCTTGTACGGCCGGATTGCGATAATCCATGAGCGTGGTGATGTCGGTATCGAGGAGGTGGTGCGCGGCAGGGAGAAGCGGAATGTCGGTCTCCGTGCGGGCGATCGTGCGCATCGTGCGTGCGCTGCGCGGCATAAGCACGTCGATGATCGCCGAGAGGGCGTCTTTGCCTTGCATATACAACCGGTACATCGGGCGCAGTATTGCACGAAAGAGATAGTTTTTAAAAGCCATTTTCCGATGCGTTATAAACACGCTTTACAATGTCATTTGCCGGTAACAGGGTATACTTTTTAGCATGGCGTTTTCTCTCGGAAAAATATTGAAAGGCTTGCAAGGAGGCGATGAAAGCGTCATTGGCGTCGATATCGGATCTTCTTCGGTCAAGATTGTTCAGTTGCGCGCATCGCGCGGCGTCGCTGTCTTGGAGACGTACGGCGAAATATCCCTCGGACCCTATGCCAAACAGGCAATCGGCAAGATGGTCAAGCTCTCTCCGGAACAGACCGCCGAAGCGGTCAAAGATCTCATGCGCGAGGCCAATGTGACGGCACGCTCAGGTGGCGTATCGATCCCATTTTCGTCCAGCTTAGTCTCCGTGCTGACGCTTCCCGATGTCGACAAAGAATCACTCAAACGCATCGTGCCGATAGAGGCACGCAAATACATACCGGTGCAAATATCCGAAGTGACCATCGATTGGTTCGTCATCCCGCGCGAAGAAGGTGAACAGAGCGCCTTCGACCAGATCCAAAAAGAGGCAGCCAAGGGGCCAAAGACCCAAGAAGTGTTGCTCGTCGCGATACAAAACGCGACTCTACGTTCCTATCAGACACTGACCTCGACTGCTGGTATAGATGTCGGGTTCTATGAGATCGAGATCTTTAGCGTGATCCGAAGCGTCGTCGATCATGGGGTCGCTCCTATCTTGGTCGTTGATATTGGCGCTGCCACGACCAAGATCTATATCGTAGAACGCGGTGTCGTGCGGCTCACACACCTGACCACGATCGGAAGTCAGCATATGACCGAGGTCTTGGCGCGCTCAATGGGGTGGGAATTTGAAAAAGCAGAACGCGTCAAGCGCGAGCGCGGTCTCGTGAATTCGGCCGCGTATTCGACCGTAGAGAACGAACAGATCAAAGCCGCATTGTTATCAACACTTTCGCGTATCTTTTCAGAGGTGAATCGAGTACTATTGAGTTACGGGCAGCGATACAACAAAAACGTGGCGCACATCGTTCTAACAGGCGGAGGTGCGTCCTTGCCCGGACTCTCAGGGGTTGCTAAGACATCGCTCAATGTCGAAGCGCAGATCGCGAACCCTTTTGCGCACACCGAAGCTCCCGCGTTTCTCGATACAGTGCTGCGGGATATCGGACCAGGATTCGCTGTGGCCATAGGATTGGCATTGCGTAAACTTCGACGAGAATAAGATATGAAATCCAAGTTTACAGTTTACAGTTTACAGTTTACAGGAATTCGCGATCGAGCCGGTTTTTACTGTCAACTTTTTACTGTCAACTGTTAACTTCTTCATTATGGAAACAGGCATACAATCATCTTTCATACCAAAAGAGGCTGGCAAAGTCGCCTCCGTGTCTCGCCCTATTTCCGGTGGAGCTGGTCTCCCCGAATTGCTCATCCTTGCCGCAGTGATCCTCTTGATCGCGTCTGCGGCGCTTGCAGGCGGAGTTTTCCTCTATCAGCAATTTCTCTCGGGACAAGCCACTTCCAAGGCGGCGCAGCTTAAGCGCGCGGAAGCGGCATTCGAGCCTTCGCTGATCCAGCAACTGACGCGTCTTGATGATCGTATGCATACCGCGGACCTTATCCTTAGTAGCCACCTCGCGCCATCGGTCTTTTTTGATTCTTTGGACCAAGCAACGCTCACGACCGTCTCATTCAGTAATCTTTCGCTTGATGCCAATGATCCTCGCCATATCAATATCAAAATGACCGGTGTTGCCCGAAGCGTGAACTCGATTGCTTTGCAGGCGGATCTGTTCAGCAAGAACAGCGTCATCTACGACCCTATCTTTGCCGGCATCGACCAGCAGGCCGATGGCGTACACTTCAATCTGACCGCCTTGGTCAACATGGGCGCGATTAATTACGCACAAATGATAAATGGCGTTCAGCAGTCCGCCGCTCCGATCGCTGCCCCTGTTCCGCCGACGCCTGGCTCTGCTTTTACCACGCCTGGGAGCGCGCCCGACGCGAATAAAGGACAATAATACTTATGATGCGAGGAATACTATCACTTTTGTTCGTAGGGATCGCAGGGATGATATTCTTCTTTTATACCAAACCCGCATATGATCTGGTGAAGGATCAGCAGACGCAGATCGCCCAGTACGATCAAGCCCTGGAAAAAGCCGCTCAGTTGCAACAACTCAAACAAAACCTGCTCGCCCGCTACAATGCCTTTGATCCCAACAACATCGATCGCATCCAAAAGATGTTGCCGGACCACGTCGATAATATCGGTCTCATTCTCGACCTCAACAGCCTTGCGGCACGACACGGCATGTCTTTGGAGAACGTCGATGTCACAAATTCCGGTGCCGCTGCTACGGATGTCGCAGCCACGACGATCGGATCAGACCAGCGGGACTACGAGTCGCTCACCTTGCATTTTTCCACGCATAGCACATACAGTAATTTTGAGTCTTTCTTGAAGGATATCGAGGCTAGTCTTCGCATTGTCGATCTGGTAGCACTCTCGATCGGGCGAGATGGCGGCGCAGGAGGATTGAACAGCGAGCCACTCTATCAATTCCAAATTACGATTAAAACCTATTGGCTGAAATAATATGTTTCAAGCTCTGATGAAAAGAAAAATACTGATCCTCGGCGTAGCGGTCTTGGCGGCTGCGGCGCTCTGGTTTGGTATGTCGCAGTCTTCTGCCCCGGCGAGCACCATTATTACCTCAAGCGTAGACGGGTCGAGTAATGCCCCGGGAGGCGTGGTGACACCGGGGCCGGTCGACAAAGACACGCAGCAGATCCTTGAGATCCTTTTGGCTTTGCGTGCGGTCAAGCTCGACGACAGTATCTTTTCCAACAATGCATTCATCAGTCTCAAAGATTTCAGTACGCAGGTCGTCCCGGAACCTGTGGGTCGTCCTGATCCTTTTGCGCCCCTCATGGATGCGTCAAAGACCCAAAGTATCTCAAGTCAACTAGACACACTAAAAAAATCACAGGCGACCAGCACGGGAAATTAATCGCGTGTATGCCGAATTCTGCAAGCACGGTTTTGCCGCCTAAAGGGAACGACGAAAATGATGTGGTCATCGTCAATGCGCCGGAGCGCAATCTAGGCGACTACAAAGTCGCATACGACGTACTGCACTATATTCCGGAAGAGTCGGCCCAACACTATCGACTCGTCCCACTCGGGCTTGTCGAAGGGGTTTTGGAAGTGGGAATGGTCGATCCGGACGATATACACGGGGTCGACGCCCTTAATTTTATTGCACGTGTTTCAGGTGTGCCGTTCAAGATCTACAAGATCTCGCAGGAGGATTTTGAGCGCATCATCAAGATGTACCGCGGACTCGGTGCCGAAGTGGATCGGGCTATATCCGATCTCGCTTCTGAACAAGCGGACAAACCCAAGACCGCAGGCGGCACTTCTGAGGCCGTAGCGCTCGATATCACATCGACCGAGCCGAAACACGACAAAGAGCAAATGGTGAATATCCAGGAAGATGCGCCGACGATCAAGATCGTATCGACCATCTTACGTTATGCGGTCGACGGCAAAGCATCTGACATCCATATCGAGCCGCAACAAAACGGCGTGCGCGTGCGTTATCGTGTCGATGGAGATCTGCATACGAGTGTTGTGCTCCCAATAGGTGCTCATCGTGGCCTCGTGGCGCGCATCAAGGTGCTCGCTTCCATTCGTTTGGATGAGTCGCGCAAACCGCAAGACGGACGTTTCAGTGCAACGGTCGATAACCGCCCCATCGATTTCCGCGTTTCGACATTTCCTTCTTACAACGGCGAAAAGATCGTGATACGTATTCTCGATCGCGAGCAAGGATTCGTGCCACTCGCTGATATCGGTCTTGGCGATCGCAATCTTGGCATTATGCGAAACGCGATCCAGAAACCGCACGGATTGATCTTGATCTCGGGTCCGACCGGTTCCGGTAAATCGACGACGCTTTACTCCCTACTTTCCGAACTCGATCGTGAAAAGAAAAACGTTCTTTCGCTCGAAGATCCAATCGAATACTACGTCGATGGCGTGATCCAGTCGCAAGTACGTCCTGAGATCGGATACACCTTTGCCAATGGTCTGCGCACAACACTGCGTCAGGACCCCGATGTGATCATGGTGGGCGAGATCCGCGACGGCGAGACGGCCAAGCTTGCCATCCAGGCGGCACTCACCGGCCACCTCGTGCTCTCGACCATTCACACCAACGACGCGGTCGGCACGATCCCGCGCTTGATCGATATGGGTGTCGAGCCTTACCTCATTCCGCCGGTCTTGATCGCTTCGATCGCTCAGCGTTTGGTGCGTACGCTCACGAAAGACACGGGGACCCAGATACCACTGAGCTTGAGCGATCGAAAGAGTATAGAAGCCCAACAATCGTCGCTTCCTCCACAGTATCGTTTTCCTATTCCCGAATTCGTGTATGAGCCGGAACGCACCGCGACCAGTCCGACCGGTATGCATGGGCGTATGGCGGTATTTGAAGTGCTCGAAATGTCCAACGAAATAGAGCGTATCGTTCTTGCGAATCCGGTAGATTCAAAGTTGTGGGCAGTTGCACGCTCGCAAGGCATGTTGACGATGCAAGAAGATGCTATGATGAAAGCGTTCGCCAAGCATATTCCGTTCTCTGAGGTAAGCACGCTCAGCTCGATCATGCTTTCAGAAGAGGAGCCGGAAAATCCCACGCCTCCGACGAAACTGGAAGATCCGGAAACAGCTTCATAGAAGTTAAAAATATCAATTAATTATGGAAACAACAAATACATCTACCAGTAAAAAGTCGACCATCCTCATGGTCGACGACGACAAGTTCTTGGCCGATATGTACGCCATGAAATTCACTCAGCAAGGGTATGAGGTCGAGTCGCATCTTGCCGCTTGTGACGCGCTCGCTTCTTTGCGTAACGGGCTTCAGCCGGATGTCGTGCTTTTTGATCTGATCATGCCGGAATGCGACGGATTCGCCTTTCTCGACAGTATGCACAATGAGAATCTCGCTCCGAAAGCTATCAAGATTGCCCTCACCAATCAGAGTTCTGATGCGGAGGCAGCACGCGCGAAAGAGCTGGGAGCGGACGCATTTCTCGTCAAAGCGACCTTACTTCCGTCCGAGGTTGTCAACAGGGTAGGGGAAGAGCTCGAGAAACATCGTAAGGCATAATATATATTATGGAATACAAGTTTACAGTTTACAGTTTACAGTTTACAGATGATTCCAATCGTGTCGGTTTTTTCTGTCAACTATTTTCTGTCAACTGTTAACTTCTTCTTGTTATGGACTACACACCCACGCTCAAAAAGTATATCAACGTCGTCCTACATGAAGGTGCATCGGATCTGCATTTGACCAAAGGCACACACCCGACGATCCGTGTGAATAAGGCGCTTACCCCCATGCTCAAGGAGCCTATCTTGACCAATGAAGACACAGCCGGATTTTTGAAGGCTCTTACAAGTCCAATCCAGCAAGAACGCCTCGAAAAGGATCAACAGGTCGACTTCGCATACGAGACTCCCGAAGGTACGCGTTTTCGCGGTAATGCTTTTTATACGCGCAGTGCGCTTAGTATCGTATTGCGTATGATTCCCAAGACCATCCGCACGATTGCTGAACTCAATTTGCCGGATATCCTCTTGTCCTTCGCACACAAGTCCCAAGGATTTTTCTTGGTGGTCGGCCCGGTCGGTCAGGGCAAGACGACCACGCTCGCGGCTCTCGTCGAGTCGATCAACATCGAGCGCATGGAACACATCATCACGATTGAAGATCCGATCGAGTACATCTACGAGCCAAAGCAGTCGCTCGTGAACCAGCGCGAACTCGGCATAGACACCAAAGACTTTGCTTCCGCACTCTATTCGGCTTTTCGTGAGGACGTAAACGTGATCCTCGTGGGAGAAATGCGCGGTGCCGAGACCATGGCCGCCGCAGTGACAGCTGCCGAGACGGGACATCTCGTTTTCTCGACGATCCACACCAATAACGCTTCACAGACCATCGACCGTATTATCGATTCATTCCCGTCGGGCCAACAAGACCAGATCAGACTTCAGCTCGCCTCATCTTTGAGTGGTATTTTCTCTCAACGATTGGTACCGCGCGTCTCCGGCGGCTTGATCCCCGTGTATGAGCTCTTGATCAACAATAAAGCCGTCGCCAATCTCATCCGCGAGAAGCGCACACACGAACTCGACACAGTGATCGAGACCAGTTCGACCGAAGGTATGATTGATATGAACCATTCGCTCGCCGATCTCGTTTCGCGCGGAGAGATCACCGTAGAGACTGCATACCAATATTCATTGAATCCAAACGTCCTCAATAAACTTCTCTAACCAATCTATTATATGGCGCTCTTTGAATATGTCGGGATTGATGCGGATGGCAATGAGCGCCAGGGCACGATTGATGCGGTCAATGTCGATCTTGCGATAGCGGCGCTGCAGCGCAGAAGTATCGTTATTTCCAAGATCGATCCGGCCGGGAAAAAAGAATCACTTTTTAATTTTAAGTTCTCGTTCTTTAATCGCGTCACCAATGCCGACATTGTGATGCTCTCCCGCGAGATCACGACGCTTTTCGAGGCGCAAGTCTCGGCATTGCGCGCATTTGAGCTCTTGGCAACCGAAGCACGTACGCCAGCACTGGCATCCAAACTCAACGAAATAACCTCAGATATCCAGAGTGGAAGCTCTATTTCGATGGCATTGTCGCGGCATCCAGACATGTTCTCGACGTTTTATGTGAGTATGGTGCGCGCGGGTGAAGAATCAGGCAGTCTCGATAAGACCTTTGAATATCTGGCCGGGTACCTCGATCGTAATTATGAGATGATCCAGAAAGCGCGCAATGCGCTCGTGTACCCCGCGTTTATCGTCGTTACGTTCATCGGCGTGATGATTCTTATGATGACCGTGATTGTGCCGCATTTGACCGCCATGCTTACCGAGACCGGACAGGAACTTCCGTTCTACACACGTGTAGTGATCGGCGTATCTGATTTCATGACGCGCTACATTTTCCTCATTCTGATCATTTTGGGTGCGAGTATCGGATTTTTCATTAATTACGGCCGCACCGAAAACGGAAAGACCGTGCTGGCCCGTGCTCGTCTCGAGATTCCGGCGCTGGGCGCGGTGTTCCAGAAGATTGCCCTCTCGCGTATTGCCGATAATCTCGCGACGATGCTCAAAAGCGGTATTCAGATCCTTCATGCACTTGAAATCACTGCGTCCGTGGTAGGAGACCCAGTCTTTTCCAATGCAATCACCGAGGCTGCCGTCGATGTGAAGGGTGGGTTGCCGCTCTCCGAGTCGCTCCGAAAACACAGAGAATTCCCGGGTATCATGATCGCTATGATCAAGATCGGCGAAGAGACCGGCAGTATGGGCCCGATCCTCGATACGATGGCAAAATTCTATCGTCGCGAGGTCGATGGGGCCGTCGAGACGCTCATCGGATTGATCGAACCACTTATGATCGTCGTGCTTGCACTCGGTGTCGCATTCCTCCTTGCTGCGGTGTTGCTCCCAATCTACAACATCGCCGCGTCATTCTAAAAGTCCGCGTGCTCCCCGTATGAGTCCTTTATCGGTGCGTATCCCCACACGGCACAATTTGGCGATATACTTGTTGGCATGAGTAGCCGATTTGGCATCCGTAGTTTGCGGAAGCGGTTTCCTTCCGAGGATGCATGCCTCGAATACATCTTCAAGAAACGCCACTCGAAAC
>JACROD010000016.1 GCA_016214605.1 Candidatus Kaiserbacteria bacterium
GATACGCGACGGGAGTGATTCCGATCTTCATCGGAGTTCCCTGCAAAGGGGCTACGCTGCGGGGAGGCCGTATGCGGGAAATCCGCACGTACGGTCACAACGGAGGGCCGAGAGGCCGTGAGGCCTCTCGGCTACCCGCTTCAACCGACAATTCCTGGGTTGATACGGTATGCGTAGCGATTGACGAGCATCAACACTTTTAGGTACCACATAGCACCCTCCTTATGGCACGTGTCTTATTCAACCATAACATTGAAGCGCGGTTTTTCTCCGGATCAATTGCCAGAATTTGTGGACGTCGCGCTACAGGCGCTTTCCGAGATCAGGTGCGCGCCTGCCGCCTGCATGAAGCATTTGTTGGAGTAGGTGACCGGATCAGGTAGGCGGCACAAGGCGGCGCAATACAGGCCTGAAGGGCAGGTGTTTGTACATCCGGCCGGGCGGCCGCACACAGGATCGTATTGCAGAGTGCAGGCGACGGGATTCTCCTGAGTCTTGACGTTTACTGTCGTGCTGGTGCGCGCCTCGTTGCCATCGGTGTCGCGGACGATCACGACGATCGTGTAGGTGCCGACCGCGGCATAGCTATGCGTGAACGAGGTCGATTGTGTGAAGGCGGGAGCGGCTTGGCTTGCCATCACTTGTGAAGAATTGGTAGCGCCTTCATCACCCCAGGTCACCGAATAACTGAGTGCGTCATTCTGCGGATCGAGTGCGCGCACTTTCCAGGTGCCGGTCTCGCTGACACGTAGGACTGTCGGTCCTGAAATTTCCTTGATGACCGGTGTCTTGTTCTCACTTGCGGGGCACCATCCTTCTGAGGGCTCCGGCGGAAGACAACGCGGTGTCGTATCAAGGCATGCGGGTCGCGGTATACAATGGGTTGGGATTTGCTTGCACTCCCCGGCATAGAGAAGTGCAGCGTTGTCGGCGTTCATCATGCATTTATTGCCATAAGTAGTAGGAACCGGATTGCATGGGGTGGTGATACAGACGATCGGCTTGGCCCCACAGACCGGTTTGTATTCCATGGTGCATGCGATCGGACCGACTTGAATCCGAACAGTGCCGATAATTTCTAGGTGTACAGGAGCCATACAAGCTGGATTTCCGCCACATGGATCGATGATTCTGCTCAAGACCGCCTTATAGTTGCCGTTCGCCGCGTAGGTATGAGTCGCCACAAGTGCGCGGGGACACGCGTTGATTCCGGAGGTGGGCGGCACTCCGCAACCGATCTCCAATGTGCCTGTGGCGCCATCCCCAAAGTCAATCGAGTAATCACTCGACGACCTATCACCAAGGATGTACCAGAAATTGACTGCGAGAGGCGATTGTCCTGATGTTGGAAACGCCTTGAGAACACCCTCCTGCTTGCCGCCGCATCGGATCTTGAGGAATTCACGGCTCTTGGGACCGAATACTCCGGCGCCTGCCGCAGTGGCAGTATCAGAAGAGACGACACCTTGCGCTGTTTGCCACTTGGCGACGGCGCTGTGAGTCATACTGCCGAAGTAGCCGGTAGCCTCTGCGTTGAGGAAACCTTCTTCGCGGAGGAATTCTTGGAGGCTCCTGACATCCTCACCTTGTCCGCCGACCGCAAGGGTGCGCGTCATCGTTTCGCATACGCGCGGATTGATCGGGGGGCTGGGCGGAATGCTCGGTGTGCTGGTGGCGGTCCCTGAAGGAGGGCACACATGAGCGATATCCATCTGACAGAACGGTTCACGATCAAGACATGCCGGACGGGGCACGCAGGCGGGTTGTGTCAGCGGGACCTGTCCGACTTTTATGCGCAGGTCATTGAGCTGCGCCGAGAGCTCCTGGATCTTTGCGAGGAGTTGTTGGATTTGTGACTGCAGGTCGTCAGCGGAGAGTGCCGAAGACACGACGGGGGCTGCTCCTACCAACATAATAAGGACGATTAAGAGACCGGGAACGAATCGATTAAACATAGTACATGAAATTTATTCCTCTAATGATACTACTCATGGTACCTTACATCGGAGGAGACGAAAGTCGCAGGTGTGGACGCATGAAAGAAACATGATTGACTGATTTGTATATAATGGTAGTGTTTATTTTGGGAGCAATAGGTATAAAAGCCAAGGGAGGACGTAATGTCCGAAAAAAAAGAACAGCAAGAACGAATGCGCGCACAAGCTATCCTTGCCACAAAAACAGCCAAGCGTTTGCCTGATGGTAGTACTGAGGCCAATAAAGCATGGCTCGAAGCATCCAAACTCAAGGAGATGTTGGCGAGCATGCTTTCTCCTTCCGATCTGTGCGGACATATGGTAAGGAGAGAGGCACTCAATGCCGCGATCCAGGCGCGCGCCATGTGGCGCGCCAAAGAATTATGCAAGCGGTACGGCTCGGAGACCGGGTGCGAGACCAAGGAAGATTGGGACGTATATTTTGTCACGCATTTGTTCGAATGCGTCCAGGCCGATATTGACCTCGACACTTTTGAGTCGATCATTCACGGCATCTGCGTTCACGATACGAGTGCTGATCCAGTAGGATGGTCGGAAGAATCCCCTTTGTGGGGGCACTGTGCCGTGATCGCACTTCTTATTCAAGAGGTCTACGGCGGGACTATCTACCGGCAGTCTCTCAAGGGTATTGAAGGCTTCGAGCATTTCGGTTCGCATTACTCGAATGTCTTACATGGCGGTTTGGAGGCGGACTTTGCCTTGGGTTTCTTGAGCGGCAAGCTAGATATGCAAGCAAAAAGAGTGTGGCCGAGAGAAAGAATACTCAATTTTCCCGGCAATCGGGAAGGATATGAGAAATTCAAAAACCGCTTTATTGTGGCGGTGATCAGGTGGATGGCAGAGGTACATCCGATATTGGAAGATGAGGCTGTATAAGCAGCGGCGCGGCGTGACTTGCTTGGCAAGTCACGCCGCCTCCTTTTAAAAATTCTCTTTGCGAAGTTTCTTGCTATAATCGTCATTACGCAGGAGTATCCATCATGTCGCTTACCCAGTTTCATTGGAATACAGAAGACCAGAAAGCGCTGGATCGAGCGCAATCCTATGGCGATCTACTTCTTATCGCCAAGGATGTGATCAGTCGCATGCGCAAGCCCGTCGTACAGGTATGTGGACCGATCTCGACCGGCGGTACGGGAGTCATGAGCGAAAATATCGATCGCCTGAAAAAAAAGATTGACGCACTCGAGAGACAAGACGTCGAGATATTCAATCAGATCCCGTTTCAGTATCGCATCCAAGCGATCGCGGCAGCTCGAGGGGTCAAAGATTACGAACATGAACTGCTTAATGAATTCTATCTGCCGATCTTCGAAAGCGGGCTCGTGCAAGAGCTCTACTTTATGCCCGATTGGCAGACGTCGGAGGGATCGCGATGGGAGCACGCGCAAGGCGAGCGCCTCGGCATGAAGATCACTTATCTCGAATGAAAAAGAGCATCTACAAGGAAGATGTGCAGGCGGAAGATGTCGTCGTATTTTCGATTCGCATTCGTTAGGGTACAAATAAAAAGAGAGGGCCGCAGATCTGCTTAAGCAGATCTGCGGCCTGTATTTCTTGGATCTTATTTTGTGCGACCATTTCGCTCGCTGATCGCCGCCTGCGCTGCCGCAAGGCGGGCTATCGGCACGCGGAAAGGTGAGCACGACACATAGTCGAGTCCGACGCCATGGAAGAACTTGATCGAATCAGGATCGCCGCCATGCTCGCCGCAGACGCCGATCTTGAGATCCGGCTTCGTATGGCGACCATCCGCGACAGCCATCTGTACGAGCTTACCGACACCATCCACATCGATTGATACGAAAGGATCTGCCAGCATGATGCCTTTTTCGACATAGGTGCCGAGGAACGTCCCCGCATCATCCCGCGATATACCAAGCGCGGTTTGTGTGAGGTCATTTGTGCCGAAGCTGAAGAACTCCGCAGATTCTGCGATTTTCCCCGCTACGGCACATGCCCGTGGTAGTTCTATCATGGTTCCCACTGCATAGTTGACCTGAATACCGTACTTGTTATACATGGCACTGATGATGTCGTCCGCTATGTTGCGGATCACCTTTTCCGTTATGTCGAATTCTGTTTTGAATCCGACAAGCGGTATCATGATCTCGAGTAATGGAGATTTGATGGTATCGGCCCCATATATCGAGAATTTTGCCTCATAGGCCGCCTCGAAGATCGCTCGTGCCTGCATCTCCACGATCTCCGGGAAGGCGATCGAGAGTCGCACACCGCGCAATCCGAGCATCGGATTGGTTTCGTGAAGCGCCCGAGCGCGAGCCCGGATCGCATCGACGCTTTTGCCGATCTTTTGCGAGAGCTTCGCGAATTCCTCATCGGTCTTCGGCAGGAACTCATGCAGAGGCGGATCGAGCAGTCGTATCGTGACGGGGAGTCCATGCATGATCTCGAAGAGCTCGGTGAAGTCGGCGCGCTGCATCGGAAGCAGTTTGTCCAATGCGGCACGGCGCTCTGCCTCACTCTCTGCCATGATCATCTCGCGAATCGCCACGATACGATCATTGTCGGGATCGTTCGGATCACCGAAGAACATATGCTCAGTCCGGCACAGGCCGATGCCTTCGGCGCCCATCTCACGCGCTTTGCGTGCGTCAGCAGGTGTCTCGGCGTTGGCCCGTACTTTGAGTCGGCGGATTCCGTCGACCCACGTCATGAGTTTATGGTATTCAGGCGGTAGCGTGGGTTCGATCGTTGGGATCTTGCCGCGATAGGTATTGCCTGAATGACCGTCGATCGTGATCTCCCCGTCTTCATCGACGACATCTTGACCGACGGAGATCTTGCGACCTTCGTAGTCGACATGCAGCCCTGAGGCGCCCGCGACGCAGGGTTTGCCCATGCCGCGTGCGACGACTGCCGCATGAGATGTCATTCCACCGCGCGCGGTAAGGATGCCTTGCGCCGCGTGCATGCCCCCGATATCTTCGGGACATGTTTCTTCACGGACAAGAATTACCTTTTTCGTCTTGGAGGCTCGTTTGATCACATCCTCCGCATTGAGGAAAATGTGGCCATGCACTGCTCCCGGGCTCGCCGGCAATCCTTTTATCCAAGGTTTGCCTTTGTATGCCGGATCGATGATGGCGTGGAAGAGCTGATCGAGCGATGTCGCATCAATCCGCATCAGTGCTTCTTCCTTGGTACTTATGAGTCCCTCGCTCACCAAGTCCACCGCGATCTTGATCGCAGCGTGCGCCGTGCGTTTGCCGTTGCGCGTCTGCAGTATATAGAGCTTGCCGCGTTCGATGGTGAACTCCACGTCCTGCATATGGCGGAAGTGGTTTTCGAGCCACGTCATGGTGGTGATCAGCTCGTCATAGGCCTTCGGCATGAGGATCTTGAGGTCCTCAAACCGCAGCGGTGTGCGGATTCCCGCGACCACATCCTCGCCCTGAGCATTGACCAAGAACTCGCCGTAGAATTCTTTTGCGCCCGTCGACGGATTGCGCGTAAAGGCTACGCCAGTGGCGCAGTCGTCGCCCATATTGCCGAAGACCATGGCCTGCACCGTGACCGCAGTGCCCCAAGAATCGGGGATCGTATGGATACGTCGATAAGTGACGGCGCGCGGATTCATCCACGAACCGAACACCGCGCCGATCGCGCCCCAAAGCTGCTCGTGCGGATCTTGTGGAAAGGGCTTTCCGGTCTGATCGATCACGCGGTATTTGTAGCTCGCCACGATCTCGCGCCAATTATCGGCGGTGAGATCGGTATCGAGCGTGAGACCGCGCTTTTCCTTGAAGTTCTTGAGAATGTCTTGGAAACCTTCGACATTGAGAACGACGCTGCCGTACATCTCGATGAGACGACGGTAGCAGTCATACGCAAATCGAAAGTCGTTGGTGAGTCTTCCGATCACATCCACAGTACTATCGTTGAGTCCGACATTGAGCACTGTGTCCATCATGCCGGGCATGGATGCGCGAGCACCCGAGCGTACCGATACGAGAAGCGGGTGATCAGGATCGCCGAATTGTTTGCCGGCGAGACCCTCGACCACGGTGAGTCCTTCTGCCACCTGTGCGCTCAATTCGGCCGGATAGGTGCGGTCGTGCGCGTAGTAGTGGTCGCAGACCTTGGTCGAGATCGTAAATCCGGGAGGCACCGGCAGGTTGTAATTGCACATAACGGCAACCCTGCCGCCTTTGTTGCCGAGCACCTCGGGGATCTTGTCGCCGGTGAGTCCGGGAGTTCCGAACACACCTTTGCCGAACGGATAGGTATATTTCACACTCATGGGAATCCTCCCTTCGTAGAAGTCAAAGAGCACGACCCACAGGGGTGGATCCGTACTGATTCCATCCGCATACTAATACACTTTTTGCGATAGTAATAGTGTTTTGCAGATCTCGGAATTCATCTGGAATTCATCAAAAACCAAGCATTTTACTGCCCCGCATGGCTCCTCTGTGATTCCTTTGTAAAAACCATATACACTAACTTTGCGCGACCGCGCAAAGTTAGTGTATATGGTTTTTACTGAATTTGTGCAGTTAATGCAGTTAACATTGATCTTGTGGTGATGTATTGTTGGCGTGATGAAGAAAGTATTGACGCGTACATTTTTCAAAAGACTCGCTCCCGAGGTGGCGCCTGATCTTATCGGCAAATATCTTGTGCGCGAGATAGATGGTGTGCAGACCTCGTACATGATCACCGAGACTGAAGCGTACGAAGGTACGGATGATCGCGCATCGCATGCTTCGCGTGGTCGCACCAAACGCACCGAAGTGATGTTTGGCCGCCCTGGTGTCTGGTATGTGTATCTGATCTACGGGATGTACCAGATGCTCAATATTGTCACCGGAGACGACGGCCATCCTTCCGCCGTACTTGTTCGAGGTGTCACCTCGATCAGTGGACCAGGGAGATTGACCAAACGGCTGGAGGTCACGGGCGCGATGAACGCGCTTCCTGCGGAGCGAAAATCAGGATTGTGGATCGAAGATAGGGGAGAGCGGATTGATCCGCGGCATATCAAAAAAACCGCGCGTATCGGCGTCGACTATGCTGGACCCGTGTGGGCCAAAAAGGAATGGCGCTTCGTATATTCCTCGTAGTCTGACTACGTGGTTAACGTAGGCTGATGCAGATGTACTTAAAAGATCCTATGGGATGAGATAAGTACAGAGTAGGCGGTAAAGTATCGCCGGATGTTCATGGGTTTTTCAACATATACGGCGTATTGTGTATGCTGATCCGAGTAGTACAATAATTGTAATTATTTTTTAGAATTTCAGCATATATGAAATATTTCATCGGCATTATCGTTCTCGCAGCAATCGTTCTTGGAGGTTGGTATTATTCGACATCACAGTCCGCTCTGGTCCCGGCACCGCAGGATCAACAAGCTGTTGATACAGGAGTTTCATCCGCGATGCCTGCTCCGGGTGCGCCTGCCGGTACTGTAGAGATGGAGGTCAAAAAGGGTGCAACCGTTACCTATAGCTCGAGCGGATTCTCGCCGGCTTCGGTGACCATCAAGAAAGGGGAGACGGTCACCTTCGTCGATGAGGGTACCGGCCCCATGTGGGTCGCGAGCGCCGTGCATCCCGATCACACTGCATACAGCGGGACCACGCGTTCTGCGCATTGCCCCGATACTACCGGGACTGCGTTTGATCAGTGCGCTACGGGCAATTCGTATTCCTTTACCTTCGACAAGGTCGGCACATGGCACTATCACAATCATGTCGCGGCGAGCGACACTGGCACGATCGTCGTAGTCGAATAAATAGAGATGTATGAACCGCGATCGTGTCGCTGATCTCGTGCTCCGCGCCGGAGTGGCGTTCGCGTTTCTCTATCCGCCGATCAGTGCGTTCGTTGATCCGAATGCGTGGATAGGGTATTTCCCAAAATTCTTGCTCGGCTTCGTGCCGGATCCGGTATTACTCCACGGCTTTGGATCCATAGAGGTGATTATTGCGCTTTGGATATTGTCGGGCAAACGGATATTTATACCGGCGTGTATCGCCATGCTTATGCTTGTCGCGATCACCGTTTTCAATCTGACGAGTTTTCAAGTCGTCTTCCGCGATCTCTCGATCGCCGCCATGGCGCTCGCGCTCGCGATCTTGCACATGCCGCACAAACGAGCGTTGTAAGGCATGGTCCCACCCGTAGGGGATACTGCGTGCTATGATCGAGATAGTAGGGGAGTAAACCTCAAACCAAAGAGGAGGCGAGCATGTTCGCGTTATTGAAGTACTTCCTCGGGAGGTCGATCGAGTTTTTCATGCGACGATGGATCATGAAGCAGATCTTGATCCTTTGTGGATGGGCCGGATATGACGGCGCTACCATGGCGGATTATATGCGGCGGGGACAGTAGTCCCCGCCGCATTCTGCATGCGCACTTGCGCATTCCTATCCCCTATGCTAGATTGTTCGTATATGCGAACATCTAAACCGACAGCCGTGAAAGAAGATTATCTTCGGGCCTTTTTTCGCTTACAGGAGCAGGGGGTCGATTCGGTCCGCCTGGTCGATATCGCGGGGGTGCTCGGGCTCAGTCGCTCGACGGTCTCGGAGCGCGTGCGCGAACTCGTGGATCAAGGCTACGTCAGACACGCCAAATACGGCCAACTGTCGTTCACTCGGCGCGGACACGAGCTCGCCAAGAAGCTTACACACAAGCATCGTGTGATTGAGGTGTTTCTGCATGACGTCCTCAAGCTTTCGAAGTCCGAGGCGCATGTCGAGGCTCACCGGCTTGAGCATGCCTTGAGCGACACAGTCATCAAAAGATTAGGGGCGTTTCTTGGCGATCCGACGACTGATCCTCACGGATCTCCGATCCCTGCATTCAAATGATATGAATATTTCGACCGCACATATTCCCGTCCCGGAAACCGGATCATTTTTCCGCAAGCTATTGGCATTTTCCGGTCCGGGATATCTCGTCGCGGTCGGATACATGGATCCGGGCAACTGGGCTACGGACCTTGCAGGAGGTGCGCAGTTTGGCTACGCACTTCTTTTCGTCATTCTGCTTTCTAATATCATCGCGATGATCCTCCAGCACCTTGCTGCCAAGCTCGGCATCGTGACCGGCAAAGACCTCGCGCAGATGCACAAAGAATATCCCGCGTATGTGCGCATTCCGTTGTGGATAGCGGCCGAGATCATGATCATCGCGTGCGATTTGGCCGAGGTCATCGGATCGGCGATCGCGCTCAATCTCCTCTTCGGTATTCCGATGGTCATCGGTATCGTCGTCACCGCACTCGATGTGCTTCTCCTGCTTGCCCTCCAGAACAAAGGCTTCCGCTGGCTCGAAGCGCTCGTGATCACACTCATCGCGACCATATTCGTGTCATTCGGGATCGAGGTCTTCTTGGCACAGCCGGAGGTCGTGGCGCTCCTCGGCGGATTCATTCCTTCCGCTTCGATCGTCACCAATCCGGCCATGCTCTACATCGCGCTCGGCATCCTCGGCGCCACGGTGATGCCGCACAATCTCTTCTTGCATTCGGCCGTCGTGAAGACGCGCGGGTACACACGTGATCCAAAAGGCCAAAAAGAAGCGATTTTCTTCTCGACGATCGATTCGACAATCGCGCTCTCGTTCGCCTTTTTCGTGAACGCCGCGATCCTCATTGTGTCGGCATCGGTCTTCCACTTTTCGGGCCACACGGATGTGAGCGACATCAACGACGCCCATCGCCTGCTTGCGCCGCTTTTGGGCACCTCGCTCGCGAGCATCGTCTTTGCGATCGCACTGCTTGCTTCAGGACAAAATTCGACACTGACCGGTACGATGACAGGTCAGATCATCATGGAAGGATTTCTCGATATCAAGATCCCTGCGTGGATGCGCCGACTTGCGACGCGACTCCTCGCGATCGTGCCCGCGGTGCTCGTGTCGATATTGTTTGGCGCGGAGGGTACCGGCAAGCTCCTCGTCCTTTCGCAGGTCGTTCTCAGTATCCAGCTTCCCTTCGCGGTGATTCCGCTCGTCATGTTTACGAGTCGCAGGAAGCATATGGGTGAATTTGTGAATGCGCCGTGGCTCACAGCCGTCACCTCGCTTATCGCAGTCTTCCTCGTTGCACTCAACAGTTGGCTTATTTGGAGCACCTTTTTCTCCTAATATCATGCCCTTGTGGTGAAGTAGCCGATCGGTCGTCAGATCATTCGGGTGCTATTTTCTAACCCCCCCCCCCCCCCCCACCTTCAAGGACTTTTTGCAGATCGCGTGCGCCCAGCGGCTTCACGAGATGCGCGGTGAAGCCGCTTTCGGCCGAGCGCCGTTGGTCGTGCTCTTGTCCGAACCCTGTCACGGCAAAGAATTTTGTCTGCGCGAGACGTGGATCTTTTTTGAGTTCTTGGAGCGTCTCGTATCCGTTCATGCCGGGCATGCCGATATCGAGGAAGATGATGTCTGGAATGTATTCATCGATCATCGCGATGGCGCTCTCGCCGCTGTACGCGGCGCGTGCCGTATAGCCCATGCGTATGAGCAGGGCGGTGATCGCATTCGCCAGGTCGGTGATGTCGTCGATCACCATGATCTTCAGATTTTTCTTTTCTTTAGATGCCGGTGCGGCACTCTCCGACTCGGGCGTCTCGTGAGGCGGAATATCGATCGGGAGTAGCGGGAGCGTGACGACAAACTCACTGCCTGCACCTTCTCCGGCGCTTTTTGCATTGATGGTGCCGTCGTGCATCTCGGCCAGCACCTTGCTGATATAGAGGCCGATGCCAAGCCCGTCTTTTTCTTTAGGAAAGCGCAGGGGTGAATCGAGTTGGGCGAAGAGTTCAAATATCGTGTCTATCTTTGACGGTGAGATGCCGATGCCGTGGTCCTTGACCGAGATCTGCACATGACCGTTTTCCTCGCGTGTCGATATATGTATTATGCCGCCGTCGGGGCTGTATTTGACCGCGTTGTTGAGGAGATTTATGACGATCTGTTCGAGGCGTACAGGATCGGCGCATAACAGGAGTTTCTCGGGCGCGTCGATATCAAAAGTATGCCCAAGCGCTTCGGTGGTCTGAGCGACTCCGTCGACCGCTTTGCGGATACAATCGGCGACGTTGATCAGCTCGCGCCGGAGAGTGATCTTGCCGCGCATGATACGCGATACATCGAGGAGATCATCGAGGAGGCGTCTCATTGTATATGATTGTCGCTCGACCGTATCGAGGTGCCCGGTCAAGGCCGGGTATTGAGCGGGTAATCCGAGGCGCGCGAGCTCGGTCGTGGTGAGGATCTGAGAGAGTGGATTGCGGAGCTCGTGACTGAGGATAGCGATAAACTCGTCTTTCTTGCGATCCGATTCGGCAAGCTCCCGTACGTGTTCGATGAGTTCCTGTTCGACCTTTTCTCGTTGCGCGGCCTCGGTCTTGAGTGCTTCATTGGAAGATGAGAACGCCTGTGTGCGCTCCTTGACCAGTCTTTCCAGACCCTGCTGATACTGCTCGAGCTCTTCTTGTGCTTCTTTGCGGTCGGTGATGAGGAAGCGCACTGATATGTATCCGTCGGGTGTGCCGTTTTCATCGAATACCGGTGCGATCGACGTATCGACCCAATAATACGATCCGTCTTTGGTGCGATTGCGAATCTCGCCGCGCCACGTATCACCACGAGAGATGGTCCTCCACATTTCTTGATAGAAGGAGGGAGAATGTGTACCGGATTTGATGAGACGGTGGTTTTGGCCGATAAGTTCCGAACGATCATATCCGGAGACTTGGACAAACATGTCGTTGACGAACGTGATGCTGCCCTCGAGATCCGTCTTGCTCACGATAGCTACCCTATTGAGCGCTTCCAGGAGTCCGTGATAGAGGGGGATGTTATTACTGGTCGCTTCGGTCAGGCTCTCGACTTCTCCCGTCGGATGTTTGGTGAGCTTGGTATACGCCGATGTCTTGTAACCGAAGTATTCTTCGAAGGCGATATCGTCCGGTTTCACCTTGATTTCAGCAAGCGATTCCCGCATTGCCTTTACCAGATCCGGCGTTCCGGCGATCTGCCACAATGCGTCGGTATTTTGACCTTGTGCGTACTTTTTGAGTACGTCGGTGCTGATACGCTTGCCAAAGATCTCGACGAGCTCAAAACGGTCACGGTGCTCTTGGGCGAGTGCGCGCAGTTCCCAGAGGTACGGGATGTTTCTTTCGTTGGTCGCGCTCCAGAGCAATGTCATGCGGCCACGACGGATTTTTTTGTCGACAAGTGCAGAGAGTATCTGGGCGCGAAAGGCGCTCACGCCGATGCCGCCGGCGATGAATACGAGCGGACGCAAAGATCGGTCGGTATAGGGGGCAGGCAAGACTATGTTGCCGTAAGGACCCGAGATGCGGACCTTTTCGCCGGGAGCAAGAGAGAGGAGTGTTTGTTTGAAGCCGCTCGCGTCTTTTCCTGTGCGGAATGTCACGGTGATCGCTTTGCCGTTGGGAGGGCAGCTGATGCTAAAATCCCGGCCGGGGCCGCGCGGGTCGGGGAATTTCAATTTGGGCACTGTCACGCGCACATACTGACCGGGCTGAAAATCAAAAGCCGCTCCGTCGAACGCCAAGGTGACCTTCATGACCTCATCGGCGACCTGTTTCTTTTCGATGATTCGTACCGGTATTTCCATAGGATAAAGACGGGTAAAGGTGGTCCCTGAGACGACCTGTCGATCTTTTTTCGATTCGGTTAAGGGCACCATAATGACATAGGTCAGGCAATTATGCAAGTACCTCGGTGAAGGTTTAATGAAGAGCGCCGGGGTCTCCGGCGTTCTTCATTTCGCGCTCTTAGGGCGAGCCCTTAAAACCACCCCAAACCGAACCAATCCGGGGGCTCCGTGCCTATCGGCAAACCTTCGGGGGGCAATGTATTTATTATAGTCTCACTCTCGAGGGGCCACGTGTTTACGGTTTGACTTTCGGATGCGGGCGGTGAATCAGTAATGGGTGTGATTGAATCGTTCAAGGTGCTTGCTTCTGTCACAAGAGCGGTCATGGGGTCGTCTAAGCTCGGAGGGTCGATCGATTCGTTGCTTTGTGTCGAAGTGTTATCTTGGGTTGGCTGAGTGATCGAAGTCTCGCTTGAGTTCGCAGATTCGATCGAAGTGTTACTGGAGGTCGATGCGGCGGTCGATCCGGAATTGATGTGCTCCATGATCGCCGCGCGAGTCTTGGGTCCGAAGATGCCGAAGCCGTCTGCACTTTCGCTTGAGACGATATGGTGAGCGAGCTGCCAGCGTCCGACGGCAGCTTGTGTGAGCGGACCGAAATAACCCGTGATCTGCGCCTCGGGATATATGGCCGTATCTTGAGCCAAAAACTCTTGCAGCTTGCGTACGTCGTCGCCGTTGCTTCCGATCTGCAGGGTTCGTCCGAATGACTGATCGACCAGATCAGATGCGCCGATATTCATGGGCGTCGTGGATGATGCCGACGTCGCCGTTTTGATTGCCTCTATCTTCGTGAGTAGGTCTTGGACCAGGTGTATTTTTTCGGCGATGAGCGCTTGGATCTCGGGAGACGTGGATGCCGTGGTGCCGGGCGCAATGATGAAGTTGGTCGTGGGATTTTGGTAGAGCGCGTTCTCGAGATCTTTGACGGCTGAAGAATTCGTCCCCACGTCTTCCTTTCCGGTCAGGACATTTTGGTATTGAAATGTGTTCGGGGTCGTTTTGCCGGAGAGTTCTTGAAAGAATGATGTCAGTGCATCTATGGGGCTTGGTGCATAGGTTGGATTGATCTGGTTCGTTTCTATAGGGACTATGGGGAGGATTGTCGCCGGTGTCGTGCTTCCGATACAAGCGGCCAGTGCGATAGGATCGGTCAGCTGGTCGCAGGATGATGATGTATCCACGGTCGTAGTGGCTTGAGCGCTTGCAAGCAAGGGGATCATAAGGCCGAAAAAGGTGGCGGTGGCAATGGTCTTTCGCATAGGCGTATTGTGGCCGACCGCGCGCGCGACGCAATGTACGGCTGTGGACAATATATGCGACGCAAGAGACGATCTTCGTGGATCTCGTACGGTTCTGCTGTGTATTCTGGAGACAGACATAAGTGATACAGCAAAAAATACCCGCTCATGATAAACTAAACGCGAATCATATGTCTCACACTCATCGCAAATCAAACCGCACGGACAGCACACATGGCAAAGCGATTTGGGTCGTGGCCGGGGGTGTATGCACGGGGCTCATTTGTCTCGTGTTCATCTATTTGCTCGGATATCCGCGCCTGCCAGCGCTTGAGTATCGTTCGAGCGAAGCATGGGCGATGGATGATACGGTCGCGGTCGTCAAGGCACCCGCTCTGCCGCCTTTGGATAAGGTCGCTTATGGCGCCAAGATGCTCGCGCTTGCAAATTATCCAGCGCCTGTCGGTACATCGACTGCATCCACCACGCCGCGGCGTCTATGGCCGGCGGATGCCGCGTACCCTGGTGCCGGGGCCATACTTCCCTTCAAACGCATCGTCGCCTACTACGGCAACTTCTATTCCAAGGGAATGGGAGTACTTGGAGAGTATCCGCGCGAAGAGATGTTGGCGAAGCTTCGCGGTGAGGTCGCCAAATGGGAGGCCGCGGATTCCTCGACTCCCGTGATGCCCGCGATCGAATACATCGACGTGACCGCACAGGAGAGTCCCGGCAAAGACGGCAAATATCGCTTGCGCATGCCCGACGATCAGATCGATTATGCACTCGATCTGGCGCACGAGGTAGGCGGTATCGTGATTCTCGATGTACAGGTGGGGAAGAGTACGCTGCAGGCGGAGTTGCCGCTTCTGGAAAAGTATCTCAGTATGCCGCAGGTGCATCTCGCGCTCGATCCGGAGTTTTCGATGAAGACGGGTGCGCGGCCTGGTACCGTGATCGGATCCTTTGATGCGGCGGATTTCAACTACGCGGCAAATTATTTGGCGGAGATTGTGCGTGAGCATAATTTGCCGCCCAAGATCCTCATTGTGCATCGCTTCACACAACCGATGGTCACACATGCGCGCGATATCACACCCTTGCCCGAGGTGCAGATCGTCGTGGTCATGGATGGTTGGGGATCGCCGGAGCGCAAGATTGGCACTTACAATGCGTTCATTAATACCGAGCCGGTGCAGTTCACCGGATTTAAGCTCTTCTACAAAAACGATCTGCGTCCGCCGAGTACGCGCTTGCTCACACCGCGGGAGTTGCTCGATCTGACGCCGCAGCCTATATTCATCCAGTATCAGTAGGTTCTTGCTCGGTATGCATCAAGTGCTTCTTTTCTACAAATATGTGACCATTGACGATCCGACCGCGCTTGCGACGACGGTGCGAGCGCTTGCCGAAAAGTATCATCTGCTCGGGCGCGTCATCGTCGCCGAAGAAGGCGTCAATGCGACCCTCGAAGGTCTGACCGCAGATACGGAATCATTCGCTGCAGAGTTCTTGGCTGATCCGCGTTTTGCCGATATCGATATCAAAAAGAGCGCGGGCACCGGCACGGCCTTTCCTCGCCTCAGTATCAAGGTCCGCAACGAAATAGTGGGTACGCGTTTTGATTCCGTAGAGGTCGATCCGCGCGTGCGCACGGCACCGCACCTTTCGGCCGCACAGTTGCATGATTGGTACGAATCGCAGCGGGATTTTGTCGTGGTGGATATGCGCAATGATTTTGAATTTCGCTCGGGTCATTTTCGCGATTCGATCAATCCGAATCTACACGCGTCGCGTGATCTGCCCGAGGCGATGCCGATACTCGAGCCGCTCAAAGAAAAGACTGTCGTCACGGTGTGCACCGGCGGCGTGCGCTGTGAGAAGATGTCGGCGTATCTCCTCAGCAAGGGATTCAAAGATGTCTACCAGCTCGAAAATGGCATCCATACTTATATGGAAGAATATCCCGGCAAGGATTTCCTCGGCACACTCTATACTTTTGACAATCGTCTCGTGATGGATTTTGGCGGCGAGCGCGAGATCGTCGGTGCATGTCGTTTGTGCAATGCTACGACCGAGACCTATGTGAACTGCGCCAATCTGAGCTGTCATCTGCATTTCCTCGTATGCGACAAATGTAACGTACCAGAAGGAGCCTTTTGCTCGGATACATGCGGAAATACATCGTGATCGAAAAGCGGGTGGGGTACACGCCGCTTCAAGAATTGGAAGCTCTGAAAAGAGCGGCACCTGAGCTTGCTCAGGTGCCGCTCACCTACGCCGGCAGGCTCGATCCGATGGCGAGCGGCAAGCTTTTGGTGCTTGTGGGCGACGAGTGCAAGAAAAAGAAGCAGTATGAACAGCTCGACAAAGAATATGAGTTTGAGGTGTTGCTTGGATTCAAGACAGACACGGGGGATGTGCTTGGTCTTGCAGAAGTGGTGTGTGGTAGGCGGGACACAGGGTGCAATTTTTCGTCCTGCGGAACGCGGAGCGCCCTCACGCCGCTTCGCGGCTGCGGGTTCGGTCCTCGGACGAAAAATTGCACCCTGTGTCCCGCCGCCGCGTCTATTGCCAAATGCCTCATCGGTAAACACACCTTTCCCTATCCTGCATTTTCATCCAAGACCGTTGGTGGAAAACCGCTTTTTGAATACGCGCTGGCGGGGACCTTGGATACTATCGAGATACCCACTATAGATGTACGTATATATAGAATGGAGTATCTCGGAAGGCGAGTCGTCGCAAGAGATGCACTGAAAGAGGATATTATAAACAAGATCAATACACTGCAGGCAGGCAACACCGGCCGCGTCGCCGCGGATTTTAGAAAAGACGAGATAACAGAGCGCTGGCAACAGCTACTTCAAAACGGCCCCGATCAGTACGAGATACTGAAATTCAAAGCGACCGTAAGCTCGGGTACCTATATTCGTACACTCAGCGCACTCATCGCTCAAAAGCTCGGCACAGAAGGCCTCGCGTATTCGATCCACCGCACGCGGATCGGCCGGTATCAGCCGATCATTGGGAGGTTAGGCTTTTGGAAACAATCCTTTTAGGGATATTGACATCTGTCAAGCAAAGTGCTAGCGTAGTATCCGGTAAAAGATTGGGGCGACATCATCAATGCTTCTCGGAAGCGAATAATCTGCTGCCCCAAGCCAACAGCACTTTTCTCCGGAAAAGTGCTGTTGGCACCCTCTTTCAAGTTTCTCTGGTAGGGAAGTTTGAAAGAGGGGATCGATCATTCGCGTGTTCGTTCTATCATTAGACGAACGAAGACGATAGTGATCCCCTCACCCGTTCCCCATGAGATACGCAAGCGATCTCATGGGGGCGGTGGACGATTGCTTGCTTGTCTTTAGTAAAAGACGATCTCGATCTTGTCCACCGCAGTTCTTTGAAGTTTCGTCGCAAGACGAAGGTGGTGAACGAAAGCCCCCTTACTTTCCCAAAGAAAGCGATCTTGGGCATGTTCACCACCAACTATTCCAATCCGACAGTAATGTCGGGCGGGGACGATAGCTTCGATGTTTCCCTATGGAAACGATCCTGGACTTGTTCCCCGCACTTTTGGTGAGACGAGAAAATCTTTGTTCTAGAGTTAGGAACGAGAAGTAAGTTGTCTCACCGGCGGAGCACCTAGGTGCTCCGCCCCTCCTTCCAGTCCCCGATCAGTCGGACATTGGAAGGAGGGGACGAGTGGATTATTGTTCGGAAGAACGATGCTTTCGATGTCCCCTCCCACCGCGATCATTGTTTCCTGATCGAAACGAACCCTTTCGCGGTTGTTCTTTTACATGACCATGATCCGCCCTGCGCGGACACAGGAGGTCGCTATGGTACGCATAATCGGTATCCGTCATCGCGTGAAGAAGACGGCCGAAAACGAATCGCGGCCCACACAGGTTGTGATTCTCAACGAGCGGGGCGATCAGATCGCTGATTACGAACTTGCCGACGAACAAGCCGAGCTCGACTTTGCGCGCGGCGTGTTTCCGGTCTCGTTTCGCGTCCTCCGAAATGACGAACGGATCACCGACATCCCCGTGCGGCATCTCAAGCTCAAAAAGCTCAAGGCAGGTCAGGAAGCGCGCGAAGATCGTATCGTGCGCGATGGCAAGGATCGCTCTGTGGCGGTCAAAATTGCCGATGCGTTCGACGGACTCAAATCTGGCGATCGTGTCGCGATGATCCTCGGCGGCTCGGGCGATTGCTTCGCGCTCGCACTTGCGCGGCGCGGAGAAGACATCGGCGCGTCTGTTCATCGCATTTCTCCGGCCAATCTCTTGGATCGCCGCGGCGACGCGTCGAAAGGCCAAGACGCCGAGCTCTTGGCGAATCTGTTGATCCGGGATCCCGACACATTCTATCCTCTCCGATCGCGCGATGCACAGATCATCCGTATTCGCGAGGCGTTTCGCAGCCGGATCGATGTGATGAAAGATCGGATCGCTTGCGAGCAAAGGCTGCGCCAGCGTCTCGTTGGACAGATCTTTTGTCGTCCGGACGGGAATTTCCCCGAAGGCGCGATCGAAAAGATGTACGACGAAGCGAAGGCCAACGATCTGATCTACAAGACCTTGTGCAAAGAAGAGGCCGCGCGCGAGCGTGAACTTGAAAAGGTCGTGGAAGCCTCGGGGGTCTGGGAGCATGTGCTCGGACACGTCGAAGGCATGGGCTCTAAGATCGCCTCGCGCATCATCGCTTCGGTCGTCGATATCCGGCGCATGCGCTCCAAGGAAGTTTTCAAAGCTTTTGCGGGTGTGCATGTCCTGCCGGGAGGCAAATTCGCTCGTCGGCGCAATGGCCAACAGTCGAATTGGAATCCTGATGTGCGTCAGGCGCTGTATCTTCTGGGCGACCAGATGAACCGGCGACCGGATTCGTATTGGGGCCAGAAGCTCCGGGCCAACAAGACGCACTTCCGCCGCGTGCACCCAGAGACGATCATTGTGGACGGCGTCAAGCGTTACAACGACATGCACATTCACAATATGGCGTTGTGGCGTACGTTTACACAGTTTGCCATGTGGCTCTATCGTGAATGGAGTCGATTTGAGCGCGATCCCGCAGGGTTCAAGCTCGATCCGTACTATCCGGCGCAAGCTGTCATGGAAAGTCGTCGCAAGGCGGCGTGATCTTTGGGGACGAAAACGTCGCTGCTTCATATGAAGCGTGAATAAATCTGTCCCCGCCACGCGAGGTATGAAAATATCTCGCGTGGCACCCTCTTTCAAGTTTCTCTGAGTAGGAAGTTTGAAAGAGGGAATCGAGACCGTGATTGTTCACTCGTGAGTGAACGAAGTGACGTTTGATTTCCTCGACCTTTCCCAGAGTGATCTGGGGCGGCGGACGATTATTGCTCTGTCTCGTAACTGAGACGGTTTCGACGGTGTCCGCCGCAGTTCTTTGAAGTTCCGTGCGAAAGCGCGGGGTGGTGAACGAACACAGAGCTGTCCAGGGTTAGACGCAAATGCTAGTGTTCACCACCAACTATTCCCGCAGGATACGAAAGTGTCTCGCGGGAGCGGGGACGAACATGATATTGTTTCCATTGGAAACGAGAAAGGAAATGTCCCCGCACTCTTTGTGGACGAATCGTGAGGTGTCCATTACCAATGGACGAAATAAAACGTGTCCACTCACCCCGCAGTCGCGCGAGCGACTGCGGGGATTTTCTTGTTTGTGTATTCCCTACAACCATGTATCCGGTTTCCGAAATGTGCCTATACTATCGGTAAGTTCTGCGGGAAACTGCGAGATTCGCAAGACTCCTTCGCGGATCTTCCTGCGCGAGCTTGCGACCGTCAATGTAGACGCGCGTTTTCATTGCTCAAGAAGCATACGTATAAAATGCAGAAACCGCAAACAAGTTGCGGTTTCGCGTCCTACCGCCGAAGCAGTAGGAGTTATAGAACAATGATAAGCCCGGGTGATTAAAAGTCAAGCGTTCTGTGTGAATTTGTTTCCGCTCCATCAGTCAGTTACCTTTTGCCGCGCTATTGCCCGCTACGTACCCAGTCGTCCAGCAGAGTTGGAGGCTGTAGCCGCCGGAGGGGCGGTCGATGTCGAGGATGTCGCCGACGAGATAGAGATTTTCATACAAGCGCGAGCGCATCGTTTTGAAATCTACTTCTTCGCGCTTCACACCGCCGGAGGTGATGATCGCCTTGTCCAATCCGAGCAAGCCGTCTACTTGGACGGGCAGGTGCTTGAGCACGCGCTCGAGTGCGAGACGTTGTGTGCGGGTGATGCTGTGGCACGGTGTGTTGGGGTCGATCTGTGCGAGTTCGAGCGCGACCGGTACGAGCGCCGAGGGCACAAGACTACTCAGGCTATTGCGGATCTTTTTGACATGATGCTCTTTGAGTAATTCTTGGAGGCGCGTATTGAGCGCGGCATAGTCGAGCGATGGGAGCGCATCTATTTCCAAATGCACCTCGCCGTATTCGAGAAGCTCTCCGATGAGGCTGCTCATATTGAGAATGCCCGGCCCGCTCAAGCCGACATGGGTGAAGAGAATGTTACCGATGCGGCTGTCTTGCTTGGTGTCGTTTTGAAAGACCGTGATCTTGGCGCCTTTGAGTGCGACTCCGGCGAGACGTTTGATCCATGGGTCCTTGGTCTTGATGGGGACGAGTGCGGCGTTCGCGGTATTGACCGTGTGGCCGATCTTGGCAAGCCACTTGAATCCGTCGCCGGTCGAGCCGGTCTCTGGGTGTGAAAGCCCGCCGGTTGCGAGGATGAATGATCGTGCGCGGATCTCTGTCTTGTCTTTGAGCTGTACTGCCACGATCTTCTTATTGTCTGTCACAAACCCGATGACAGGAGATTTGGAAAGCACCGTCACCTTGCCGCTCTTTAAATATTCGACGAGTACATCCCACACGGACTGTGCGCTATTAGATACGGGAAACACACGCTTCTCATTTTCGACCTTGGTCGGCATTTTGCGTGTGTGGAAGAAATCGAGCGACTCTTGTACGTTCCACTGCGAAAAAGGGGAGGCGAGGAATTTGCCCGCATCCTTATATTTGCCCAGGAGCACCTTGGTATCGAATTCGGCGTTGGTGACATTGCACCGCCCCCCGCCGGTGATGAGAAGTTTCTTGCCCAGAGAATCATTTTTCTCGATCAATATGACCCGCGCCCCAATCTCCGCCGCACGCCCCGCAGCCATCATGCCCGCCGGCCCCCCGCCGATCACCGCCACGTCCCAGATATGCTCACTTTTGGCCATAATGGGGATAGTATAGCACGGGTATTGACTTTTGTGTATAGTATGATAATCTATTAACGGTGAAGGTTTGCACGAATGCGAGATGTGTCTCGTGCCCCTGATCCTTACATTCAAACCAATCGCCAAGGAGGCGAACATGTCCAACGGTACCAGCCGCTTCGGGTTCTCCGGCTTCAAATGCCTGGAAGACTACGACACCACGACCCACGCGGTCGTGGAGGGGACGATCCAAGACGGCGGTGCCGTCTTCGGCTTGGCCTTTATTCGGAACAAGGCCTTTGCGGACACGGACATTCCGTTCGTGATCTCAACGGTCAGTGACGAAAAAGGGCAGTCGCTTTGGACCTTCAAGAAGGAAGACTTCGAAGGTGTCGGCTTGCTCGCAAAGGCGGGCGAATCGATCGTCATCGCGCTCTGCGGCGGCGGCAAGTCTGGCGCGGTGGAGCGGGTCATTCCACTGTCTCAGCTCGTTGGCGGCAAGCGGCTCGATCTGCGTGCGGTCATTGCCTTGAAAAGGGCGGCGGCGGCGTTTCTCGAGAAAAAGGCCGTATTCTCGGATACGGAGAAGAAGCTGATCGACATCGACGCCGCCCGTACACGGGAAGCGGAGGAGTTGCTTTGGGCTGAAGAAAATGAGGCCCGTGCTGCTGACCGCGCCGAGCGGATCAAGATGATCCGTGCGAGACCGGACATCGTCGTCTATGCTGCGGATGGCAAGAAGTTCTCCGGCACCCCGGTGACCGAGAAAGAATGGATGTCTCTCAACAAAGGCGCGTATGCCGTCATCGTCGATTCGATCGGCGCAGGCGGCAAGGTCCAGGGCGTGCGGGAATGGTTCCGTGTCGTCAAGGAGGGCAGTCGCAATCCGAAGAAGGATGGCGCAAGGCCCGTCATGGCGCAGCGTCCAGAGTCTGCGAAGGCGTTGGCCACGAAGCCGGTGCGGACGTCGCTCGTCGACACCAAGAAAGGGGCCTTTGAGGTCAAGCTCTTTGCTTCGACAGACGACATTCGTAGGGCGGCCACGGCTGGCCTCAATAGCGGCACTTATGTCGCCGTCAATGCCGGCGATGGGGATGAGGTGGAAGTTTATACGCTCCACGACGGCAAGATGAAGTCTATGGGCAAGCATATCCTGCTCGCCTAAAGACTGAAACTGCAGGATTTATCTGCAGGATTTATCCTTGCGATGGCGCTACCAGCAATGGTGGCGCCTTTTTTCTTTGATATTGATAAGTACGGGTCTTGCAATTCTATTTGAGGTATGTTATAGTTGGCATCAACGAACAAGTCTCGGCTCTGACATTCAGTTGCATATGTATTGGAGCCTACTAAACGTTAGTTATAGGCTCTAATAATAATAATGTAATGAAAAATACAACCACACCGGCACCTCAAGAGGCAGAATTGTCCTCAATTCTGCACCACGGTGCCGTAGCTCCTGAGGCGCCTACATTCGACGGTCTTGGCATTGCGCCGGAGATCCTCGACATTCTTAATAATCTCAAGCTTGCGTCTCCGACGCCTATTCAGCATCAGGCCATTCCGGCCGGTGTCGAGGGTAAGGACGTTGTCGGTATCGCTCAGACCGGTACGGGCAAGACGCTCGCATTTGGCATCCCGCTCGTACAGCGACTCAATGATACCCGCGGCCGCGCACTCGTGCTTTTGCCGACGCGCGAACTCGCGCTCCAGGTCTACGAATCGATCGGCAACTTCGCACGCCCTATGGGCTTGCGCGGAGCAGTACTCATCGGCGGTGCGTCGATGAATATGCAGATTGCCGATCTGCGCCGCAACCCCAACATCATCATCGCGACCCCGGGTCGTCTCATTGACCATCTGGCTCAGGGCACGATCAAGCTCGACAAGATCGAGATGCTCGTCCTCGACGAAGCGGACCGCATGCTCGACATGGGCTTCTGGCCGCAGATTCAGCGTATCCTCCAAAATGTCCCCAAGGATCGCCAGACGTTTGCCTTCTCGGCGACGCTCTCTCGCGAGATCATGGAGCTCGCTACCAAGCACATGAAGACGCCGCTCTCGATCGAGGTCTCGCCGCAAGGCACGACCGCCGAGCGCGTGACGCAAGAATTCTTCATTGTCCGCAAGGAAGAGAAGCCGCGACTCCTCGAGAGTGTGCTCACAAAGCACTATGGCTCGACGATCGTCTTCACACGCACCAAACATGGCGCTACACGCATCATGCGCGCCATCAAGTCGATGGGTCATACTGCCGCGGAGATTCATTCCAATCGCTCTCTGAGTCAGCGTCGCGAAGCACTCGAGGGATTCAAGGCAGGTAAGTATCGCGTACTCGTCGCGACCGACATCGCCGCGCGCGGCATCGACGTGAAGGGTATCGAGCTCGTGCTCAACTACGACCTTCCTTCGACGAGCGAGGATTACGTGCACCGCATCGGCCGCACCGCACGCGCGGGTGCCGAAGGTCATGCGATCTCATTTGCCGAGCCGGCACAGCGCCGCGACATCCGCGACATCGAGCGCTTGATCCGCATGCCGATTCCGTATTCCGAGACACCGGCATTGCCGCCGGCACGTGCCGCCGCACCGGGACACTATGAGGAGCCGGAACGATCGTTCCGCTCGTCACGCCCATTCCAGCGCTCGGGGCCATCGCGCTCATCGTACTCCAACAGGGGTCCGCGACGCGAACCGCGTTTTGCGCGCAACGCTGGGCGCCGCTAAAATCTAAGCGTGTCTTTATAAACAGCGGGCGCCACAAAGTGGCGCCCGCTGTTTTCATCCTTTCCCGGTCATATAACCACTTTCCCTTTTCTATTTTCAAGCACGCGCTTCTCATCCTCTCGCCGCTTTATTTTTCTGCCTCCATACCCACATAACTCATATACATTCACATACTCATGCATACACACCCATAAATACACATACACGCATCCTATGCTATAGCATAGGATGCGTGTATGGTGCTATCGAAGCTAGTAATGTGTTGTATTTGTTCAGGTCAGAAACTTGCATGAGTTTTGAACCGTTGTAGCATAGACAGATTAGGGGCTCGTTCACACACAACGTACTCGTTGTGTGTGAACACGGCCCCTTATGCCGCGGCTATACTGTAGAATGTATGTTATAGACGCGGCCAAGAGTGTTATTAAAAGAAAGAAAATAAAAAGTATGTTTAAACCATGGCAAGTGATTTTGTTTCTGCTCGTAGTCGTGTTGGGTGTAGTAGGGTTTATCTTTTGGTATTACACGCCGGGTATGGGGAGTAATGCGAATACAAACACAGAAGTAGCACCGGTCGCGACAGATACGCAGGCTACGGTATCTGCCGCCGTTGATACCTCCAATGCATCTCTCGATGCCGATTTGAGTGCGGTCGACAATCAGATCAAGGTAGTCGGCTCTGATTCTGCGTCGGTCGACGATAGTCTCAATGATAAGCCGGTAGCTCAAACAGAATAAAACTATGAATACCACCATGAAAACAAAAATGATCGCGATCGTTTCTATGCTCCTCATGCTTGGCATGGCGGCACCCGCATTCGCGCTCGACATCAATCTGGGAGGATCTGCCGGTGCCAATGCGCGCGTGGCCGCCAGTACGACCGCAGGCACCAAGGTATCAGCGACTCTTTCGGCACGCATCCAAAAAGGCAAAACGAAAGCCGAGGAAGAGATTTCGCGCCGTATAACCGCTCTTGGGAGTCTTAATGACCGGGTGCAGGCGATGGCGCGTGTGAGCGGTGATTGGAAGAGCTCGATCTCTACGACGGTCAGAGATCAGATCGCGTCACTTTCTACCCTTCAGGCAAAGATTGATGGGGACATCGATCTTGATACACTCAAGGCCGATATCAAGTCGATTGCCGAATCCTACCGCATCTTCATGCTCGTGCTTCCGCAGGGCCGAATCACCACGGCGGCTGATCATATCCAAATAGCAGCGGGTACGTTCACGACGCTCTCCGGCAAGCTCGCGGCGCGCATCAATGATGCACAGGGCAGCGGGCATGACGTCGCCGACATGTCGGCAAGCCTCGCCGATATGAATGCCAAGATCGCCGAAGCCAACACGCAGGCCGCGGCGGCGACCACGGCAGTATCCTCGCTCAAGCCCGACGGTGGCGACAAGACGATCGTCGACTCCAACAAAGCCGCGCTCAAGGATGCTCAGTCCAAGCTCAAGGCCGCTCGCGACGCGCTTCAGGCAGCCCGCAAATCGGCGGGAGACATCGTTAAGGCTCTCAAGGAGATGAATGCAAACGCTTCGGCATCCGCATCGACCACGACCACGGTCCAATAACACGCAGATGTTCGTATAAGAAAAGCACCTTGTGCGTGTTGCACAAGGTGCTTTTATTTGGGAAGACTGTCTCAGTCTTCATATGTGGTCGGTCCCTTGTTGTTCTCGAAGACCAATGTCCACCAGAAGCCTTCCTCCGGAAATTCCGACAAGGATAAACCAGTTCTCCACCTGACCATTTGGTGGGTCACGGCGCTCCAGCCATGAAAGTGTCTGATCGTGAAGGTGCCCGTCGTCGCTTGCTGGCATCCGAGCGATAGCGCGGCTTCTTCGAACAGTCCGGAGATCTGGTTTTCCGTGGCGATCGGGTGCGTCTTGATGATCGCATACATCTTGTCTTCGATATCGAACAGGTCACTATATTCGTGACACACCGTGATCGGGCCCAGTAGTCGGTACGGATGTCCGATCACGAGTCCATGCGGAGGGTATACCAGAAACGGATAGTTGCCGTTCCCCGATCTGTGAGACAGATATTCAAACGTTGCGAAAACTGCCGCCAAAAGGAACAGGGTTATCGCGCCGACCACTATTGCTGCTTTTCGTACGTGGGGGTTCATTGAATACTCCCGTTTTTCTAGTCGTTGTGCTTTGAGCAAAATACCTTACTTGCAATATACTGTCAAATCGCTTTTGCGAGCATTTTTCTCCATGTGGTACACTACACATCTATGTCATACACACCATCAAAAGAAGTATTAGAAAAGTACGCCGATGTCTTGGTCAATTTTGCCCTCGGTAGCGGCAAGGGGATCAAAAAGGGCGAGGTCGTGCGCGTCACGACCACCGAAAGCGCGCGCCCGCTTTTTGTTGCACTCCATCACGCGATCACCAAAGCGGGGGGTCATATGGTCTCCGACTATCATCTCGATGACGATCAGGGCGTCCAGCGCACTTTCTTTGAAATAGCAAAAGACCACCAGCTCGATTTCTTCCCAACTAAATATATGCGTGCACTCGTCGATCACATCGACCACTCGATCTATGTCGCCGCCTCCAATGATCCGCATGCGCTCAAGGGTGTGGACCCCAAGAAGATCATGCGCCGCGGTGTCGCGATCAAGTCATATCGCGATTGGCGCACTGAGAAGGAGCACAAAGGCAAGTTCACCTGGACGATCGCGCTCTACGGCACCGAGGCGATGGCTCGTGAGGCTGGCCTTTCCGAAGAAGAGTACTGGGATCAGATCATCAAGGCATGCTTCCTCGATGAGGCCGACCCGATCAAGAAATGGAAGTCCGTCTATCGCGAACTCGAATCCTATCGCCGCAAGCTCAATACGCTCTCGCCCAAGGTGGATCGCCTGCATGTAGAGGGTCCCGATGCTGATCTCTGGATCAAGCTCGGTGACAAACGTGCATGGCTCGGTGGCAGTGGCCGCAATATTCCAAGCTTTGAACTCTTTACCTCACCCGACAAACGCGGTACCGAAGGTTGGATCCGGCTCAATCAGCCACTCTATAGATACGGCAACAAAGTCGAGGGGATCGAACTGCGATTCAAGGGCGGCAAGGTGATCGAGAGCAAAGCGACTACCAATGAGAATCTCCTCAAAGAAATGATCAAGACGCCGGGAGCAAACATGGTCGGAGAATTCTCGCTCACCGACACACGCTTCTCGCGCATCACGCGTTTCATGGCGGAGACTCTCTTCGATGAAAACATCGGCGGCCCCGAAGGCAATACCCACATCGCGCTCGGCGCTTCTTATAAAGAGTGCTACAGTGGCGATGTCTCCAAGATGACCAAAGCGCAGGCCGAGAAGCTCGGCTACAATGATTCCTCGGTCCACACTGATGTCATCTCCACGGCACCGCGCACCGTGACGGCGCATCTCAAAGACGGCAAGACCAAAGTGATCTACACCAAAGGACAGTTTGTCCTCTGAATCTAACGTGGTATTATTTTGGATATGAATCTTTCTGAAATTCAAGAGAAAACGAGTCCTATATTGCGCTCATACCATGTGCGCAAGGCTTCTGTGTTTGGTTCGATCGCGCGCGGAGAAGATAGTAAAGACAGCGATGTGGATTTGTTGGTGGAGTTTGGAGAGCCGATGGGTATGATCGGCTACCTGCGTTTTATCGCTCAGCTTGAGGAATCTCTGCAAAAGAAAGTCGACGTCGTCACGGAAAAAAGCATCAACAAATTTATCCGCCCGTACATCGTGCCTGATCTGAAAGTGATCTATGAAGTACGATGAAGTATACCTGCGCCAGATCCTCGACTGCGTGAGGAAGATCGAGCAGTTTACTGCCGGGGTCACTATCGATTCGTTCCCCGAGGATGAGAAGACCCAAAGCGCCGTCATGATGCAGTTGGTGCTCATTGGCGAATTAGCCAAGCGAATCTCGGATGACATGAGGCGTACGATTGATCTGCCATGGAAAGAGATCGCCGGTTTCCGCGATCAAGCGATTCACAACTATTTCCAAATTGATCTCGATATTGTTTGGCAAACCGTGCAGACGGACATTCCGGAGCTCAAAGAAGCTATTACAAAGACGCTGTAGATCAAACGATTGACCTGCCTCTGTGCGGAGGGTATAAATGCGCCAGGTAAACCGGCTCTTTTATGATCTAAAAGAGAGCCACATCAGAAGGAAGTATACGATGACCCATACCAATACGCCGTGGATGATCGGTATTGATGTCAAGAGGGACACAATCTCACTCAGCATCCCACATGTTTTGTTTGGTGCCGAAGAGAAGCGTGACGAGATATTCACTGAAGCAGGGTTGCGCTACATCCGCATCGGCATGAAGGGCTCCGACAAGCACGACACCGTCGACCGGCGCCACGTCGCGCGTCGCATCATCGAGCTTGCCAAGAAGTCCGGTGTGAAGCACTTCGCGATTAGCGTGTCGAGCTTCGAGAAGTATATCGGTCCATTGGATCGGATGTTGATCGAATTCGCGCGCGCCAACTATGAGCATGTCGCGCACAAGACCGAGCCGAAGGACGGCTGGGATTTTGTCGAGAAGATCACACTGATCGACGACAGCATTGAGTGGAATGAAGCAATGATCAGTGCTGCGATCCTGCACGGCGGCATTCTCGCCCAAGGTCTCGGTCTTGCACGCGATCTTGCCAATGCGCCGACCAACTGCATGAGTCCCAAGGGTTTCGTGTCGCGCATTATCAAGGAGACGCAGTCTCCCGATATTGGCGTTGAGGTCATTTATCTGAACGAACGTGATCTCAAGACCGAAAAGCTGGAGGGAATTCTTTCGGTCGGCAAAGGCTCCGTGAATCCTCCTCGCCTGCTTATCTTGCAGTACCTGCAGGGTCCAGCCGAACAAAAACCGATTCTTCTCGTGGGCAAGGGTATCGTGTATGACGACGGCGGCGTCAATCTCAAACAAGATCCGACCGACATGCATATGGACAAGTCCGGCGCGGCTATGGTCGCCGCTGCGATCATTACCGCGGCGCGGCTCAAGATCGAGCGCAACATCATCGCCCTGATACCGCTCGCCGAGAATCGCGCGTCGGGTCACTCGTATCGCCAGTGCGACATCATCACGATCGGCGACAAGACGGTCGAGATCGGCAATACCGATGCGGAGGGCAGGCTCGTGCTCGCCGACGCGCTCGTATACGGTCGAAGGAGATGGGATCCCGATTACGTGATCACCGTCGCCACGCTCACCGGCGCGGCGCATATAGCGCTCGGCGGTACGTGCTCGGCGCTGTTCGTGCATGATAGGCCCGCTGGCATACGTCTCGCAAAGGGTCTGATCGAGATCGGCGAAGAGACCGGCGATCGGCTCTGGCGCCTACCGCTTGAGAAGCGCCACGCGGCGCAGATCAAGGGCAAGCACGCCGACCTGAAAAACATCGGCAGTCTCGGGCGCTACGGTGGCGCGATCACGGCGGCGGCATTCTTGCAACAGTTTGTCGACGAGAAAGTCAACTGGGCGCACATCGACATGGCTCCGCGCATGACACCGATCGAAGGCGATCACCTCGCAGCCGGTGCCACCGGCGAGCCGATGTGCCTGCTCGTCGCGCTTACCGAAGAGCTCTGATCGCACACTCACACCGCTCCCTCCTAACCGAGGGGGCGGCTTTCTGTTTTTATTGACCGTTTGCATAAAGAAAGATATAACTGCGCCAGGTAAAACCGCCGGCTCTTTCACATCACAAGAGCCTCAATGCAGGAGTAGAAAATGTCACAGGAAAAGACTGGTGCCGAGGATGTCCGTTGGGATCTTGAAGGTACATTTGGCTACACAGGAATCAACGACTCGCGCATTGATGTGGATGTCGCTCTGTGGTGCGACATGGCTAAGGAATTCCATGAAGCATTTCGCGGCAATCTTAAGCTGAAGCTCGCCCCGTCCATCCTTGCTCGGGAAGCGCTCGAAGAACTCTTGAAGAAGATCGGCGTGTATACGGCATTGCTCGCGGACCTCGATACCGGCGATCCGGTCGTGCAGACCAGGAAGGCGAAGATCGAGAATGACGTACGCTTTGCCATGGGCAAATACCTCACATTCTACGACATCGAAGTGGCGGGGCTCGATGAGACGGTCATAGACCGAATCGGTAAAGACCCCTCTATGGAGAAATATCTTCCGTGGCTCATGCACAAGCGCGAGCTCGGAAAACATAATCTCTCGGAATCAGTCGAGTCCGCGCTCAAGGTGCGTGAATCGTTCGGTCCAGAGTCATTGAAGGGGATGTTCAAAGAATCGTCATCAGATCTCCGGTTTCCCTTCGGTGGCGAAGAAAAGACCCTCACGCAAGTCCTACACATCGCGAGCTACAATCCCGATGCCCAGGGGCGTGCATTGGCTTTGAAGACCGTTAACACGGGACTCCAAAGTCCATTCGCCAAGCTTTCACGGAAAACGCTCTCCGATATTGCCGGGCTCCATGCTATCGAAGTGCGTGAACGAGGATATAAGAATCCGTTGGAAATACGAAACAAGGCAAGTCGGCTTCCGAATGCGACGGTCGATGCGCTCTATGCAGCATCACTCGAACGGGCGGTGCCGTTGGCGAAGCGCTACTACCGGCTCAAGGCTGATATTTTGGGTTTGGAGACGCTTCGCTGGAGCGATCGCAATGCTCCTATGCCTTTTTCGGACACCACGATCATTCCATGGGATAAGGCCATTGCCATGGTGCTTGCGGCATATGGGAGCTTCAGTCCGACGCTCGTGCGTCTCATTGAAGACATGGTCGAAAAGAGGTGGATCGACGCGCCCGCGGTAAAGGGCAAGGTGAGTGGAGCCTTCAATTATCCAGGCGTTCTTCTCGGCGGCAAACCGTTCGCATGGACTTTCTTGAACTACCTGGGTACTCCGCCGTGCGTGATGACACTAGCTCACGAGCTCGGTCATGGCGTCCACTTTATGCTCGCCGGGAAGAAGATGGGTGTCCTGCAGCAGTTAGCGCCAATGGCGCTGTGTGAGACGGCATCCATCTTTGGCGAGATGACAACCTTCAACTTCCTGAAAGATGAACTCATTGCAAGGGGAGACAAGAAGGCGCTGTTCTCGCTCCTTATGGCGAAGATCGACGAGATCATCAATATCGTGGTGCGACAGATCGGATTCCATGAATTCGAAATGCGCGTCCATGGATGGGATCCCGCGACCGCGACATGGGGGGACGTGACGGCGTTCTCGGTCGATCAGCTCTGCACTCACTGGCTTGAGACACTCGAGAAGTTCTATGGCAAATCAGGCGAAGTGTTCACCTATGAACACGCTTCGCATCTTTGGTCGGTCATACCGCATTTCCATGAACCCTTCTACGTCTACGCATATGCGTTTGGTGAATTGCTCACGCAATCGTTGTATGCGAAACGCGCAGCGTTTGGAGAGCGATTCGAACCGCTTTATCTGGATATGCTCCGTGCGGGCAGTTCGAAGAATGCCGTCGAATTGCTTGCGCCGTTTGGTCTCGATCCGACCGATCCGGAATTCTGGAACGATGGTATTGAGATTAGTCTCGGTGCGATGGTGCGCGAGGCGGAAGCTCTTGCGTGCGAATTGAAGCTGGTCAGCTGATATCGCGTACACAACAACAAGGACCGCTCCCCATAAGGGGGCGGTTTTTCTGTGTGCCGGGCAGGCACATCATCGAACGGGTACCCAATCCCGTCTACCTCGCGCTGACGAGGAGTAGGAGCCTAACCCAAGGGTGTCTCGGGTAACTGAGAATCCGAAAGAGGGAGCGGCGGTCATCCAGCC
>JACROD010000007.1 GCA_016214605.1 Candidatus Kaiserbacteria bacterium
CGCCACAGGAAGCGTGGGATATCGAGATCGCAAAGTGGAAGAAACGAGAGGAGAAAAAACAGAAACGTGCTATCTTAAAGGCATTACCAGCATCGATTATTCAAAAAAGTCGGTGTTCGGCTTGAGGGGTTTTTGTAGGACATTCACACCGTCGCACAATACGATTACCGAAAGCTCGTATCCTTGGAGACGATCTTCGATCAAGATATGGGATCCTCGGCTCAATGCTTCTCGAGCCGCCTCGATCGCTTCGTCTTCTGTATCCGCGACCACGACACCTTTTCCGCCGCAGAGGCCGTCGTATTTGATCACGCGGAATCCGGTCTTCTTGATGATGTATTCCGCGCTCGCGGCATTATCGGCGATCTCGAAGTCCGCAGTAGGAATGCGCCAGAGTCTGCACCGTGTCTTGGTATAGATCTTGCTTCCTTCGAGCTGTGCCGCTTGCGCAGTCGGCCCGAAAGCCGCGATCCCTGCCTGATGCAAACGATCCACCAAACCACCGACCAGCGGTGCTTCGGGACCGACAATCACTAGATCAACACACTCGCGCTGCGCGAGCGCCACGAGGCCTTCAATATCATCGGTCTTTACCGCGCGACGATACTGCGACAAGATACCGGCATTGCCGGGCGCAACGATCACGCGTCTCACAAGCGGACTTTGTCGGATCTTATTGTACAACGCGTGTCCGCGTCCCCCACCATCTATGACAAGTACTTTCATGCTCTGGTACTCCTCTTTGTTTGCCCATGTTTAGAAGAACGATTCTTGCAGAACAATACAACAAAACGTGTGCCGATTCCATCACCGCGAAGGCCGCCCTACGGGCGGCCTTCGTTGCATGTCCATTGAGACCTCAAGAGACTTGCCTATTGTCCGCTCGTCGTACTGGATGCTGTGACACTGACCGTCGTAGTAGTGGTGGTGGTTGTCGCCATCACCGATGAAGCGGAGGTAGTCGTAGCTGTCGTGGTCGAAGCAACGGGTACTGCATTCATCATGGTAGCAGCCACAACGTTTGCCTGATCGCGCGCCTCGCGCAAGATCGCGTTTAGCTTCGCGCGTGTCTTAGGGCCAAGGGTACCGAAACCATCCGCGTCCGGCTTGGCGATCCCCCATTTCACTTGGAATTTCTGAATCGCCTTGATCGTGAGCCGACCGACTTTCATCGTCTCAAACCCGAGACTCCCGTCGCCGGATGCGGCAAGCTGCGTATCTGGATCGCCATTGAGGACGGTTTGGAGAAGCTTCACATCATCACCTGTCATACCCACGGCGAGCGAGCGCGTAAAGGTGCCGACACTCATTGCCGCATTCCCGCTTTGCATTTGCCCCTGCAATGAAGCGTTTGACGATGCGACACCGGAACCAAACACTTCCTCGATCCTGGCTCGCGTCTTGGGACCAAGCTGACCGAATCCGTCCTGACCCTTTTTCGCGACGCCATGCTTGATCTGGAAATCCTGGATCGCCTGCGCAGTCTTGGGGCCAAAGTAGCCAGTCGCTTCGATTCCAAGAAGACTCTGTAGACGCGAGACGTCGGCGCCGCGAGACCCCTGCTTGAGCGAAGCTAAGAAGCGCGCCGAGACGAACGCTCCCACATGAATATCCTGTATGGTCGGCCTGGTCGTCTTCGAAAGAGAGGAAGGTGCTTCCGCCGCTACACCACTCATTTGATCCAAGTACTCGATCCGACCATCAGGATAAATAATCTGCGCACGTGGTTTGACGACGACCCCAACCCCACCACCACCGCTTACCGGCGCACCATTGCCACTTGCTGCCGCAGGTGCGGCAGTCGAACTACTCGGTGTGGAAGATTGTGCAGGAGCGATCGGTGCAAAGTCGGAGAAGTGGGAGACTGTCGCAGTGAGCGTGTTGTTCGTCGTATCGACAGTCGTCGAGAGAATATCGTATGCTTGCGACGCATCATTCCACACACCGAGCTGGAGATCGGATTCCGTCTTGCCCGAGGGGATATCGCTTTCGGTGTAAGGCACGACGACCGTCACACTATCGTTGAGATTTTTGACCGGTTGACCAGAAGAGTCGACCGCGCTGATCGAGATGCCGTTCTTGGCAAGCACTGTGCCGTTGGCGACGTTCGGTAGCGCAGTATTGGCCTGTGTCTTCACCGTACCCGCATTCGAGCCGGTACCGAGAGCATTGGCAGGGATGTTGAGTTTGAAGGCATCCCCAATATCGGAATTTGTGAGAAGACCGCCGGCGGTCGGGGTGACGGTTTCCTGACGCTCCGCTTTCACGGTGAATCCGGTGATCGCCGAGAGCGTGATCGTCTGCCCGGTCGCTCCTGCAGATATTCCGGAGAGCGAGCCTGTATAACCGATGGAATGTGCGGTGAGTGTCCACGTCCCGGAAGAGACCGGCAACGAGTATGTCCCCGAGGAATCAGTTTGTGCAACAGAGAATCCGCCGCTGCCGTTGGTCGCATCAACGAAGGCACCCGAAACACCCGAACCAGAAAGAGTTACGGTGCCGGTGATCGTTTGTGAGGCGGTCGTGAGCGAAATGTTTATGCCCGAGGTATCGCCGGAGACGGTGACCGCAGAAGGCGCGGAAGAGATGTAACCGGGTTTGTCGGCACGAATCTGGTAGCTGCCTGCAGGGATCGAGATCGAGTACGCACCATTCGCATCCGCCTGTGCGCCGACAACGATGGTATTGGATTGACCCGTAGGAATGCCTGTGAGCGACACCCACGCACCCGAGATGGAACTACCCGAAACTGAGACACTGCCCGTGACTGTGTAAAGCCGGGACGAAGTATAGATGATCGTCTGTGTAGTCGAGACACTCCCCGTCGAACCAATAGGGCCAAATGCGGGCGAACCGGCGCGGACGGTGTAGGTGCCCGGAGAGAGACTCAGTGTGTAGACACCATAGATGCCGGATACAGTGTTGGCACCCGTGCCATTACCGCGCCCGGTCGAGGTGCGCGCGTCGACAAACGCATTCGTGATCGGATTCGTGCCATCAGTGAGCTTCACGGTGACAGCGATCGGTGCAGCGAGTGCACAATTCTGACCAGTGGTGGTACCGCCATCAGTGACCGTGACGCCCGAGGTCGGCGTCGAATCACCGACTCCCGGGAATACGCAGGTGAGTGTATAGGAACCGGCGGGAACCTTGAGAGTATACGAGCCATTCGCGTCAGAGATCGCCGTATTGGCGCCGCTGGATCCTTCCGCACGAATGATCACACCTTGGATACCGACGGAGGCCTGCGTCGTTGATCCGGTGATCGTACCGAGCGCAAGCGTCTGAGCCGAGAAGTCCTGACCCGAGAGCGATGAACCGGAGACGGTCACCGTCTTGCTTCCGAGCTTGCCGAATCCCGGTGCATAGCTTTCGATCTGCCAGATGCCGTTGGTCACATAGAGTGTATAAGCGCCATTGGCATCCGTCGGACCGCCGACGAAGTTGCCCTGACCGCCGCCGATCGGGGTCGTATCGGATGTCGAGGTGATCTTGCGGCCGGAAACACCGGCGTACGGAATAGCGTTGCCACTGTTGTCCTTCACCGTACCGGAGATCGTGAGTGATGAACCGACACCGAGCTTGAACGTGAGCGAAGTGGGACTATTCGATCCGCTCGAAGGCACGACGATCTGCTGATCGGGGACCGATGGCATGCCCGGCTTGAAGACACCGACGAGATAAGTACCTGGAGTCACATTGAGTGTAAATGCACCCGATGTATTGGTTTGTCCGCCGGTGCCGAAGCCGTTGGCATCGCTTGCAGTCGAGGTGGCGACAGGTCGCGCGAAGACACCCGCATTGGAGACAGCGCTTCCGTTGGCATCAAGTACGCTTCCGGTGATGGTCTTGCTCGTCGCCGAGAGAGTAAAATTCTTGGCTGAGACTGAGGTCGTACCCACAATGACGGTCAAGGGAGGCGGCGGCATGAAGGTGAAGGTCGGTGGGGGAGGTGGTGGGGCACCCGGTATAAACGCGGCATCGGGCATCGCAGGACCAACACCAACATTGTATGTCGTATTCATTTGGACGGAGAGTGAGTACGCATCCGCGCCGCCGGTGAGCGCGACCGTCTTCTTGGAGAATCCACTCGGACTTCCGGCGAAGATGTCGACAGAAGTACCCGCCGGTCCCGTGACACTGCCGGATATGGTCACCGTACTACCCGCACCGGAGACGATGACGTTTTTGGTGAGATTCGTCGATGATACGGTGAACGGTTGCGGAGTGCCGTTGTACGTGACGGTCGAAGAAGCAGTCGCAAGCGATCCCGGATCAATACCGATCATATAATCACCATCGGCAAGCGAGGTAAAGGTCCCGACACCTGAAGCACTGGTCGTCGTCGCTTGTCCGCCGGAGGAGGGCGAGAAGAGGAAGACTTTTACGTTTGCAATGCCTTCGCCCGCGTTGACGGCGCTGTTGCTGTTGAAGTCATTGAACACATTGACGGCGAGTGTACGGCTTCCCGCGGCGCCAAGGAAGAACGGTGCCGCGGTCTTCGTCTCGAGGAGCGCACGGTTGTTGCCGGCCGTGTCACGCGTCTTGATGTCGACTTGATACCCTGTCGACGAAGGAACCGTTGAATTGACGACACCCGAAAGATCCATGCAAAGGAACGCATTGGCTCCCGTCGAAGCACCCGCGATCGTGAGCGTAACGGAAACCGCATTCGCATCGTTCGTGACATTCAGGATGTATGGCGCGCCGCTGCCAGGGCCATTGATGTCTGTATTGCAGAATGATGCACTACTCGATGTGGAGACCATAGCGGCGTTCGTCACATCAAAACCTGAAGGGAATGTGAGTACGACCTGTCCGCCGACCGGGACTGACGTTGAAACGGGAAACTGCACTTGGTAGTTGGACGCGATACCTGTCATGCGCGTCTGCGGCGTCACCCGAATCGGATTCATCCCCTGCTGTCCCTGATCGATCGTACCGCCCCCAGGACCCAGTGATCCGCCGGTATCGCTAGAGCTCTGCACAGTCCCATATGCGAGATTGCCCGCAGGTGTGCCGGACGTCGAGATACCATTGCCTGCGAGGTCCTGCACCGGCGTGGCGATCGTCACTTTGAAGGTATTGCCGTTTTGAAGCGACAGGCCGGAGATGCGTGCCGTACGTGTACCCGGATCATAGGTGACCGTCTTGCCGCCGAGTGATATGGAAGTGCCGGTAGGACTCTCGATCGTATAGTTGGCGATATTGTCGACCGCATTGGGGCTACCGCCGGTTCTCATCGTCTCCGAGAAGGAGATCGCTACGCCGAAGTTGTCCGCGTTGGCAAACGTCACCGTCGGCGCGCTTGTATCCGCCGTCGGGGTCGTCGTGGCATAGGTCGTCGAGGTAGCAGTGAGGCGGTTACCGGCAATGTCCGCCGGTCCGGTGAGCCCTGCGCCGATTTGCAGCTTATACCCCGTCGCCGTCGAAAGCACCGTCGAAGGTGCGAAGTTTATGGAACGGCTTTGAGGGTTATATGAGACACTGCCCGCGACCGATGCTCCACCGGCTTGTGCAAGCAATTTGACCGTCGAACCGGAGATCGTCGAAGGATCCATGTCTTTTGAGAAGCCGGAGGTAAAGACCTGCGATACGGATATATTGGTCGAGCCGTTCGCCGGATTTACGCCAAGTACGGTCGGTGCGGTCGTATCGAGCGCAGCCGCTGTGCGGAAGTAGAGACGATATTCACCAGGCAAGGATGTGCCGTTTGAACTGCGTGCGGCCGTGGTTACTTGCACTACATAATCTGTGTTCACCGATAAATTCGCCGAAGGGGTGATCGTTACCGTATTGGTCGAGGAATCATATGCGTTCGTAGCCGTAACGGCACTGCCCGGTTGGCCGTTGCTCGCCGTCGAGAGCTTGACGACTGTCGTAGTATCTACAGCATTGGCGCCACCATCGGCAAGCATGGCGACACTGAACGTGAGCTTGATCTTGCCGTTGGGCGCAAACTGCTGATTGCCCGACTGTGGCTGCGATGATTGCACATATGGCGGCGTGGTGTTGGTCCCGCCCGTGGCACCCGTTGTGAAAGAGATCGCAGCGGAAGAGGCAAGCGAATTGCCAGCGGAATCTTTGACGCCTGTGCCCGCCGTCACTGTATAAGCGGTCGATGGAATGAGATTGGAAGCGCTGTTGTCGAACCGCAATGAGGTCGAGGTCGCCCCTGTCGCACCATTAGAGACGAGGTGGAACGCATAGGAACCGGTGTTGCCTGCATTGGCCGTCGCCTTTGCAAAGACAAGATCACCGAACGAAAATGATGTTGCGTCTTGCGTACCCGTATCTACCGCACCCTGCGCACTCGTTGTGAGTTTGGCAACGACAGAGCTTGCCGCAAACGTCGGTGAACCGCCATCAAACGACACTGTCCCGCCGCCAGCCTGGGGTCCAAGGATACCCGCTCCGGTCACGGCCGTAACGAGATGCCATGCGTATGCATTGAGATTATCGCCTCCCGCAGTGAGCTTGGCGAAGACCAGATTACCTACCGCAAAGGTGGTCGATGCGGTGAGAACGCCCGATCCGTCGACCGTTGACGTTGCCGTCGGCATCAAGCGACTAAACGTAGTGGTGGCGTAGGTGGGTGCCGCACTCGCGCCATCTAGGCGCAAGCTTGCGTTGTTTACAGCCGCAGCGGTCGTGACAATATGCCAATTGTATTTGAAGTCCGACGGGTTGGCCGATGTGTTTACAAGGAGCATATCACCCACACCAGTCGAAGCGCCGCCCGAGACATTGCCCGTCGCTGTTGCTGAGGCAAATTTGGTGAGCTGGAGCGGGCGGAACAAGGCGAAGCCATTGACAGCAAACGTGCCCGATGTGAGAGTCGCGTCGGTCACAATACCGACTTCGGGAGGGAATGTATCCATCTGCATATAGACGATATCCCCCGCGGTAGGCGCCGAATAGGATCCTTGCGGGAAGATCTGATTCGTGCCATTGATCTGGAGAAAAGCTGAGCCTCCCGTCGAAGCCTTGGCGAAACGCGAACCGCTCGCATACGTGGGAGGATTGGAAACGATTATATCGAACCCATTGGGAAACGGCCTGATCGCGGTACCGATGGTTGTCGTTGAGGTCGTCAATGTAACATTCGAAGAATTGAGGGTGGTCTGATCGAGGTTTTCACTAAAACCAAAATGGATGAACGTGGAGATCGGCACGCCCGTGGAGCCATTCTGAGGACCGGTCATATTGACATTGAGGGTCGGCGCGACCGTATCGATCGTCACTGTATTGGTCGTGATCGCCGACGGACCCGCTGGCTGAGCACCCGTCCATCCATTAGACCCGGGGTAGATACTCGCGGTAAAGGCGTGACTGTTGGTTGCGCCTGCGGTGGTTTGAATGACTATGAAATAGTCGGCACCGGCATTGCCGCCCGTGTCATTGGCAGGCACTATCTCAGGCGTGGCAAATGTGAGCGTTGTCGTCGAGCCATTCCATGAGGTGGACGCCATCAGGAGTGGTACGACCACATCCCCCGCATCAAACGATCCCGGCGTACCGGAACCCTTGATATCACGATAGACGGCGACACCCGACGATGTCGCGTTTGCAAGTATTGCAAGATCGGTCGTCGTAGAGAAGCCGCCCGATCCCGTAAACGCGATCGACGTGGAGGCGAGTGTCTGATCGCCCGCAAGGTTGAGTGAGATGATCGCCACCGGTGTGGACGAAGCCTTAATCGTCTGATTCTGAGTCGTCAGACTTGCCGCGACATTGGATGAGACGGCAGCCCTTGCGCGCGAAACGAAGCCGAAGACCGCGGCAAGCGCGAGAATTATCGTGAATAAAAGGGTACTGATTTGCAGCGCACGAGATGGTGTAACCATATACGGTGATAAAATAAGACACTCGAGGTGTCCTTATCGATAAAATGAGACATAGCGAGTTTCATTCTAACAACACCTTGCGCAACCTTCGCACATCACATATCGTTTCGTGTGGATAAGTCGGTGAATACTCCTACTCCTCCTCCTCTTGGATGAATCCCCCCGCCTGAATACTCCAAAGCTTCTGATAGAGACCACCCTCTTTGATGAGCTTATCGTGCGCACCTTGGGCGACTACATGGCCGCCCTGCAGGACGACGATGCGATCCATGCTCATGATGGTCGAGAGGCGGTGCGCAATCACGAGCACGGTCTTGCCTTGCATGAGGATCTTGAGCGAATCCTGGATGAGCGACTCGGATTCGGAGTCGAGACTCGACGTGGCTTCGTCGAGCACGAGGATCGGCGCATTTTTGAGGATCGCACGCGCGATCGCTACGCGCTGGCGCTCGCCGCCCGAGAGCTTGACCCCCCGCTCACCGACAAACGTATCGTACCCTTGGGCGAGTCCCTGGATGAATTCATGACAGTGCGCTTTTTTGGCGGCTTCGATCACCTCTTCGTCGGTCGCGTCGCGCTTGCCATAGCGGATGTTTTCCATAAGCGAGCGGTGAAAGAGCACCGGCTCCTGCGGCACGAAACCGATCGAATCACGCAAACTATCCTGCGTGACCTGCGCGATGTTTTGGCCGTCGATCAGGATCGCTCCCTCGGTCACGTCGTACATGCGCAAGAGCAGCTTGGTGATGGTCGATTTGCCCGCACCCGACGGCCCCACGAGCGCGACCTTCTCGCCGGGACGGATCGAGAGGTCGAGGTGTTCGAGAATTGATCGTTCTTCCTGAAAACGGAAGGTGATGTCTTTGAAATCGATCGCACCGTTTGATACCGTGAGCGGCGGCGCATTCGGTACATCTTGTATCTGATGCGGCTCTTCAAGGAGCGCGACCATTTCTTCCGCATCAGCAATGGAATCATAAAAACGCCTAAGTTGAATGGAGACATTGTGAAGCATTTCGAATGTACCAACGAGATACGTCTGGATGAGAATAAAGTCTCCAATAGTCAGTTCGCCATGCTGCCAAAAATACATCGCACCATATAAAAGCGCGACGTTGATCACGATCATAAGAAACCCCTGTATACCGAGCGCGTATTCATAGAAATGCCATCCCTTCAGTCGCGCAGCACGCAGATTGTCGGTGAATTGTCCGAGACGTTCGTGTTCGTATCCAACACCAGAAGACAGCATAATGGCGTTATGGTTACCTATTGCATCAGCGATCGCACCGCCTAATTTGCTTTCCAACTCCGCACGGGACACACGCAAGGGTCTGTGCATGCGCGAGAGATATACTTGCACTATCACAAAAAGAATCGACCAAAACCCAAGCATGGCACCGAGTACGTGATTATGTGCAAATAAAACCACTATCGCGCCGACAACAAAAAAAGCGGCCGGAAAGAAACTCATTATTATTGAGTCAAATGCAAGCTCGAAGGCACGTGCGTATTGATTGACTCGACGAGTGAGCGTACCGGCAAATTGCGATGCAAAAAAATGATGTGAGTGACGTATGAGATATTCAAACGAAGAGAGCGTGAGATTCGACATGATACGTATCTCCAAAAAGGAAAGACTCCACATTTCAATACGGGAAAAGACCCATCTCAACAACATAACGATACCAATGACACCAATCGTGATCGACAAACTATGTACCACCAAAGGACCCCGATCTCCTGAAGCAAGTGTGTTCAATAATTGCCGCATGTAGATCGGAATAACAAGACTCCCCACCTGTGCACCAATTGCGCCACTGATAATCAAAAATAGGGTGAACGGCTGCCGCAACACTTCATTGCCATATATACGAAAAACAGAACCAGCGCTCGCCATTTTCTTATGAGTAGGTTCCATAAGTGGTCATTATGCGCTATAAATTGGTATATGAAAATCCTAGGAATCGAGACTTCTTGCGATGAGACGGCAGTGTGTCTGATCAAAGCTTCCGGTACCGGTCCGGAGGATTTTACCTACAAGGTCCTTGGCAATGCGCTCTATTCGCAGGTCGCCATCCACGCACCATACGGCGGCGTTTTCCCCAATCTCGCCAAACGCGAACACGCCAAAAATCTCGTCCCTCTCCTAACACAAGCATTACAGCAAAGTGGACTGCTGTTGGAAGGTCTGACCTTCCAGTACTCTGGAAGGTCAGACCTTCCAACCCTCCTTGTACGAGAACCGGAGCTTCTGGAACAACTCACGGAATTTCTTGCGCAATACGGCAAACCCGACATCGATGCGATCGCGGTCACGGCAGGGCCCGGGCTTGAGCCGGCACTATGGGTGGGGGTTAACTTTGCTCGCGCATTGTCGCTCGTGTGGGATATCCCGATCGTCGCCGTCAATCACATGGAAGGGCACGTCATGATGTCGATGGCTCAATGTGAAGTTGACAGTGAACAGTTGACAGTGGACAGAAGAGAAATCGCGAGCAATCCTTCTGTAAACTGTAAACTGTCAACTGTGGACTTCCCTCTCCTCTCTCTCCTCATCTCCGGCGGACATACCGAGCTCGTACTATCTACCGAGTGGATGAAGTATCAACGCATCGGCGAGACGCGCGACGATGCAGTGGGCGAAGCCTTCGACAAGGTCGCGCGCATGCTCGGCCTCCCCTATCCTGGTGGCCCCGAGATATCACGACTCGCCGCATCCGCGCACGCAGAAGGTATCACGGAAGTATTTGCCCTCCCGCGCCCGATGATCGGCGAAGATAATTATGATTTCTCTTTTTCGGGATTGAAGACCGCAGTCAAGCGCCTCGCCGAAGCGCACCCGGACATGTCCGATGACGAGAAAAAGGATCTGGCGCGCGAATTCGAAGACGCCGCCGCCGACGTCCTCGTCGCCAAGACCCTGCGTGCCGCAGAAGAATACGGCGCACAGACCGTACTCGTCGGCGGCGGTGTCTCCGCCAATACCTACATCCGCCAGCGCCTCGCCGAAGCCACGGCAGGGGCGGGACACATTCAGCTCCTCGTCCCCCCGCCGGAGCTCGCGACCGACAATGCACTCATGATCGCACTCCCGGGATATTTCCGTGCCCTCAAAAAAGAATTCGCCGATCTCACCACCCTGCGGGCCAACGGCAATTTACGGCTTTCATAGACAAAAGTTGGATACGGACACCGTGTGGATAAGTATATCCGAATCATAATAGATTGGATACAATGATAGACGATACATTACTAATGAGTTATTCTATTTGCATATTATTTTGGTATGAACATTCTAAAACCAATCTCTACGCTCGCGGTCGTAGGGGCATTATTGGTCGGCAGTGTCGCATTTGCGGACACTACCCTCAGCTCTGCCCAACAAACATTAATAAGCTGCGTAACATCAACCACTGATGTGAATGCTTTGGCGTCCTGCAGGAACGCCTACCTGACGTCGTTGCAGTCCATACAACAAAACACGACTTCAACTATCTCGTCAAATACTTCGGCCTTGCAGTCGTCTATCACGAATGCTGCAACCACGCTTAAATCGTGCTTACAAAGCGCTGGCAACAACTCTGCCACCATTGAAGCTTGTGTTAACCCCTTCGTTTCCACCGTCACATCAGAGGCCAATTCTTTCGCTTCCAACTTGACTTCGTCTATTACTATTCCATCCGTAGCCGTAGGCGGCTCCACCTCGCCGGCAGCAGTATCTGCCATCGGACAAGACGCCACTACACTCCAGACATGTCTTCAAAACGCCATCCAAAGCAGTATAACTAGCGCCGGATCAGGTACGACGCCAAACGTCAATACATCCGCAATAAACACCTGCAGGGACACATTTACCACTTCATTGAACCAAAACATCGGCTCGATCGTCAGTGGCGCAACGAGCGGCCTTTCGAATATCTCTGGTACGCCAAACACCAGCGCAATGATGCAATCAATCCAAAGCCAGATCACAGGCCTCCTCACACAGATCGCGCAGCTTACCAAACAAAACCTACAACAGGGTGACCTTGGCTCATTACTCTCTTCATCGAACAGTCTCTTGGGAGGTAATTCAGCAGGCAACTCATCGACCAATTCTGCTATGAACTCCGGCACAATGGGGATACTGGGATCCATATTCGACCACAATCTCTCATTCGGCTCATCAGGCGACCAAGTGTCCAGACTCCAGTCATGCCTTGCCAAGCTGGATCCTTCCAACTTCTCGATGGACAACATCACCGGATTCTTCGGTAACATCACACAGCAGGCTCTGCAAAACTGGCAATCGCAAAACAACATCGTCGCAAGCGGAACGCCCGACACTACCGGTTTTGGATTCTTTGGACCCAAGACCCGCACGGCAATGCAAGGCGCCTGTGGCGAAGGCAACAACTAACATCGCAATAGTTCTCATCAAGGCCCCCGCGGATGTTATATCCGCGGGCGCTTTGTCATTGCGATAAAAAAGAATTCACCGACGCAGATACACTGCGGGCAAATGGGAATTTGCGGTTGGGATAAAAATTAAAGGCCAAGGAATAGTGCAGTATCCTTGGCCTGAAAACTTTTTTCCTGAAGCGTTTGGCTCCGACTCAATCAGCAAGACGCCTCATGAATCGAATTCTGGCCACCAGCACATGGCCATCCAAAAGTCCGGTGAAGTCCCTCCGTCGAGGGGCTAAGGGCACCCGGCACCCTCAAGCTATAGCAAGTATACATCCGCCAATATTTTTGTCAAGTCCCCCGCCTCATGCTACCATGCTGAAATGCTAAAAGACGGCTCATTTCCTACTATTCCTGAGGTTTTCCTCAAACCCTACAACTCCGTCGAACGGGAGCCTTGGGTCAATATGCTTTGGGATCAAAAGGGCTACGCCAATCCCGATATCTGCATCAAGCTCGGCATCACCGCGCCGGATGCGCCGACCTACTCTATAGTATTGCCCCCGCCCAATGTCACCGGCACTTTGCACATGGGCCACGCCTCGATGCTCGCGATCCAGGACATCCTCATCCGTTATCACCGCATGCGAGGATACCGGACGCTTTGGCTCCCCGGCACCGATCATGCCGCGATCGCCACACAGTCGGTAGTGGAGAAAAAGGTAATGAAAGAAGAAAAGCTCTCGCGCCATGATCTCGGTCGCGACGAGCTCCTGCGACGCATCCAACAGTTTGCAACCGAAAGCCACGACATGATCGTCGGTCAGATACGCGCGATGGGGGCATCGGTGGATTGGACGCGCGAAGCCTTTACTCTCGATGCCAAGCGCAACCACGCCGTGAATACTGCCTTCAAACGCATGTACGACGCGGGGCTCATTTACCGCGGCAATCGCATCGTGAATTGGGACCCCAAAGGTCAGACCACGATCTCCGACGACGAGATCGTCTATGAAGAACGCGATGCCAAGATGTACACATTTAGATATTCAAAAGACTTCCCTATCAGTATCTCGACCACACGCCCCGAGACCAAGGTCGGCGATACCGCTGTGGCCGTGCATCCGGAAGACGAGCGATATCAGCAGTACATCGGCAAAGAATACACCGTCGTCTTTTGCGATGTGCCGCTCCACATCCGCATCATCGCCGACAAGAGCGTAGAGAAGGACTTTGGCACCGGAGCGCTCGGCGTCACTCCGGCACATAGCAACATCGACTGGGAGATCGCGGATCGGCATGATCTGCCACGCCCGCAGGTGATCAACGAGTACGCCAAGATGACCGTCCCCGGCCCGCTCGAAGGCAAGAAGGTCACCGAGGCGCGCGAGATGGTAGTGGAATGGCTCCACTCGCAAGACCTACTCGAAGGCGAAGTATTGATCAAACAAAACGTCTCGACCGCCGAGCGCACCGGCGGCATTGTCGAGCCATTGCCCAAGCTGCAGTGGTTTGTAAGCGTGGACAAACCATTCGTGATCCCTCATTCAGAAATACCCGGCATCCCGAGCGGCGCCTCGACTACTCTCAAAGCACTGATGCACGCCGCAGTCGGCGCGGGCACCGAAGGTACGATCAAGATCGTCCCCGAGCGTTTTGAGCGCGTCTACAACAATTGGATCGACAATCTCCGTCCGTGGTGCATCTCGCGCCAGATATGGTACGGGCATCGTATTCCGGTGTGGTATCACGAGCCTAAATGCATACCCAAGCCCGGCCGCGAAGAAGAGGTTGCACAATGCGAAATGGTTGTCGTGTCAGGCACGGAGCCCATATGCGAACACTGCGATGCAAAATACTTCCAAGACGCCGATACGCTCGACACGTGGTTCTCCTCGGGGCTCTGGACATTTTCCACTCTCGGCTGGCCCGACGATACCGCCGACCTACGCGATTATCATCCGACATCCGTACTCGAGACCGGCTACGACATTATCTTCTTCTGGGTGGCACGCATGATCCTGATGAGTGCATTTCACCTCGGCACGATTCCCTTTAAAAACGTCTACCTGCACGGGCTCGTCCGCGACGCGCAAGGCCGCAAGATGAGCAAGTCACTCGGCAACATACTGAACCCCCTCGAAATGATCGAGAAGTACGGCGCCGATGCCACGCGCCTCTCGCTGATCGTGGGTGCCAGCCCCGGCAATGACCTGAAGCTTTCCGAAGATCGCGTCCGCGGATACAAACACTTTGCCAACAAGGTCTGGAACGTCGCACGCTTCGTCCTCGAAAGCGCCGACACGTACAACGACGCAACACCATACGTCACCGAAGACGCAGAGATCATGCGCGAGGTACACCGCCTCGCCGAAGAAGTATCCCAGCAGATCGACTCCTATCGCATCGATCTCGCGGCCGATCTGGTCTACCACTTTATCTGGCATCGTTTTGCCGACGAGATCATCGAACAATCCAAACTCATCATTAAAGCCGGTGCAGAGGAGGCGGCCATTGCCTCCAAACAGCGCATGCTCCGTGAAGTCCTCGTGACTCTCCTCAAACTCCTCCACCCCTTTATGCCTTTCGTGACCGAGACCATCTGGCAGAATCTGCCGGAGAAGGAGAGTGATCTCCTCATGGTCGCCCCGTGGCCCTCTTCATCCGCGACAAACAACTCATAGAGCCATAGTCATTGACGCATTGATGGTTAAGTGTTAGATTGTTCTCAGTCAATCTCTCAGATTGGAGGTATCCATGCTCATTATAGTGGGTCATGTGATCATGGTTCTTGGGTACTTGATCCAAGGATCTCTCGTATATATTGCACTACTCCCCGGTCGGTATAACCTACTTTTACTTCCCCTGACACTTCTGGCACCGCAGTTGTCTCGGATAATCTTCGGCGGATGCGTGTTTATGCAGCTGTCGAATGTTCTGTTCAAGATGGCCGGACATCGGAGATATGGTCTATCATTTGGATGGCTCGCTTCAATGGTTGGCAGACGGTACGCCACTCCTCTCCATTATGGAGTATTGCTCCTCGCACCGGCGCTCATCGCTGATACACAAACGATCATAATGACACTCATGGGGTAGCCTATTCGCAGGCTGCCCTCTTTTCTTGTCCCACCAAACATATTCAGCATTGTATAATAGATAGGTGCTCAACGAACTCTTACACGTCCTCGCGGCTGCGGCAGGCGGCATATTGCCCGCCCTCGCCTGGCTTTGGTTTTGGCTGCGCGAGGATTCCAAACATCCCGAACCACGCCAATTGATCGCGTTGGCATTCTTGGCCGGCATGGCGACGGTCGCGGTCGTGATCCCTGTTGAAAACTACGTGGGGACCTTCATCCAAGATCAGACGATCCTCTTCACCGCCTGGTCAGCCATCGAAGAGCTGACTAAGTATCTCGTCGCCCTTTCGACCGTGCTCTGGCGACACGAAGATGATGAACCAGTCGACGTGGTGATCTATATGATCATCGTGGCACTCGGCTTTGCAGCAGCGGAAAACTCACTCTTCCTCCTCTCTCCGCTCGCCGGTCATACTGTCTATGAGACGATCATTACCGGTAATCTGCGCTTTATCGGCGCCACGCTCCTGCATGTGCTTTCCTCGGCCATGGTCGGCGTCGTACTCGCGCTCTCATTCTATAGCTCCCGCATCGACAAGTTCTATCACGCGGTGACCGGAGTTATCCTCGCCATTGTTTTGCACTCTCTCTTCAATTTCTTTATACTGAATGAACCGGAAGAGAGTGTGTTGCGCACCTTCGGATTCGTATGGCTCGGCGTCATCGCGCTTTTGGCCGTACTAGAATTCATCAAGCGTATTCGTCCGAAAAGAGCATACGCTCAATAAAATAAACATTTTTTATTAATCAACAAACATACTCATGACAAAAAAACCCTCACTACTCTCTCGCATTATGGGGACCGGCAACAACTCCTACGAGGACGACAACTACTTCGGCGATCCGGTGCCAGGCGATGCACATTTTGAGGGCACGAGCGAAGAGCGCCATCTACGCACCGATCTGCGCGGCTCCAGTAAACCTGCTCCCCAAGAAGAGCCTGAGGGAGAACTTTCCGTCGACGTCTACCAGACTCCTGATTCGATCGTGATCAAGACCCTCGTGGCAGGCGTACAACCCGCGAGCGTCGACGTGTCGCTCACACGCGAGATGATCACCATCTCCGGGACGCGCGTGGATGACCGCGAGGCCGATGAGGAGGACTATTTTTTCCGCGAGCTCTACTGGGGCGCTTTCTCTCGCTCGATCATCCTCCCCGAAGAAGTCGACGTCGACGCTGCCGAAGCGAGCGAAAAGCACGGCGTCCTCATGATCCGCCTCCCCAAGGTCAACAAAAACCGCCAGACCAAGCTCAAGGTCCGGGCGCGATAGTTTTTTCCAAAAAAGAAACGCCGCACCCAGAAGGAAACGGCATTCCTAAATTGGTGCGGCGATATATGTGTGCGCCTATTTTTTGTCTTCGAAAATGGGCGCAAGGAACTCCTTCGGGACAAGTTCTAAGTCGATCTTATGATTTTTCCAACCGTCAGATTCTGGAAACTTCTGTTTTGCAAAATCCATTCCAAGTCTTTGTGCTTCTTCCAAGCTATGTGCCCTAGAATAAGCATGTCCATTACCCCAGCATGTTGCGGTAACTTTTATATCTCCAAGACTTGGTAATGCAACCTGCGTTTCCCTTTCAGCACTGATATTGCCAACATAGAGACTAAGTGGACCTTCTTTTGCCTGCGATGTGCTGACAAACGTACACACAAACAGTACGGAGAGGATGATTGCACGAATTCTCATTGACCTAATCCTCGGCTGATTAACTAAATATATTGATACGCGATTTTATATAAATGTCAATACCTTCTCTAGGAAGTTCGACTTCGGTCATTGTTTGAGTCCATCAGCCCTCGCAAAGCACAATACTCGCAATCTTTCGTCATGACTGACACTCCTTCATCTGATCTTAAGGGTCTTTGCATATACTGGTAACAGTGGAGAGGGTTCTGCTCAGTCAGCATAGCAACAAAACAAACAGAGGAAACAAGACCATGATCACTAGTGAGAATCTCAACAAGACCGGCGCTCTTCAAGTAGCGGGATGCCAAGACTTGGCGCTTGCTCTCAGTGGCGAAGAAGGCAGGTTCGTTGTCACCACGCCCGACGGCACTACTTTGATCGCCGATGTGGCGGCCGGCCATTCTATCACCGGCCTCCGTATCCTTCCGAAGATGCCGTCCCTGACAACCTTCAGCTTCGTCAAGGTTGGCGAGATGCAAAAAGAAGCTTACGAGATATCCGGGCAACCCGGATCAGAATCCGAGCAGAGTTAGAGAAGCTCCCAGAAATAGACTTTCGTACGTATTCTGAACGAGCAGCAATCTGACACAGAACCCTCTCCAACTACAAAGTTCTGTAGCGCTTATACGTGCGACCACTCGAGCCATGTCATATCACACATGGCTCGTTTTTTGCGGTGATGCGGACATCGGGTATAAATGTAGGACATCCGATGTCCTACATTTCCCCAAGGTCAACAAAAACCGCCAGACCAAACTCAAGGTCCGAGCGCGATAGATAAAAAGAAGGGGGCGACTCCCCTGAAGAGTCGCCCGAATGCTAGCGTTGCTGCTTAAAATTATAGTAGACCATAAGGCCGATTAACACCGTCATGAACAAGGCAAGGACTGTCGCCACAGGGCTGCCGACCATGTAAAAGATGTGGACCATCTTGAGAGCGAGGACCATCGCCACGCAATATGCGGTCTGCAAGGCGATATATCCCCAGTTTTTCCGGTTACCAGACATTGAATCCTCCTATCTCATTCCGACGAGACTATATCATCAGCCCCCGAAGGGTACAATATTCGCAATCCTCCGTGTCGCACTTTTTGTCCCAAAAGGCGAGGGTGTAGATCTCCCCTGCCACGCGCTCGATCGTCTCCTTCAATGCTTTGACCATATCCGCATCGTAGAGGAATGTATGTACGGCGGTGTTGCCTTTCGCGTCCGGCTCGATGAATTCGAGCGTGAGCCGCGCGGGCCGCTCCATCTGGCCGAGCTCCAGCAAGATACAATAAAAGTCGAGCTGGCGCTTGTAATCCCCCGTCGCATTCTTGGTGCCGCCTTCGAGTTCGTTGCGGGATTTGTGTTTGCCGGTCTTGTAGTCGATCACGTGCACCGAGCCGTCGATGTTGAATTCGATCACATCGATCAGACCGCGGAGCAAAACCTGTACTGGCGCACCACCCGAAAGAGGCATATATACCTCGAATTTCTTTTCACAGAGGACGCGGAATTGATAATCTGCCTTGTTGCGCTCGTACCAATCCGTGAGCGCACGTGTACCCTTTTTCTGCGCGTCGGCATACGAGGTCGGAGTGAAGCCTTGTTGGTCGATCGACACTTGCAGGTATTCGAGTAGGAGTGAGAGCGGCTGATACTGCTGCGACGAAGCGCACATATCGCGAAAGAGTCGGAGCGCATTGTGCAGGGCATTGCCATAGAGCGAGCTTGGCGTCGGCTTCTCGGGGATACGTACGAGATTGCGGTAAAAGTACTTCCACGGACAATCAAGGTAATTATTGAGCGCGGTCGCCGAGAGTCCCTGCTCCACAAATGCATCTATTAGAAATTGTTGATCGCTCAATGAATGCTCCGCGGCGGGCTTCATGGCAAACATGGCCTCGGGTGCGACCGTCGCCTCAAAAGCACCCGTGTCGACTCGTGCGATCAGCGCAGGATCGATCTCCATCATGAATTGCGCGATGGTGCTCTCCTTGGATCGCGCACTCGAGGTGACGCCGTATGAGACAGATACATAAAGCTTGGCACGCGTGAGCGCTACATAGAATAGGCGGCGTTCGTCTTCGGTATCGGTGTCGGGTACCGCGGCCAGTGTCGAAAGCGGGAGTGTGTTGCGCGACGTGCGATTGCCCCATTTGCCATCGCGTGCGTGGATGATATAGACATATTCGTATTCGAGGCCCTTGCTGCGATGCGCGGTCACAAGATGTACGGCGTTGGTGCGCTCTTTGGGCTGGGTGTCGGGCTCGATCTCGATACCATACTCCTCATAGAGCCCGAGATCGCGGACAAAATCACGACCGGTGTAGAGCGCCTGTGTAGAGCTCAGGGTCTCGAGCGTATTGGCCAATCCGCGTATGGCATTGAGGATCGTGATCGAATCCGGCCGTGAGAGGACATGTGTGAGTAAGCCACTCTCGTGAAGTACATGATCGAAAAAGTCGCGGGCGGATTCTTCCTGGGCGATCTTGGCGAGCCTCTGAACAGTCTGCGCGACCTCGTGCGCTTTTTCTGCATGGTAGACCTTCGCTTCTTTGAGGTGATCCTTGGAAGAGATTACTTCGAGATACGGCAAGCGCTTCTTTTGGGCATAGATCAAGACCTTGTACGTGTCGCGCGCGTCGATCCCCACCCAAGAGAAATGCAATACATGTGCCAACAGCTCGTCGCTGCCGATATGCGTACACAGACGCAGGTACGTGACCAGCTGCATGATCGCATGATTGGTAAAGATGTTGCTTTTGGAATCAAGGGTGTGGAGGATACCAAGGTGTGAGAGTGCGCGCGAGATCGGGAGCGCGTCGGCATTGGTGCGATAGATGATCGCGATATCGCCAGGACTCACACCTTCAGATATTCGCTCCTGAATATTTTGTGCGACCCACGCGATCTCCATTTCTTCGCTCGTGAAGGTGCGTTCTTCGAGCACCGCGAGATGCGGCTCGGCGAGCTTGCTCAAGAGCCACGGATGGCGCTCTGCAGGTATGGATTCTCGCATGAGCGAATGCGCCGCATCGAGCAGTACTGACCCCGAGCGATATGAATCGACGAGCGGGATGAGCTTGGCCGTGGGAAACTTCTCGTGAAAATACGCGAAACTATCGAGCGACGCGCCCTGAAACCGAAAGATCGCCTGCTTCTCGTCGCCAACGATAAAAAGATTGGGCGATGGATCATATGAAGTGAGCAATTCGAGCAGTGTATTCTGTGCACCATTGGCGTCTTGGTGTTCGTCCGCGAGAATGTAGAGATACTTTTCCTGCACGACGAGCAAAAATTCGCTGTCGGTCTGTAGTGCACGCACGACCTCGCCGATCATGTCCTCAAAGTCGAATTTCTTTTTCTCGGTGAGCTTTGCTTCGTACCACTCAAATACCAGACCAAGCTCGCGCTCTTTTTTGAGCCGATCGATCTGCGTCTGCACGGCGCCTTTCATCTTGCCTTTGTGCGCGCCTTTTTCATGGAATGACTCAGGGTCTTTTTCCAGTTTCTCGATAAGCTCTTGGGTCTTCGCGAGCACTTCGGCCGGGACCTTGTGCTCGCGCTTGAGCGTACTGATCGCAGAGCGCGCGGTCTGCACATAAAAATACGGATCGCCAAAAGGCTTGAGCTTCTCGAGCGGGAGCGACTCGATCGCTTCGCGGATATAGATGATCGATTCGATGTCGGTGAGGGCCTTGGAGCTGATGATGCGGGGAAAATATTCCGGATGCGAATGAATGATGTCATTGCAAAATCCATGAAAGGTGTAGATCTTGACCTTGTATGCGGTGGGGCCAATGAGCTTGAGGAGGCGCTGCTTCATGGCGTCGACCCCCGCCTCGGTAAAGGTGAGTGCCAGGATCCCATCGGGAGGCGTATCGGTCTGCGTGAGGATATTGGCGATGCGTAGGGCGAGGATATGGGTCTTGCCGGTGCCGGGGCCTGCCACCACCATCACCGGGCCGTTTATTGCGTCTACGGCCTGTTTTTGGGCATTATTGAGGCCTTTGTAGGCCGTATTGAAGATCGGATGCACCTTGGTCATGGGGATGATTGTAGCATTTGTCATCCGGCAACCCGGGTACTTGCAAATATAATTGCATGTGTTAAAATAAACATCGGAAACTCGGAGGACCGACAATGATCGCCAAAATTGAACGCGAATTCGCCAAGTTCGCGAAAATCCCGGAAGATCAGCAGAACCATCATTTCAGTGACTTTGAACACCGTGTGATAGGCCGGTTGGCAGGCCTTGCAGCGGCCGCCATCATCCTTTTCGTTATCGGCGACGGGATATTCTCATAATAGCCATACGGCCGGAACGCAAGTGTCCGGCCGTTTGATTTTGATGCATTTTGGCTGTGCACAACCCCTTGCCTTTCCCAATAGGAGGAGTACTATCTCTCCTCGGTGGCTTAAGAAATGCCAATTTTTCCGAAACCGAAACAGGGAGTAAATACATGTCGCCTACGAAAAAAGCTCTTTTTATTGCTGTTGGCGGTCTTCCCAGTACGGGCAACGAGACCCTCTTTCAGGAACTTGGATCTTCGCTCGCGGATACATATCCGGATCGAACAATTGAGCTTCTGCGTGGTCCACTCGACTTCTATCCTCCGCCGTTTATGCTCGGCGAGGAAGAACGTCTCGAACCAGCTATCTCTAAAATGGACCGGTACTGGGAGATTGGCGCCGCCTACGCTAGGGAGACTATATTGCCTGCGTTGTGTCGCAGCGATATTGTTCTCGTCAAAAGCTTCGGCTTGGCGATAGCGACGCGTGCGACCGCATACAATCTGGGACCGGACGACCTCGCAGAGGCACTCCGGAAACATCACGATGAAAAAATACCTAAATTCGTCACCTTCGGTCCGCCGACCTACGTGATTCCCACGACACCTTGCATGGATGCAGGTATTGAACAAGTGCTCGCTTATATGCGCAAAAGGCGTCCCGGGGAATTAAAGAGAGTTCCGGAAGAAGAGTTGAGAAGATATCTCCTGCATCAGGTGTATATTTTTAATCACTACTTCCAAGGCACCGACCAGAAGAAACCAATCTTCTTGGACGCCAGGGACAGTCATTCGACAATGGTCGAACAGGCACTCGACATACTTGTTCCGATGGCCGATAAGCACTTCGCTATCATGCGGTGCAAAGCGGTCGCTTAAGATCGCTTGTAAAGCAAAAAGACCCGAGAGCTATTCGCTCCCGGGTCTTAATCTTTTTATGTTTTATCTGTTAGAGATCCGTGCCCGAGTATGAGAGATTGAGGCTTTTGTTACACAGCGGGAAGTCCGGCACGATGTTGCCCGGGCCGATCTCGCCAAAAAGCGCCCAGTTCATAAATGACGGATCGGAAATCGCGCAACGGTCGATGCGGCCGCCTTCGTCGAGGCGCACCCAATCAATGATCGCGCCACGCCAGCTCTCGGCCCACCCGAGAGCTTCGCCTTCACGCACTACCACCGCCGTCTGTGCTTCACCCTCCGGAAGCTTTTCGAGGCACGAACGGATGATGCGGAGCGATTCCGCGACCTCTCGCGCACGCACCTTGAATCGCGCGGCGACGTCACCCGAGGATTCTGTCGCGACCAAGACACCGAGGTCGGCATAGCCCGCATATGGATGATCGCGGCGCATGTCGATGCCGACGCCGGAGGCGCGCGCGGCCACGCCGCGCGCGCCATAGTCGATCGCCGCCTCTCGCGAGAGAACCCCGGTCGTCTCAAAACGCTCCATCAAGCCGTCGCTCGCAAATGCGATGTCGAGGATCGCCTGCAGATCTTTTTCGGTCTTTTTGAGGCTGTTCAAAATATCCATCACTGCTTCCGCAGATATATCATGTGCTCCACCCAGCGTGATCGCGCCGCGCAAAAAGCGGTGCCCCGTGAGCGAATCATGCAGGCGACGCAGTTCTTCGACCATACGGAAACCTTGTGCCGCCATAAAGGTGAATCCCGTGCCGTTGCCGGCGATATTGCCGATATCGAAGATATGCATCGTGATGCGCTCAAGCTCGCTCCACACGACACGCAGTGCACGCGCACGCTTAGGCACCACCGTGCGGCACGCACGCTCCACCGCCTCGGCAAAAGCGAGCGTATGAGCGACCGGCATATCGCCGGAAATACGCTCAATGAATGGGAGTGCCTGCGCAGGCAGTTTGCCTTCTACCAGCTTTTCGATACCCTTGTGTGTGAAAAAGAGTTTGCCTTCGAGCGAGAGGATACGCTCGCCGCGCACATTGAATCGGAAATGTCCCGGCTCGATGATACCCGCATGAATAGGGCCGACCGGAATCTCATAGATGCCAGTGCCCTCGACCGCGTGCATCGGATACGGCACCTGTGCATGTGCGAGCTGAGTATCGACCGCAAAATCCTTGCGGAGCGGATAGGTACCCTCGGGGATGTTTTCGTGATGAATGAGTCGGCGCCAATCCGGATGTCCCTGCGCCACGATGCCAAACTGATCGTGCATGAGACGCTCATACCAATGTGCCGCCATGATCGTGCGTGTGAGCGACGGATACGTGCGATCCTCGGCAGATACGTCGCATTTGAGCGTGAGGAATCCTGAGACCGCCACCGAGAAGACCGCGTGCACTCCATAGGTCTTGTGTGCTGCACGCTCATCGGTCGCGTACATGAAGACGAGCGGTGCGCCCGCGGCCACGCATTGGTGCGCCATATCCGCGAAGCTCGCCACAGGCACCAGCACAGCCGCCTCCCCCGTCGCGCTTGTCAAACCGATATCTGAAAGTAGTGATCGTATGTCCATAGATTATGTGATGACCGCCGCTAAATGTTGGAGGAGCTCTTTGCCGGGTGCGGTCCACAGGGACACGCCGACCGCGAGGATAAGTACCACGTGGAGCAAGAACGCCGTATGCGAGATACCCCAATGTTCACCGACCTCTTCGGGCTCGATCGCATTGCCCTTGAGGTATTCACGCGAGAAGAGCATCGGCATAAAGAGCCGCACGAATCCAGCCAAGATGATCGTGAGCGCTACAAGGACCAGCACCATGGCGATAGGATGATCCACAATACCGGTCGAGATGATGAGATATTCACTGAGGAAAAGCGGCGACGGTGGCACAGCGAGCAGAGCCAATATACCGATCAGGAAGAACGCGCCCGAGTACGGCATGATGCGCATGACATCACCCACCCGCTCGAATTTGGTGCTCTTGAAACGCAGGAGAATATTGCCCGCATCGAAGAAGAGCATCGACTTGATCAGTGCATGACCGATCATATGGATCGCTCCGGCGATCACGCCCACGCCGCCGAGCCCGATCGAAAAAGCCATGAGCCCCATGTGCTCGATACTCGAGTATGCGAGGAGGCGCTTGTAGTCGGTCTGCAAGAGGATGAACGCGGCCGGCACAAGGACCGAAAGCACGCCAAACCACAGCAAGAGATCGTTGGTCCAGACATTTGATCCCATTGATCCGTCCACGAGCGCCTTGTAGCGAAGGATCGCGAAGAGCGCGGCATTCAAAAGCACGCCCGAGAGGATGCCCGAGATCGGCGATGGCGCACGACTGTGCGCATCCGGAAGCCATGCGTGCATCGGGACGAGACCGACCTTGGTGCCGTATCCGATGAGGATAAAGGCAAACGCCACACGCAAGAGATCAGGCGAGAGCGTCGGCGCGATCGAGAAGAGGTGCGTCCATTCGATAGCCTTGAGTCCCTCGACGACGTCGACCGCCGAGGCGGCATAGTACACACACAAGAGCCCCATGAGCCCGAGCGAGATGCCAGTCGAGCAGAGGATCAGATATTTCCATGCGGCTTCAAGCGAGCCCTGACGCGCGTAGAATGCCACCAAAAATGCCGTCGCGAGGGTGGTCGCTTCGAGCGCGACCCACATGAATCCGAGATTATTGGAGACGACCGTGGCGAGCATGGAGAGGACGAAGAGCCCGAGCAGTGCAAAGTATCGTCGCAACATCGGCACCGACACGGCGTTTTCTTCCACCTCTTCCTTGAGATACGACATGCTCGAGATGGTCGCCGTCCACTGGACAAAAGAGATCAAGAGCACCATCAAGCTCGAAAGCGAATCGAGATACCAGAGCCCGCCGGAGAGTACGACCGATGAACCGAGGAGTGTCGGCCACGCCGCATACACGCCCATCGCGAAGACGAGCGTACTCACGGCGACAGCACTCGTCGAGATCGCGCGCGCAGAGCTGCCGATGAACGGCACGATCGCCATGATGAGACAAAGTATGAGAAGAAGTGTGATCATAAGTCCTTAGTCGATGAGTTCGCGCAAATAATCGGTCGTGAGTGATGCATATTCGCCGTGCACGCGACGCACGAGCCCCATCATGAGCACAAAAAGTGCGAGGAGATCAAACATCACGCCGATCTCGACGAAGAACGGTGTCCCGCCGGTGAGTGCCAGACCGAATACGAAAATACCGTTTTCCATCACGAGGAATCCCATCCCCTGCCCAAAGAGGTCTTTGCGCGTAATGAGAAGCAAGAGGCCGAGGATCACCATCGAGAATGATACGCCGACGATCAGATAATTGGTCCCGCCCCAGAGCGCCGCCTGCGCCGCGAGAAATGCACCGAGCACGAGCACTGCGCCGATGAATGAGAGCGTGGTCGGACGCAAATACGCCTCCAAGCGATGGGAAGCGCCGGTCGTACGCGCGATATGCAGGAAGAGTGTCGGGATCAGAATAGCTTTCAATATGATTACGAGCGCCGCGACGATGAGCAGGTGTACTTCATTGAGACGCACGGCGATGTCGAGCGCATAGAGACCGAGGAGGATCGCCTGGATACGGAAAAGCCCGACAAGCGACGCGAGGCGCATGCGACTCACCATGAGCAATGCTGTGAGGAGCATTCCCCCGACAAGAAACGACAAAATGATGGCTGGTGATGGCATATGTCTATAGTGTGTGACCGATCAATACAAGGATAAATCCGATGAGCGCTCCGATAGCGGCGACCGACATATACTCCTGCATGCGATAAAATCGCATCTTCACGATTGTCGATTCGATGGTGGCCACGAGCAATCCCCCGAGCGTGAGCTTGGCCACGAAGACCATGAGTGCGACAGGGATCAAAGCCAGGCCAAACGCGGGATGCAAAAGGCCAAATGGAAGGACGAGATTCATGAACAACACGAGCATGACCGTGAGCTTGATCGCAGCGGCATATTCGAGCATCGCGAGATACGGACCCGAATATTCGAGTATCATCGCTTCGTGCACCATCGTGAGCTCGAGATGTGTGGCGGGATTGTCTACCGGGTAGCGCGCATTTTCGGCCAAGATCACTGCAAGCAGCGCGAGCAGTGTAATACTCGCGACCGGTACGACCGCGCTCCACGGCGACATCGCAAAATACCCGACGATCCCGTCGAGACTCCATACACCCGCCAAGAGCCCGAGCGTGGAGAGGACGAGATAAAAAGCGGGCTCGACGAGCGCAGCGAGCGTCATCTCGCGGCTCGATCCCATATGGCCAAATGTGCTCGAAGTATCCATACCACCAAGGACCAAAAATACCGAGCCGAGCGCCGCAATCGCGCCGATCAAGAAAATATTGCTGGCTGCATGCGGCAGTATCCCATAGGCGATCGAAGGTACGAGGAGCGCCAGACACACGGCGGTCGCGAGTACGACAAAAGGCACCACACGGAAGACCCATGAGCTGTGACGCGTGATCGTCATCTCTTTGCGCATCAAAGAAAGGATCGTCCAGTACGGAAGCAAGATCGAAGCGCCTTCGCGATTTTGGTAGTGCGCTTTCATCTTGCGCACGATACCGACCGTGAGCGGGGCGAGCGCGAGCACACATATCCATTGCAAGAAAATAAGTACGTACATCATAGGGCAATGATCATGACGACCGCTAATGCACACACGACGAAGAGCAGGTACAGCTGGATCACGCCGCTCTGAAGACGCTTCGTCCAAGTCGAAGCACGCATGACCCAATACGCGATCGGCATATAGAGCGTGTGTTCCCAGAGCGAGCCTATGGTCGAATCCAGCCGGCGACGCGCGATCCACGGATTCCCCGCTGCAATCGGCTCTTTGATCAGGTCTTTGCGCGACACCAAGACACTACGGAAGAAAAAGCGTATCGGTGCGGCAAAGCCGGTCGCCGTGTATTGCATGCGCGGAGTGAGCGGTGTACCACAATCCCATGTATCAGTGATGCGCACGGGCGCGACATTGGTGAATGCGCGTCGGATCAGATACACACCGATAATGACCAACGCAAAAAGCGCAAAGACGAACCATACATTGATCGACGCGCCGGGCATGACCGAGAGACTCGCGACCCGCCCGATTGCGTCTTGCATCGCCACATCCGAAAACACCGACCCCGCCGATACCGCCACCAGCAGTGACCCGACGACGCACAAAAGCGGCGACCACAGGAGTGTGCCGAACATGCGGGTCGTGACTTCGGCGTGATCCGATCGAGCACGACCGAGAAAGACGAGTGCAAAAAGCTTGACGAAGGTGAAGATCGCCAATCCACCGATCAAGGCAAGTACGACCATGATGAGCGCTGAGGCGACGGCAAAAGAAGTCGGCAATACAGACATCGCGACCGCGAGCGATTGCAGATACATCCACTCGCCAAAGAATGTGCCGAGTGGCGGGAGTGCTGCGGCCGCGAGCGCAAGTGTCAAGAAGACCCCCGAGAAGAGCGGCCATGCGCGCGCGAGGCCGCCGAGCAGATCGAGGTCGCGCGTATGCGTCGCCGAGGCGACCGCGCCGACGGCCAAGAAGAGTCCCGTCTTGAAGAAGAAGTGATTGACCGTGTGCAAGACGACAAAGATACTCATCGTGCCCGCGAGCGACCAAGCGACCGGCGAATCAGGAAGCGTGCGCAAGACGAGCACGATGCCGACACCCGAAAAGATGAGTCCCATGTTTTCGACACTGCTCCATGCCAAGAGCCGCTTGGCATCACGCTCGACCGCTGCATGCAGTGCACCGAAGAATCCCGATCCGAGTCCGACGACGATCACGACAAGCGCCCACCACATCGGAATAAATGGGAACAAGAAAAGCGACTGAATGAATCCAAAAAGCGCGACCTTGAGCATCGTGCCCGAGAGCAATGCCGAGCTGTGGCTGGGCGCTTGCGGGTGCGCATACGGAAGCCACTGATGCAGGGGCACGAGCCCTGCCTTGGAGCCGAATCCGGCCAGGAGAAGGAGGAACGCCACCGAAAGCATCTGGGGTGAGATGAGAAATGCGCCGAGCGCGACATCGCTCCAAGTCGCAAAGACATTACCCTGCGCCAAGAGCAAGAATCCGGAAGCGAGACACACGAAACCGATATGTGTCATGAGAAAATACAAAAATCCCGCACGCAGCGAATCATCGGTGCGATCCGCGATCACCAAGAAGTACGCCGCGATCGACATGACTTCCCACGCGATAAGGAACGCAACGACCGAGCCGGACATGATCGTCGCCTGCATGCCGAGTATGAAAAGAGCCGACGTGACATTGAGCCATGGAATTGAATATATCTTTTTGTAGTGACGCAGACCTTGGATCGCATAGATCGAGGTCAAGAATGTGCCCAGATACACGAGCGCCAAGAAGAACGCCGCGAGCGGTGTCACCGTGAATCCCGAGATGACCTGGATCGCCACATTTCCCTGACCGGATACAAAATATCCCGCTATGCCGATCGTGCCGACCACGCCGGAAGCTGCGAACAAAAACTGTGTCGCCGTATTGGCTCCGTGCACGCGATACAATACGAGCGCGAGAATCGCGCCGACCAGCGGAAGCACAAACGCCGCTTCGATCAAATACAGGTAGAGAGAGGTAGGCATACTATATATATTAGGCGCGCGCCTGTTCTATCGCCTTTAAAAGTCCGCGGATGATATCGGCGGGCGCAGGCGGGTCACCCGGGATCTGCCAGTCGACCGGTATCACATCGGCGACACTACCGACGACTGCATAGGATCCTTTCCAAATACCGCCCGTGCAGGCACCGTCGCCCACCGCGACCACGATACGCGGCTCGGGCGTCATCTCGTAGGCGACCTTGAGCGCATGCTCCATGTTGCGTGTGACCGGGCCCGAGACCGTGAGGATGTCCGCATGGCGCGGCGAAGCGACAAAAGAAAGCCCAAAACGCTCCACATCGTAGTAGGCGTTGCCGAGCGCGGTCATCTCGTATTCCTCGCCATTGTTGGACCCCGCATCGATATGGCGGATGCGCAGAGAGCGGCCACCGTAGAGTCGGCCGATCGTGGCCTTGAGATTGCGCCCCGCCTCGACAAAAGCCGCGTCTTCGAGAGAGGGCGCGGGCTCGGTAATACGGCCGGTCTTGATGATCTTGGAAAGCAGAGAAAGCATAGGCGAAACAATGCTGTCTACTGTATTCCTTTCATAAAAAATGTCTAGTCCGGGGCATAAAATGGCGGATTTCGTCGTTTTGGTGATTTAAATGACCCGCTCGGTTTTCGCCGAGCGGGATTTGAATGGGGCTGATAGATTACATCAGAACAAACGCTCCAAAGTCACTCTAGGTCTTGCTTTTTGGGCCAAAGCCAAGAGATTCTCTTCAAAAAGTTCTTGAGAGATTAAAGAGCGATTCACCCATCCATCTTCAAGCGGGTGTTCTTTTCTCTCTAGACGTAACATCTCGTCCTCGGCTTCCCGTGAAGAGGTCGCCGGAATGATGGCTTCGCTCTTGTAAATCTCAAACTCCCACGGCCTGGTAGGGCTAGGACGTGTGCACGCAGAACCAACCAAAAATACCGACATTTTCGCCTCCTAGATGGTCGTTTATTTCTCAATGAAAGATAGAACAACTATGTCCTTGTGTCAATAGCTCCTCAAATGCTTTGCTTGCTCGTGGAAGCCCTGCCTGCCGGCAGGCAGGGGATGCGCTTTAATGAATCCTAGTATGATCGCAAGTGCCTTGCTCTTTCATGGAACCTAATTCTTTCCAAGGCTTTTGCCTCAATTTGTCTAATGCGCTCGCGAGTGACGCCGAATTCGCGACTGACTTCTTCGCGAGAGGGTGGCGCAAGTCGGACTTACGCCATTTACAAGCTCCCTACCATTGCTCCAACAGAAGCGAGGAGAAGATGTCGTCATGCGCCTGTATAAAATGCAACAATGCTTCTTTTGCTTCACGTTTGAATGCTATCGTTGCGTAAGTCCGACTTGCGCCATTCGATACATTAAGCAACCCAAGATCATTCAAGGCTTCCTCGTCGACAATGAGGGAATGCTCACCAAGTGCACAAACACGCAAGCTTGAATATTTGTATGACAACGCCCATTCCCATGCACGATCAAAATCTTTAAGAGCAGCCTTCAGGCCGCCCGGATACAATTCCAATACATTTTTTACGAGAATATAAAAAACGAGGTGTCGCAGATATGTGTCTTGCTCAACCAACTTCCCCTTATACCCACCTTGAAAGATACTCCCCTGCTCACTGTACTTCGCATTGAAACAAAGTGTCATGCTTCCACCGAGACGTTGCATAAACGTGGCAATTCCGCCTTCGTGTATTTCTCTGAGCAACAGGTGGAAGTGATTTGGCATTAGCGTCCACGCAAGTATCGATACAAGTGGCCTTCGGTCGGGCCAGTGACCGGGGCGTTCCAATGACAACGTCTGTGTATCACGGAGCCAATGATCATCACTATATTCATCATTCAAGAAATAGAGTGACTTCAGAAAACGCTCGCGATCGTTCTCATCGAGCACTATTTCTGCACCGCGCGCGCCACGCTTTATGACATGCAGCACAGAATCGACCCCATGTTTCTCGACCCTCATAATGGTAACCAGTGTATGCGCAAGTCGGACTTACGCCAAGTGATTTCTGTGGTATATCGTACATACGTAACAACAAACTGCGTACAAGTGGCGTAAGTCGGACTTACGCCATTCTTATTTGGGAAATGATCTGACGTTGCCTTTCTCTTAAGATCCCCGACCCTGCATCAAACCAAATAACCCTGTAATGATGGGAAATATTAGAACAACTAATATCACGGGCATGAAGCTCTGCTCAAACGTCCACCCAAAACCACGGACAACATCATATATTGATGTGATCAGATCAAGGATTATTCCGAGCAGAACCAGGCCAATACCCATAACCCCTCCGAGCATAATTCCGTTCGGGAGATTCGGTCTGACTTCGAGGAAATACCACTTCACAGAGAAGTACCAGGCCCCCATTAAAACAATGAACAAGCTGGTTAGAACAGCAGTAGTTATTGTTTGAGATACCGATATAACATGCTCACGTGCGAGAAAGTTTAGAACCGGAGTAATTACCCACCCCAAAACGACCCCTAATCCGAAGACCATGGCAATAAATGTGATAGCAGATTGAATCGCTCTCTTTATATTAAAAGATGCCATGATTTTCATCATAGCACCTCATTTCGTACCTATTAGTAGCTACGCAAGTGCTTGGCTCTCTCGTGGAAGCGGATGCGCTCGAGGGCTTTGGCTTCGATCTGGCGGATGCGCTCGCGGGTGACGCCGAATTCGCGGCCAACTTCTTCGAGGGTATAGCACACGCCGTCGTCGGTGAGGCCATTGCGCATTTCGAGGATCTTGCGCTCTTTGGGTGAAAGCTCTTCAAGGATCGTGATCATCTGCTCGCCGAGGATACGGCGTGAGGCGTCTTGATCTGGGCTCGCGATCGAGTCATCGGCGATGAAGCTACCGAGGGTCGAGCGCTCATCATCGTCTTCGCCTACTGGCGACTCGAGTGAGACGGTGTCCTGATTGATCTTTTGTATCGTGTAAATCTTGTCGATCTCGATACCCATTTCGGTGGCGATCTCTTCGGGCAATGGGTCGCGGCCAAGGTGCTGTGAGAGCTCGCGGACCTTCTGCTTGTACTTGGCGATGGTCTCCACCATGTGCACGGGGATGCGGATCGTGCGGGATTGATCGGCGAGCGCGCGTGTGATCGCCTGACGGATCCACCACGTCGCGTAGGTCGAGAATTTGTAGCCTTTGGTATGGTCGAATTTGTCGACCGCTTTGAAAAGACCGAGATTGCCCTCTTGGATCAGGTCGAGGAGTGTGAGATCGGGGCTGCGATTCACATACTTTTTGGCGATAGACACCACGAGGCGAAGGTTGGAGCGGGCGAGGATACTGCGCGCCTCGTCGTCGCCGGCGATAATCCGCTTGGCGAGGTCTTTCTCCTGTTCGCCATTCAAGAGCGGGTACTGACCGATCTCGCGCAGATACATCTGCACGGAGTCGAAGCCTGCGTCGACACGTCGATGTTGGAGCTTCTTGCGTTCGAGGATCTCGTCGATCTTCACGTCTTCGAGCATGCCACCACCTTCGAGCACGTCGATGCCGGCGGTGCTGAAGGTGTCGTACATGTCTTCGAGGAGCGAGACATTTTCCTCGATCGTCGGGAATTCGCGGAGGATCTCATCGTAGGTGATGTAACCGCGCTCGCGACCGAGGCGGGTCAGTACGTCTACCTTGTGCTGTTGTTTGTGCGCGAGCGATCCGGCCTTTGCGGCAGGGCCCTTCTTGGCATGCATATCGCGCAATGGGCGCGGGCCGGTCTTGGTGGCTACAGGTATCGGCTTATGAGGTCGACGTGAAGCGCGCGCAGTCGCGGAGGTGCGCTTGCGTGCGGCAGCGGCGGTGCGACGCGAAATAGCCTCGATCGTGCGCTTGGCCGCGGTCGCCTTCTTGTCTGCCGTGTGGGCAGATTTCTTCGCGTGGACCTTCTTGGTCTTCGCGGTCTTCACGCTCTTTTTGGTTTTTTTAGGAGTTGATTTGGCCATATATAATTAGCGAAAAGCACCCACCCCCATTACTTCTGGGAGGAAGGATTCTACTTTGTCTTACGGTTTTGAGCCATTATTTATTTCAAAATAGGGCGCCGAATGAAACGGCTGGGACCTATATAGGGGCTCGTAAGACCTATGCAGAGCACTCTACACTGATATATGCAGTTGCGCAATGCGGCTTGTTAACACCTTGCTCTCGGCAGTGAGGCGCGCCTCTTCGGCTTCATCTCCCCTACTCTCGGCGGCATCGCGCGCGGCACCCACCCGTGCGAGCTCAGCCGCAAGGCGCTCTTGGAGTATCCGACGCACCAGCATCGCGCCCTCGGTCTTGAGAGAGCCGCTATTGCCATGCGCATGCTCGGCGGAGAAGCGCAGGGACTCTTTTTCTTTGTCGGGGAGCGCACGCAACATCTCAAACGCTTCAGCCCCGATCGCTTCTTGGAGATCGTGTCCAAAAACAGCGACATCAATAGAAGGCTTCGCGAGAGATTCTTGCCAGAGCAAAAGCGAAAATGCCTGCTGTACACGATCGGCAGTCTTCTGCGGATTGGGCGGCTGGGGTGATGCAGGTACCGCGTGCTCTGCGGGAGATCGTGGCGCTAGGGGCACCTTGGCGACGGCTTCGGCGACGGCCTTCTCGGAGACACCGAGTCGCTGCGATATTTCGCGCGTGTATTGTTCGCGCGCGATCGGGCTTTGGACATCGACGAGGAATGGAAGGACGACGAGCTCCACCGAGCGGCGAAATTTGTCTTGTTGTGGTGTATGCTTTTGCAACACATCGAGTAAAAAAGTAATAATGTCTTTGGCATCGCGGATCGTCGCGCGCCAGGCGTCGGCGCCCTGTGCCTTGATCAGATCGGCAGGGTCTTTGCCATCACTTATCTGCGCGACTTTGACATTGAGACCTCCCGCAAGCGCTTCGCGGGCGGCGCGACCAGCGGCTTTGATCCCTGCCTCATCGGCGTCGAGCGCGAGCACGATATTGTCGGTCATGCGTTTGATGAGTCCCGCGTGCTCGGCGGTAAATGCCGTACCGGATACCGCGACGGTATTGGCCCAGCCCGCCTGATGCGACATGAGCAGATCCATCTGGCCTTCTACGAGGACCGCACAATTGAGCTTGCGCATAGAGAGCTTGGCCTTGTCGAAACCATAGAGGACGCGGGATTTGTGGAAGAGCGGCGTCTCGGGACTATTGAGGTATTTAGGTGCTTCGGGTGAAGCGTCGGCCCCGAAGATGCGTCCAGAAAAAGCGACCACTCGACCGGCACTGTCGTTGATTGGAAACATGATGCGATTGCGGAATTTGTCGGTGAGCCCTCCCCGCTCGTTCTTCTTGGCCAATCCCGCTTCAAGGATCTCTGCCTCGGAGAACCCTTTAGTCTTCAAGTGCTCTGAGAGCTCACTCCACGCATTGCCCGCGAACCCGAGGCGAAATGTCCGAGCCGTGACATCTTCCAAGCCGCGATCCTTGAGATATTTCTTGGCTTCGTCGCTGAATCGCGATACGTAATAGATCGTCGCCGCTTCCATCACCTCGAAGAGCCGGTCGCGAGAATCCTTTTTCTCCCGGCCGCCTCCTTGATAAACGATCTCGACGCCAGCACGATCCGCGAGCATCTTGAGCGCGCCTTTGAAATCCACCCCTTCGATCGCTTCGACAAATGAAAAAATATCTCCGCCGACATTACACCCGAAGCAATGGTACGTGCCACGATCAGGCGACACGAAAAAAGACGGCGACTTTTCAGCATGAAAAGGGCAGCGCGCGCGCAAGGCACCGCCCGCACGATCGAGTTTCAGATAGGTCGAGACCACATCGACGATAGAGAGCCTGTCTTTTATTTGCTGGACGGTGTCGGAGGACATGTCGTCATTATGCGCTGATTACCTCAAAAAGTGAAAGCCCGACAATCTTTGCCAGGCTTTAATTTCCGCTCAGAACGAGAACGGGTTATACCCCTCGGTAACACCTCGTTCGAATTCGCAGGCACATTTGCGCGCAGGAGTCACTACGGAGTAGACTACCCACACAAGACCTGTGATGATCGCAAAAACCGCGATGACCCTGATGACGTCCTCTCGAGACATGCCGACCTCCCTCAATCTCCGAATACATAATGCCACATATATACAAAAAGTAAAATCCCGGCGGTTTTTGTCCGCCGGGCTTTCGAGATACAGAGATCATTTTTAGAGAGCGCGCTTATCTCCCCATGAAGAGCCCGATGCTGGGCCCCACCACGAATTTGCCGATATATGCCGCCGCCATGATCAATCCCATGACGATGAATGTCCCGTTTCGCCTGTCGTAGAGAACGCGCCCCAGTATTTCTAGCAGCCTTTCCATATCCCATCTCCTGTTTCCGCTTTCCCACATTATCCAAAACCAACATATCATGTTCATTTGAATCGTCAATAGCCGCCCTTGCGGGCGGCTATTGAGGTCTTATTTGTAAGTTTGTTAGGCCTTCATCTGTTCGACTTCGGCTTCCTCCGCTACTCCCTTTCTACTTTGGAGCCCCATCGACGCAAACCCACTAACCTCCCCAATCCCAACCAAGTTTATAACTTACGACCGTGAGTTATAAACTTGCCTCAATTCACATTATTGTATTATTGTAGTTAGATCTCATCCACACATAACTTAGTCGCGCGGTAAGTCGAATTGCTCTCGCAAATGCTTATCATACTCGATGGCGTCGGCAATTATATACAGTAGGTCCTTGCCGATATGGAGCTCCGCCTTTAGGAGTGCGATGATCTCTTCACAGTCGTACGGATACGCCCATACGCTCTGTTGCAAGCGCACAAAACCGAGACGTATCATGATCGCCCGGGCTCGGTCACGTTGTGTGCGATGTTTCTCGGGAATATCAAAGATAACAAGTCGCCATTTATGATCCCACCGCTTTGGCCTGCGAAGCGCCTCTGAAGAATACGCCAGAGAGGACAATTCATTCCGCCCCTTGTCGGTGATTCGCAGATATACACGATCACCTTGCTGCACAAACTCTATCAATCCCTTTTTCTTGAGGCGATTGGAGGCTTCGCGGATGCGCTGCCTGGGATCAGTTTTCCGGATCCTGTCGAGATCTACATACTTCAACAATTTTAGTGTATTGGGAGCGGCCATGGCCACGAGCCCGATACCGGCCAGAGCGAGCGTCGAAAGCAGTGCCGTCTCAATCTGCCCGCGCCGCGTGCGCTTCTTTGAAGCATCTTCCATGACCCCCATATACCGATATGGTACCAGACATACGTTTTGAGAGTAAGTTTATATCTCACGGTCGTATGTTATAAACTTACGATACGAGCAAGATAATCTTGGAAGCAGGGGGTTAACCGATCCATGAATGAAAGAACCCCCGATGCAAAGCATCGAGGTATCGTGTGGTTGAGTAGCGTTACTCGAACAAAGAGAGCGTTTGATGGTGTAGTTGCGTGTAGTCTTTGCGGCCTTGTTTCTTTACGTAGTTTTGCAGCATGGCGAGATTGCCGTACTGA
>JACROD010000009.1 GCA_016214605.1 Candidatus Kaiserbacteria bacterium
CCTCGCGGCAATAACCTATGCAAATGTCAGCTCCTGTTAACCGGGAGCCGACACACTGGTATTCTGGCTACGGGGCGAACAGACAATTTCCCCGGCAGGACTTGCACCTGCAAGTGTCGTCAACTGTCACGGCGCACAAAACACCGGCCAAGGGGGTACCTTGGCCGGTTATTTTTTATTCCGCTGAAATCGCGGAAAGGCAGAATTGTGCTCAATTCTGCACCTCGGTGCCGTAGCTCCTTGAGAACTTCCCATTCAACATGATACACTCCTGAATCAGGGATTTTTATGCAAAAGATCGATATCCTTTATTTAGGCCGGTCACAGTCGCGAATGCCGAGCGAAATCGCCTCACTGCCCGACATATACGTGAGTCTTTTGGACTCGAGCGCACGATGGCTCAAAACCCACGCTTGGATCTGTCTTGGCAGACGCCTCAAGTACATCGCATTTCCCGCGGTGTCAATATTCTGGCTATCTGGACCGCCATATGATATCCCGTGGAAACCAAGGCGTGCATTGTGCGTGACACATACATTGCGCGTCTTGAGAAAGATAGTGCAAAATGACTTACAGACGTAATCGATACGATGTCCATTCATTCTGTCCGCACGCGCGACATAATCTTCCCACCTGCCGCCAGGGTCAACATGACCACTAGGACCCCTCTGGGGACCAACCTGCATCTGGGGAGGACGGTAGCCCATCGGCGGACCGTAATAACCCGGGGGAGGACCCCAAGGATCGAAGTACTGCGCCGAAGCGCCTCCGGGCCACGTGATCAACACAAGGCCGATCAGCGCGAAAAGAAGGGAGAGGAACCTGCTCGACATCTTTACCTCCTACTCAAGGAACACACAGTCGATAGTGACTGCTTCTTAAGCATAGGAGACCCCACCAGCATGTCCACACAGACCTGGGGACAAGAATTGTCGAATTATCGGGACTACTCGTGTCCGATATTTTACATCTATGCATTATTAGATGCTTGTAAATATGTGTCATAGTATCATGTCTGCAGCAAGGAGCGGCGGCCATCTCGATGGCCGCCGCTGACGCGTCTAGAACCGCGTCGTATATTGCCTTTCTTTCCCCAGATCATCGTCACGATGCTTTTCGCGTAGCGCTTCGATGATGTCGCTCGGCACTGTGTAGTGCGGACAAACTTCCGTCGGTTTGAATTCGTCGGAAGTCTGCGCGTCAAACACATATCGCCGCTCGCACACATCGACCTTCGGTTCATGCCGCGTGACCTCGAAGTGATCGGAGCCCTCTTTGAGCATGCGCCAAAAGGCGATGTCTTTGGAACGATGATGCGCCCTCATATTGTGCGCTGTCATCCGAAACGGAAAGATCTGCACTTGCATCGATTGCTGTCCGGCCGCGAACGCTTCGCGGACGAGCGCATAGATCTCTCCCATGCGCTTGTTCGTCATCGCAAAACAGCCGATCGACGCACATGCGCCATGGACCATCACGAACGAGCCCGTGCGGCCGTTGGCCTGATCGTAGACATTCGGGAAGCCGATACTGAACGAAAGATATGCGCGCGACTCGGGATTCATCAGATCCGGCGTGACCGTATAAAACCCCTCGGGCGATTGGCGATCGCCTTCGCGAGATTTGGGTCCAGGCCCCCCAGAAAGCCGGCAGATCGCGTAACTCTTCAGAAGAGCGAGTCGCCCGACACTGTCCTGCTTCCACACCTCAAGCATCTTTTCGCGCTTGAAGATGCGGATCAAGACCAGTGAGCCGACCGTCATGTGAAGCTGCTCGATCTTTGCGATCATCTCCGGCGAAAGCGGCTGTCCGGCGCGTGCCGCGACCGCTTCCGGTGAATTATCCTGCCTCTGGATAATCGTCTGGCGGTGATGTCGCGCGTATGCCGGAGCCGACACAGACAGACAAAGGCAAACTGCAAATATGATGAGTCGTGCCATGACCGCCCCTCCTTTGTTTGACTGGGAACGTATTCTCTATATAAAGAGTATCACAAAAATTTGACGCGTCGAACAGCATCCGCATCATAGGATTCCTCATCGGGAGTGTATATGGCTCAAGGCTCGCGGTCGTCATGCCGACCGAGATGCTGTCAAAAGTCTTTGCTATCGTACTCCTGCTCATTGCTCTCAAGATGCTGCTACACTAACCACCTGAATCAGATCTGACGATAGCGATCAAGGCTCAGCAGGTCGATCACGACTTTAGTTCTCCAAGCTGGCGCACCTGCATGATATCGATGGTGGCACCGGGAATACCGAGATGCGGATGGTCTTTGAAGATTTCTGCGACGTCTTCGATCGATTCGGCACCGACATACGACGAGAGCATGAGGCCGTTGCGCGCGTCTGCGACACCCGCTTTGGTCACCTGCTTGTTGGCGCCGAGCGCGATCGTATTGAGCACAGCGTCTTTGTGAGCCTCCAGCCACGTATTCCATTCCTGCTGCATCTTGGCTTCTTCGCCCTTGCGCTCGGCTTCAGGCTTTTTCATCCATTCATCGAGCGTATCGACCGGCGCACTATAGAGCACGGTAAAGTATTTCATAGGTGTATATGTACAAAACTATTATACGAGCATGGTACCGACAAATGGGCCGAAGCACAATCCGAGCCGCCAAAAGATTCATACTAAACACATCACAAAATCAACGCTTGTTTTATGTGCCGTCTTTCTTTACTGAACGTTTTTGCCTCTATTATTGGTGACGTGGTGCGCCGCGTGTCCGCCGTATGCGCCAAAGGGATAGTAGATCGTGTCTGGTCTCACGCGACCAGTCCAGAGGGAGCGGATGATGTTTGGTAATTCTTTGAGGGCCCACGTGTATCCGTATTTGATCATGCGACGAGCCGATACCGGCAGTGCCACCTCGATCAGCCCGTATCCGCCCAGCCTGGATGCTCGCAGTGAATAATCCACGTCTTCGCCGAGCATGATCTGCTGATCAAATCCGCCGAGCTTGGCAAACACGTCTTTGGTCGTGATCAAGTATGCGCCCCCGAAGTACGGCCGCTTGAACATGAGCAAGATCCTCTGCGTATAGTAGGCCGATCGATGTATGTGCCTCAAAAAGACGCCGGACTCAACAGGGACAAGCACCGGGGCCGCAACGACATACCCCTTCTCTTTGAATGCAAAAATGATCTTCGTGTACGCCTCTTCTGAGGGGACGATAATATCTGCATCGCAAAAGATCAATATATCGTGCTTGGCGATTGCGGCTCCCTTGTTGCGCTGGAGGGATATACCGCGCTCGCCGCACTGTACAAGCCGCAACGAAGATTCGCCGGTGAAATGCGGCTGGTATTCTTCTACGATGCGCACGGTGTCATCTGCTGAGTCGCCATCGACCACGATGATATCGAGCGGAGCGGAGATTTTTCGCAGAGATCCGAGCAGAAGCGGTAGATACTTTTCCTCGTTGAGCGTAGGTATCACGATGCTGGCGGGTAGAATTTTCATAATTTCCGTGGGAATGGCAAGGTCAGGCATCTTTTTCCGAGAGGCCGTTGCTGACTAAATATTGATTCACCGCCTCGATATCGATCAGTTGATGATCTCCGTCTAGGTGTTGTTTGTATCCTACCAGATCTCGCGGGTGTATGAGCGACACTTCCAGCCCCTCTATATCCACATGCAAATTACCCAAAGAGCGGTATTTGTCTTTCATATAAAACCACTCAGTTTTCTCTTTGTTGCTCATGCGCAAAGTATCAATATCAGTGATGTCGATCTCCTGACCATGGTAGTCCAGCGAGAGCGTATCGCAATCCCATTTTTCGTTGAGATAGTGTTGGGGGCCGGCGGTAACATACCCGGAAACTTCCGGCACTATAACCGGAAAATATTCCCCCGAGAGCGAGATGTCGATATCATTCACCGCTCGCGGCGAGCCATATACATGTGCTGCAAATCCCCCACCAATCCGGTAGGGAATTTGATGCTGGTCCAGTATCCCCACGATCCAACGAAGTGCATTGAGTGTTTTTTCTTCCATAATTTACTGGGGTCTGGGCGATTGTGGACTTTTAAGACAAAGAAATGATCCTAGCGACCTCTTGTGCCACCTGCGTGGGATTTAGATCTGATGTCTCTACTACCGGATAGCCGGCTGATTCCCAATCCGACCTGAGCTTCCGAGAAGTGTATAAACTGTTCTCAACAAACTTCTGTACCGGCATGCCTATCACTGTTTGCGACTCTTCGAATTCACCGTCCCTGGTATAGCGTGCCATGAGACGCGTTTTGATCACCTCCTGTTCCGCATCAAGCAAGATGAGTAGAATGTCCGATCCAAGCGAATCTTTTGCATCATCAAAGTCTTCGATCTTTACGAATCCACATATGATTAAAACCCTTCCCTTTTCAGCCAATTCCTCGCCCCGTTGAATCCAATATTTGGTTTCTGATATTCGCCATGTACGACCTGCATCCTCGGGCACGCCCCGCTCATCGAAATCGTGAACTTCATATACATCAGTGGCGAGTGCATTTATCAAATGAGGGATGACGGTTGATTTACCGACTCCATTTGCACCACTTACAAAGATAGTTTTTGTCATAATTTGTTGGGAACTGGGATACCATTAGGACTATTATTACCCAATCACTTCCTCGCCTTCGTTTATCGGTTCTTCAAATTCTGTGATGAATTTCTCCAGTAATGCCTCATCAATAATGTGATTGTCTTGAGGGTCAGTAACATTTCTTGATGCGAGTCGCTCGATCAATACATCTTTGCCTACCTTAAAATAGAGTAGTCTCCACTCCCCACCCAAACTCTCAATGAGTGATTTATATGCATTCCGCTCTGCCTTTCTCCAGAAACCAAAATCTACAATGACGGATTGACCCGTTTTTACTCTTTTAACAACTAATTCTTTGAGTTCGTCCTTCGTTTGTTTTTGCTTCTCCTTGTGACCATCTGTATACTCTCTGCCAAATCTTTCGAAAAGCGTCTCATCTAAGGTAAGTCGTGTGATCCCTTCCTTTTCCAAGTTCTTAGCATACGTTGTCTTGCCCGATCCTGGCAAACCACATAAAAGATACACGATCGAGTTCATAGAGATAATTCAGTATACCTTACGAGTTGGGGGGCCTGGGCCGACCCGTCTCCACTCGAAGCCAATTCGAGGAGGATGATGGGACTTTTTACACCTCTTACTTGTGATTAGCGGGATCAAATAAATCGGTGAAGATCCGTACGTTTTCAAACAGGTCCAACTGCTTGGCTTCTTCAGGATCAACAAATCTCACTTCTACGCACTCGTCTGAAGGTGTGAAGTCGAGGGAGTTTACTTTGACCTCGTATATTACATTGGCTCTAGGCTTCTCGGGTAAGCCGGAAAGATCAGTAAGAAAATAAGAGGGATTATTATCCATCCAAAGCACCTCTAAACCCATCTCTTCTTTAATCTCTCTTCGCATATCATCCTGTGGGCCACTCTTCCAGTCCAAACCTCCTCCGGGCAGCTCCCATCTTCCATTCTCTTCTTTAACGACTAAGAATTTATCTCGCGACTCGTTGAGAATCAGCGCCTTGATACTAATTCGATAAAAACATTCGGGAATCGGGTTGTCCATACTGAGAACTATAGCAGATTTATTGACTCGCCCCGCACGATTTTTAATTACCAAATCTTTATATCAGATTTTTCGGTAATAGTGTAAACTAGCTGCCATGGAAGATCTGTTCAGTTACGATAAGTTGCGCGAGGATGCTCAAAAGCTCTACGGCACTACGCGCCCTATTATGTCGCCCGCGCTCAACGAATACGTCCATTTTACCGCCGAGGGTTTCAATCACGTCATTTTCAAAGGCTCGCGGAGCGAACGCGAGCGCCCGTCACAAATACTGCGTTTTAAGTTGCTACCACGCGCTATCAAGCTCATAGGGCACTCTACAACCTATCAGGAATACGAAGAGACCATCAAACAATTTGAAGTCAAAAGTCATAAGAAGAAAATACTCAAACCAAAGACCGTGCGGTATTGGGGCATCATTGCGATTACCAATGGGCGCAAAATCAAAGTCATACTCCGCAAAATCGGCGACAATGGGCAACTCCACTTTTGGAGCATCGTGCCCGCATGGACCACCAACAAATATCGCGACATGAAGATCTACAGCATGATGAAGGGCAACCCGGATGAGGATTAGGCAACAAAAAACACCACCCTTCGGTGGCGCTCTTTGTCGTGCCTGCCTTCGGCTTATGTATGAGCCGAATAGGGCTGACGCCCCACAAGCACATTCCTACTATATACCATAAAAGATGGGCGAGCAATGGCCTTCTGAGACGATGTTGGAAACTATCTTCAGAAAACTATTCCACCTGTCTTGAGCGGACCGGCGGGTTCGTAGGTCCCAAAGATGACACCTGTCGTCGAGACCTTGGAATCCACGAGCGCTGTTACTTTTTCATCTTAGCTCGCTTATCGAGTACCCATTGTACCGAGCGGCTGACTGACTTATCGGCACGATGAATACAACCGATCCAGCAGCAAGGTCTGCGCATTCCTTCTTTGAGTTCTGTGCGCACTCTTTCCACATGCTCTTTTCTGGTTTCCGCCTTTTTGACGGAGATGGTCCAGCAGATCCATTCATTGCGCGCAAGCGGCGTGAGGCTTTCCCAAGCCGCGAGCGCCTTAGGATCTGAGGACAGTGATTTTCGCAAGTCTGTCGGTAGCTCATGCACGACCCCACCGGAGATCTTTCTGATCATGCGTTCATTATAGCAAATCCCAAAGTCGGGGATGTCTGACACCTGATCGACGCCCTCGCAGCCGGTGGCGCCGAAGCCAAACGCACCTTCGATGCAATGATGACCATGAAAAAACTCGACATAGCTGCTATCGACGCAGCACGACGGGGCTAAGTAAATGGTGTTTGTTGGGGCCTGGGACAATGTTGGTACCGCTATTCACCGTAAAAATGCCGGACCAGAGTCGGTAGATCGCCTTTGGTCTTCTCTCCTTCTACGAGTCGCTTGAAGAAATCATTCGGAGTAAGCCAGAAATACTCGGTGAAGTCTTCGGGATTATATTTTGGAGCTTCATCCGTTTTTATTTCGTATACTTGCATAAATGCAGAAACATTATCTTTCGCAGGAGTTAGGTGTCCAAGCAAGCGATTTGGGAATTTGTCAGTGTCGATATTCAACTCCTCCTGTGTCTCTCGCTTAAAAGCTTGGTCATACGTTTCCCCACTTTCTACATGCCCTCCCGTGCTCATATCCAAGCAAAGCGGAAACATTCTTTTGTTTGCTGTACGGCGAGGAATCCAAAGTTCGCCCCTGGAGTTTACGACAAACACATTAATGACTCTGAAATTCGAAAGATGATCGGCATATACCTCTGACCGAAGCTTCGTTCCGATGATTTCGTCATTTTCGTTTACTAAATCTAAATATTCGTCTTGCATAAATTCATTTGCTGCCGGTCAGGGACTCGAACCCCAATACCCTCCTCCAAAGGGAGGTGTCCTACCATTAGACGAACCGGCAAATACTACTCAGTCTTTCCGAGCACATCATTTATACCATAGATCCAGCCCTGTATCTTTCGCTGCAAGTGTACACTCTTTACAACGCGGACACGCAAGGTACCCCAATACTGGTCTGGATTCACATTATGACGCACTGTTTTGGGATTATGCTTCTTAAAACAAGTATATGCTATTCGAGCACCCTTAACCCCGATCACCTTTAGCCAATAGGCCTCTACCTCCTTAAGCCGATGGGAATTATTCTCGTGGATATACAGCGAGAAATTCATATCGGCATCTTTGACATCAAGAACTTCGCGCAACCATCTCACAAAGAACTTGATCATTTCAGGATCGGTATTCCCAAGATCTAGCAACTGTCCTCCACGATACATTTTCTCCTTACACCCTTCCGCCCAATAGAGCATTACCCCGCACAACCAAAATTCACGGACGCTTAAGCGGGAAATGTCCCTACCTGCTTTAGCAAAGATATCTTGCATGCTGGCGAGCCGCATCTCGCGACGGATGCGCCCGCCTTTCTTTTGTGCCGCTCGTTTCTTATCGGTGATCCTTTGTTTCTGCGCCTTCGCAAGCCCTACACTACGCAACCAGATCGAGAGTGTTGATTTTGATACATCTATCTCCTTCAATATCTCTCCGTACGTCTTCCCTTCTTTTCGTAATCGAATAGCCTTCTTTCGATCCTCGATTTTTGCCATAAAGGTAGTATATATTATCTATAGCTACACACCTACCTAATTTCCAAACATCAAAAGAATAGCAGAAAATGCCAAAGAAAAAAGCCCGGGACTGTGCCGGGCTTTCACTTCTTGCGGTGACGACAATCGATCGATTAGATCACCCACCCGAGAAGATCGGATCTCCAGGACACATATCGACGACCAAAGACGATTCAGGGAGTATCTTCCCCGCTCCGCCACATATGGTACATTTGACCCACGTAATTTTGCATCCAGGTTTTTCGTTGTTAGCTATGCTTCTGGGGTTTGCTTCATGCTGCTCCTGCTGACTTCTCGGTAGGCGCAGCCCTTCCACACAAAACGGACATTTTCTGACGTGATCTGCCATCGGCAAAGAACTCCTTCGTTGACCTCGGGATAGTTTGTCATTAAAATACTAAAAGTCAAACAGTCGGGTGGGGAAAAGTATGAGCGCCCTGCCGAAGGACAGGGCGCTCTGTTTGCACTCAAAGAACAGAGCAGACTTCTCTGAGCAAGGCATCTGCCAAGACATACTTGGCATATACGACCTCAGGCGCATCGCCCGTGCGAAATCCCTGCTTGCTGATGTCGGTGACCATCCGGCATTCATCAGGACTCATCAGATCAGCAAACACCAACTCTCCGTCCGGTGTATACCCCACCTCCATCTTGAAGTCGATGAGCCTCACCCCCACCGACGCCCACGCATCATAAAAGGCAGCGCCGGCAGCCCGTGCGAGATGGTGAAGCACTGCCATGTCGCTCTCTTTCCGGAGTCCCGTTTCATCGGTTGTGATCTCAAAAAGAGGCATTTGGTCTCTGAGCGGAATATCGGGCTGGTAGACTTCGTAACGACCATACTGAGCCTCTCTGATGAGCGGATCGTCACAAGGGAGATCCCGCAAACCCCATTTCCTTTGAGAGGTCTTGAGAAAGAGTTCCACAAGAGGCTCTTTGAGGCGCTGCCCGTCGGGCACGTTTGGATTACGCTTCTTGTACGAACCCGCCGCATCGATCTCGAATCGCACGACGATCTCCAGTTTGACCATCTCACATCGTGTCGCGATGAATGACACTTCATCACAACGACACCGAAAAGCGCTCGGCACGTTATGCCGACCCAAGATATCGAATTGCTCGCACGCGATAGAATTCACGAGACGTCCCTTGCCGGGAATCACCTCGCGCCGTGCTCCGTTTTGCGCCGTAATAGCGTCCTTGGATTTGATCCGGACCTCGGTCGGATTCTTACTCGACTGATAGATGATCTTGGTCTTACCTTCGGCGATCTTCTTCTTATATATGTTCCACGACATTACTATCTCTCCTTCTTCTTCTGCACTATGCGACTGGGCCGACTGTATCAGCGGATGGTGCCCGATGCAAGATTCAATCTTCTTGGGTTCGGGTCAAGTCGATCACAGCGAGCTCAAGCGGCAGATGCGGCACGGCGGCATAGGCCATGATGCTATAGGCTTCGAGGAGTGTACGGAGCGTGTCGGAGGTAATGCCGGGATTCTTCATCACTTCTTTGGCGAGCGTCATATCCGCTTCAGTGAGCTCGCTGGAGAGCTCTGCGGCGAGATCTGGGGCATACCGCATGAGTAGGATCACGCGCATCCGATGTATGAGGATCTTGGCGAGCGTGCGGGCATCCATGTTTTCCGAGATGGCTTGCTGTATCGCCGCGAGCGTGGCCGATGGATCCTTCTGTGCCAATCCTCGGATGATCTGCCGGACGATCTCGCCGCGCGGCGCGCCCGAGACCAGCTCGACCTCCGCCACGTCGATCTTTTTATCATCAGATACTGAGAGGACTTTTTGGAGCACCGAGAGCGCATCGCGGAAAGAACCTTCGGCCAAGAGTGCGACGAGCTCGGCGGCCGGACGATCCAGCGTGTAGCCCTCACTCTTGGCGACGTCGATCACGATCTGTGCGAGGATCTCGCGCGTGGGCTGCTTGAAAGCATAGACCTCGCAGCGGGATTGGATCGTCTCGGGGACCTTGTCGCGCTCGGTCGTCGCGAGGACAAAGATGCAGTGCGCCGGCGGCTCTTCGAGAGTCTTCAAGAGCGCGTTCCAAGCTTCCCTGGTGAGCATGTGTGCCTCGTCGATGATGTAAAACTTGTACGGAGAACCAAAAGGCATCGCGTAGACTCCTTCGCGTAGCTCGCGAATGTCGTCGATGCCGCGATTGCTCGCGGCGTCCATCTCATAGAGGTCTTTGTCGGAGACGCCAAGTTCGCGCGCGAGGATGCGCGCGACGGTCGTCTTGCCGGTGCCGCGCCCGCCCGAAAAAAGGTATGCGTGGGCGACCTTTTTGTGCTTGATCGCCTTTTCCAGCGTATCGACGATATGCGCCTGCCCACGCACCTCATCAAAAGCGCTCGGCCGATATTGGCGATAAAGGGTCTGATGCCGTGTCTCTTCTTTTTTCATGCTCATAGTGTATCAGAGAATCCATTTTCTGTGATCATGCCGATAAAAATCCCAATTGGGATTTTTATCGGATCTATAAATAATTTAGATCTAGCCCTTGTTGTAAAGAGTCTGGCTCTTTACATAAATGGTAAAAAAGAGGCCGATGGTACCTGGGGTACCATCGGCCGCTTGCACCTTTCTGATCAAGCCGCTGTATTGATGGGCGGGACAAACTCGAAACTCACCTTCATGCCGCAGTGGTGCTCGTAAGCGACGATCTCCTTCAGGATCACGGGGACCCGAGTGCTTCCGCTTTCGATATTCATGATGCGAGCTTCGGTGACTCCGAGCTTCTGAGCCATCTGGGTCTGAGAAAAACCACTCTCTTCGCGTATGGTGCGAAGCTGCTTTCCCACCCGGTGGGCGAGCTCCACAAGAGCACAAGCTTCTTCGTAGACAGCGCGATCCTTGGGATCGGGAAAAAGTTCTTCGACAGTGGGTTGATAACAATTCAACTTTTCTTTCGACATGACCTTACTCCTGGTGAACAACGCTAACTCCGTAGAGAATGCCCTGCTTCTGACAAGATGTCAATAGCTTCCGCTACCGTGTTCGTCTCCATCAGCCGCGCCCGCAGGTCTTTGGCACTGTCCCCACCTGCCGAGGCAGGCCAGCCGGATATGTAAGCCTTGAAATGCTTTTTCATGGTCGCATAGTTGACCACGTCCCCGAGCAGCTCGTCGAAGAGCTGGAGGTGTTCGATGAGTGCCTCGATCCTATCCTCCGGCGACTTGGTCGAACCAGGTTCGCCCATGTTGGGCGAACCTGGTTCGACCAATGGGTCTTCGGCAAAGAGCCAGGGGTTGCCGTAGATCGCACGACCGAGCATCACACCGTCACAGCCGGACTCCTCTGCTTTGGCGCGTGCGTCGGCGAGGTCGCGGACATCGCCATTACCCATGATCAAAGTGGACACCTTCATCGAGTCGCGGATCGCGACCGCCTCCCGTATATGTTCCCAGCGCGCCGGGACATCAGACATCTCGTTGCGCGTGCGCGCATGGATCGTCACAGCCGCGAGCCCCTCCTCGAGCAGTGTCGGGAGCCAGGTATCGAGTTCGTTGCGTGCGTAGCCGATACGCGTCTTTACCGATACCGGCAGTCCCCCGCCACCTCGTTTGGCAGCTTGAATGATCTTGCGGGCGAGATCCGGATACTGCATCATCGCGGCTCCGCACTTGCCCTTTTCGATCGCACGATCGGGGCAGCCCATATTGATATCGATGCCGTCGAAGCCGAGATCAGCGACGATCGCGGCCGCAGCCTCCATGCGCTCGGGATAGCTACTAAAGAGCTGCGCCACGATCGGACACTCATCATCGCTGAAGAGCAATTTCTTGCGCAAGGCACGCTGCCCCTCTGCGGAAGCCAGTACCAGGCCGTCAGCGGAGGTGAATTCGGAGAAGAAAACATGCGGCTTGCCCTTGCACGCGATCAGTCGCCGAAAAGCAGCGTCGGTCACATCCTCCATCGGCGCAAGCGCAAAAAAAGGCCGCGGCAGATGTTGCCAAAATGAATCCTTTGGAGACATGGTTGGCACCATATCACATAATCAGCACTTCGGTGATCTATCCCGGGAAAAAGATGCTCTGACCGGCGCCATTGACGGAAGAGGTGTCGATCGAATTACCAGAAATATCAATACCGAAGGTGCCGACCAAAAAGCCGATGATTCCACCCACCGATACCATGATGAGCATGCCGATGACTCCGTATATCATGTGATTCTTTCCTTCCGGCGAATCTTGCCCTCTGCTCTTTTTGAACAAAAACTCGACCATACCGAACATAAAAAGGAAAAAACCGCATGCAAAAAGGATCAGCATCAGCGGATCGATCACATAGGTCGTCATCTTTTGTACTAACGCTTGTGTGGTATTCATATGAGAAAGCAGTAGGCAGAAGATAGTAAGCAGAAGATACGATGTATTCCCCTGCCGTCATCCTGCCTACTGCTTACTACTTTCTGCATTCTTAAATTAGAGGCCAGTATTGATCTGGACACCCTGCGGAATGACCGGAGATGTCGAGGTCACACTGAAGGTATTTTGCAAGAGACGGATGATGCCCCAGATCGAGACCATGATAAAGACGGCAAAGACACCTTGCAGAGCGATCTTCCAACCTTCTTTCTTGGCCTCTCCCGCTGCAGAGAAGATGGCCTTAACGACGCCATAAAATACCGCGACGACCGCAGCGGTGATAAGGATCGCGATCGCCGCATTGAGGACGTTGTTAAAAAGTGCCAAAAGATCATACACGCTTGCCGCGCTCGCGAGAGCCGGAAGAATAAGAGTCGCTACTGTAAGTGCCGAATAAGCTGATTTGCGCATAGTATGCATTCGCTAAATTAATCGATAAGTATTTAAATGGTATAGGAGTCCGAAGAAAATACAATGGATGGGGCGGCTAGCCTGTGGATAGCGATTTTTCGCTCAGGCAACGAAACCATGGAAACCGGATCATTCTGCTGCAAGAAGGTCCTCGGTCTACGGCCTTGGTGAACCCTCTTTTTTCGGCGGCGGCGGGGCTTCTGTGAGTACCATCAGAACGATTGCCACGACGGCCACGATAACGATCATCGCTACAATAATATTAGTCACACCTTGGTGGCTTTGGAGAAACTGGACCACGCCAAGGAAAACAACGAGCACAAACAGTATTGCCACACCCCATTCCATAAGATGCACACCGATGAGACGCTCTTGATTACCGAAGTCCACCGCATACGCGATAATACCTCCTACGAAGATCGTTACTGCCGCGACAAACATAAACCCGACGATAATATTGAAAAGCCCGACAACCTCTGAGACACTTGCCGTTTGGGCATTGGCCATGTATGGAACCACTGCCGCCCAGAGCGGCATACTCAGTAAGAATGACCGGAGTCCTCTATATCGCGCCATAGAGATCACAGTACGCTGGAATTGGGGAACTGCAATGGTGCCGATCCAGATCCGGCAGCACCAGCGCCGCTTGAGCTTCTCCCAAAAAGAGTCTCTTGCAAAAGACGGATGATGCCCCAGATCGAGACCATCACGAAAATGACGACGATGCCCCACAGGATCATTTGCCCGAATTTTTCTCCGTTTATCTTGCCCTGGCCTTTGTTGAAAACGGAAATCAAAACCCCTGAGAAGAAAATGATCACGCCCAAGAGCACCAAAAATGTGGCGCCGCCATTGAATATGTTGGCAAGCAGATTGGCGAGCTCGACAAGATTTTTCGGAGCTGCACTCGTGATCAAAGGAACACTCAATATTATCGAACCAAGTATCGCGGCCAAAGAAGATCTGAAGAGTGTTTTCATACAGCGTGTTTACGATCAGGAGGGGAGGAGTTGAGAAACGGTGTTACCGATCAGATTTGCGATCAGCCATGCGGCAAGGATCAGGACCGCACCGATCATCACATAGAAGAAGGCTCTCTTTGCCGTCGCAAGCTCGGTAGGCTTGCCGCGCGCCTTCACAAACAAGAATCCGGTATAGACGATAAAAAGACTGATGATCGGCAGCGCTATCATGACGAGGGCTTTGAGAAAGCCCGCAATGAACGCCGGGATCGTACTGAAGGAGCTGTTGAGCGGCTGATTCAGATACCCCGCTCCCTGCGCGTGCACGTATGAAGCCGTGAGCAATACCAGGAGCGGCAACATATTTGCGATGTATCGGAGATTTTTTTGCATAGGTAATACGATTATATACCAAAAATATGATTGAATTGCTGCTGCGCATGCTGGACAGCATCGGTGAGGAGCGGCACCGCCCCGCTTGTAGTGTCTTCGACCATAGTCTTGAATATCGCATCGGTCTCTACCGGATCCGGATCGACCCACGAATGCGCCATGATGACCCCTGCTTCGAAGATCTTCATGTTGCCGTCGACACCCTTGCCCAGCGCATCTCGACGTACGGTAGGAATGCCAAACGTATTCGACGCGGCGCGCGCATTTGCGGACGACGCCAAGAAATATGCGAGTGTGAGCGATCCGACAGGATTTTTCGCATTGCGCGGGATGGCGAGTCCGTAGACACGCGCGACGTCGATCGTCGTCGAGGCGGAGCGGATTTGCGGGATCTTTGCGATGGTATAATTGAGATTGGGATTCATCTTTTTGATCAAGGCATCCTCACTCGCAAATCCGATATAGAGTGCCGACCCACCCCCGGCAAACGACGCACGCGACGAGGGTAGCGAGCGATTCCATGTATAGCTTTTTGGTTTTGCAGGATTTGCAAAACTCGTATAGAAATCAAGCGCCTTCTCTACCGCACCCAATGATGCGGGTGTCGACCCCTCCAACGAGGGTCCGAGTTTACCGTTTTCGTACGATGTGATCGTACCGCCCACCTGCAAGATCAGCATCGAAAGAATGTCTTTGGCGTTGTTGATGTTCGAATACTCTCCCAAAGAGATCGTCGAGAGTACGATCTGTCCCATATCGTTTCTCTTGGTTATCGCGGCGATCATGTCGGGTAGCTCATCCCAATACTTGGGAGGCTCCGCATAGCCATAGGTGCTCAAGATGTCTTTGTTCCAATAGAGAACGAGCGGGTCGGCAAGGAACGGAATGGCGAGAACTCCCTTCTCACCCAAAAACGGCGAGGCCACATCGGTGAAAGAGGTTTCGAATTGTGAGCGTGAGACCGCATAGCTTGTGCCGGAATACGGGATGACCCATATCTGATCCGCAGTGTGCACCGCATAATCTTGACGCAAGAGAAAAAGATCGGGCCCGGTACCGCTCGCGATCGCCCGTGTCAGATCGACATCATAGGTACTCGGATCCTTCTGGACATAGGTGACCTGGGCGAAGGAAGCGTCCTTATCCGAGAATTCTCGCAGAAGCGTCGAGAATTCCTGCCCGTCGAGCGTACCCCATATCGTCAGCGCCCCTACCGAGTTTGAAGTATTGCTGCCGATCGCAAACGCAAAAATGAGCACGCCCACTACTGCGAGAGATGCAAATACCGCCAGGAGAACGACTTGAAATGATGTTATTTTCATAATTATTGCAATGGGGGCCTGGTAGCGACAGGCCGAAAGATAAGACCATAATGATGCGAACCCGCGTCAAACTCTCGTACCGGCTCAAAATCCGCCTTGCGAGCAAGTGCGAGCATAGCTTCCTTTGGAAGCACGTCGCCTCGATGCAGACCAGGCGCACCGCTTCGCTCGATGACCGCAAGCACACCTGCCGGTTTGATGATACGCCACGCCTCCCGAAGTGCCGTCTGCTTGTCCTTCACTTGAAAGAGTATGTTCGACATGAGCACCACATCGACATGCACATCGGCAAGCTTGGAACCGCCGACCATCTCGAGATCGCCCCAAAATACATCTACATGATGCAGATCGCGCCGTCGCGCCTCGTTCTTGATCCGCGCAAGGAGATCGCGCTGTATATCAATGGCATACACACGCCCTTCTGGACCGGTCGCATCCGCACAAGCGAATGTGTGCGCTCCGCTGCCCGACCCGAGATCAGCTACAATCATACCTGTCTTCACGCCGATCTCGGCGATATGCGACGGCGGATGCGCGAAACTTTTTCCATCACCGACAGGTAGGTCGGCCTCGTGAGATCCGTTTTTTTGGTCGGAAAAGTGCATGATCATATCTATTCTATTATATACGACAACGTATGCATGCGATCGCATCATGACCACTAAATGTGGAAAGCTAAAAAGACAAAACACCCCATACCATGCTGTATGGGGTGCTCGTCGGACCTGATACTAGGTAGTTAGTTATCTTCGTGGCCGTGGCTTTTTCCGTTTTTCCTATCGTCTTTCTTTCCGTTGAAGATTGTTTGGTTGATCCAATTTGAGATCGTCGAACTGGACATAGGGGGCGTCGAGGATGCGACACCGTGACTGTCATCGTTATTGCAGTGCTGTTTCCACGTCGCACGCGTGAGAGGGCCGAAGAGTCCGGTCGATTCGACGCCGTTTTGCTTCTGCCAGCGCTTCACCGCCTGCATGGTCAACGGTCCGTAGAATCCGTTGACGACACCCTCAGGATAGATGTCCGGATGCTTGGCGAGGAATTTTTGGAGATCTTTGATGTCGTCGCCATAATCGCCGCGGCGAATATCGCGGCCGATACTGCCACAAGACAAGCCCGGTGGCACGATCACCGGCGGCGTTGTGGTGCCCGTACCGAAGCCGCCCCCCACCTGGCCGCTTACAAGCTGTGCGATCTGCGCCTTCAGCGCATTGATCTGTGCAAGGAGCAGTTGGATCTGAGCCATGACACCTGTGGTCGGCGGCGTGGTCGTCGCTACCGGATTGACCGTCACTGTGGCATTGGCCGTAGTGGTACCCTGCGGATTGACCGCTGAGAGTGTATAGGTGGTCGTCACGGTCGGCGTGACCGTGACCGATGTACTAGAGATCACACCAACACCATTATTGATACTGGTCGAGCTGGCATTACCCACGCTCCACGAGAGTATCGAGCTCTGACCCACCGTGATGGTGCTCGGCGCAGCGATGAATAAAGCGATACTCGGGACGACTGGTGCGTTGATCGTCGCACTACAGGTCGATGATGCGACTGTCGATGACGCATCAATCGCCTGGATAGTCATCGAATACGTACCCGGCGCATAGGCGACCGTCTGTGCCGATGAAGTACTGCCGTTGCCCCAGAGGTAGGCGATCGGAGCGATACCGCCGGCGGATGAGGCTGTCCACGTGATGTTTGAGCTCGTGGGCACGCCTGCACATGAGGCTGTTAATGCTGAAGCGGCGTTGACCAATCCGAAGGATAGTACGAGTGCCATCCCCACGATCGAGATCGCCGCGTTATTTTTCGTTAATGTCATAATCTGAATCTCTTTAAAATTATTACTTATCTGCTAATGCCCCTTAATACTGCATAAGTATCGATGATTCTTTCATAAAAGCTATTGTGCGATCATGAAAAACGTGTCGCAGAAAACGCTCCTTGGCACTAAAAATGTCCATCACAATTATGTATCTATGTATCGCTGCGCCGTGTCTCACAAAAGACCATCGCTGCGACGCTCTAGTGATCAAATGTGTGTCTATTCCTTTTCCCTGTCCCCATTTTCTTATCAAAAGCGAGCCCGTAGGGCTCGCTTTATTTTCTTGCCGATCAAGCCGCGTCTTGCGACAGGGTCGAAGTCGGGACCGGTGAATCACGCAGGACATAGCCGCGCCCCCAGACCGTCTCGATGTAATCGCGACCTTCGTTCGCATCACGGAGCTTCTTCCGAAGCTTGCAGAGGAAGACGTCGATGATCTTCATATCCGGTTCGTCCCTGCCGCCGTAGAGGTGGTTGAGGAGCATCTCCCTGGTAATCGTGCAGCTCTTGCGCAAGGACATCAGCTCGAGCATCAGGTATTCCTTGTTGGTCAAATGCACATCCTTGTTGCCGATCTTCACCGTCTTACTATCGAGATTGACGACAAGTTGGCCCGTGGTGATGATCGACTGGGCGTGTCCTTTCGAACGGCGCACGATCGCATGGATGCGAGCGACGAGCTCATCCTTGTGGAAAGGCTTCGTCAGATAATCATCTGCTCCGAGGCTGAAGCCTCGCACCTTGTCATCGATACCTGAGAGACCTGAGATGATCATGATGGGCGTCTTGATCTTGCTAGAGCGCAGGGTGCGCAACACCTCGTACCCAGACATGTCCGAGAGATCGAGGGCGAGCAAGATGATGTCGTAGTCGTAGAGCCGACTAAGGTCCATCCCCTCCTCGCCAGAATCCGTGCTGTAGACATTGAAGCCCTCGAATTGGAGCATGAGCTCAAGGGACTGAACGACAGATGTGTCGCTTTCGATAACCAAAACGCGCATTATGCCCTCCTTTTGATTGAGGTGTTTGCGGTTGTAGAGAACCATTTCCACACCAAAGATACCATGGTCATTTGATCTTTCAACCTATTTCGCTTGAGCGGGTTGGTAGTTATCCTCATTTTTTTACTCATTTTATAAACGAGATACCCGACGCGAATCCTATATTCGCGTCGGGCTGTGTTTCAGCGACGGCCTAACAACACCGCGAGAGCATCCAGCTCTAGTGGGGATATCTCCCTATAACCAAAGGAAGTCGACCGTTTGAGCTTATGGTAGCTGGTCTCTGCGAGATCCTGCTTACTCAAACCGAGCGCTCGGGCTTTGCGTTCTATTGAACGAATGTTTATCTGCTCATCGCCCAATCGCTTCGGTAACGATTCTAAGTATGCTATGGATTTATTTATCTCGTCGAGAGCCTTCTGTTTTTTACGCTTACGATCCACCTTTATGAGTAGTCGGCGACTGCGGTTCCCGGCTCGCTTGCCAGCACCATTCTTCATGACGGCTCCTCTCGATCAAATCTTCAACCGAAGATAGTATACAATAAGTACGCAAAATATCAATGATACGCAAGTGTTTCAATAACTTGGCAACACCCCCGACCACGCTAGTGTGGTCGGGGGTGATTTTTGTGCAAACCTGGTTTGCACAACCACATTCATTCGCTTCCTGATCACTCCCAAGAGAATCCGCGCCCAAAGTGACCCCAGGTCGCCGTCTCGGCGTACTTCACTTGATCGAGCTTGAGCGCCGCGCGGATACCGCGCGGCGAGAGGTCGTACCCCTCGACCGCCTGTTCGACACCATCGACGACCGCGACCGCCATGACCGGCTCGGGCTTACCGATCGCATAGGCAAGCTTGACGAACACTTCTCGCGCGCCCTTGCGCACGAGGTCGACGGCAATCTTGCGCGCCATATACGCACCCGACCGATCGACCTTGGTATAATCCTTGCCCGAGAAAGAACCGCCGCCGATCGTGATCTCGGGACCATAGTTATCGACGATGAGCTTGCGGCCCGAGAGACCGGTGTCGGCGTCGAATCCGCCCTGCGTCCAATCGCCCGCGGGATTGATGTAATAATTATCAGCCGTGATGATCGACGCGACGAGCGTACGCAAATCGGCCGTCAGCGCATTTTGGAAGCTCGCGACGACGCTCGTCACGGTGTCACCGTCGAGCGTGACCTGTGTCTTGCCGTCGTACGGATAGACCTTGAATATCTCTTGGCACAGATGCCGCGCGAGCTCATACTCGCGCGGCATGAGCGTACTCGTATCCACCGTCGCATAGCCTTTCATGATCCCCTGGTCGCCTGCGCCGCCGGTGTCGACGCCACGCGCGATCTCGGGACTCTGCCGGACGATGTTGGTCTGCACTTCAAAGCCATCGCCGACAATATCCTTCACGACCCGCTCCAGATCAGGAGTCGCGGTGCTCGTCACCTCGCCATTGATCGTGACGAGGCCGTGCCCGCCCATGACCTCGATGGCGGTGCGGCTTGCTTTATCATGCTCATGATAGGCATCCAAGATCGAATCCGCGATAAAATCGCAGATTTTGTCCGGGTGCTTGGGACTCACACACTCTGCAGTCTTGATAGACATACAACGAAAAATTCCTACCTATTAAAGGGAGGAAAGATGCGAGACTACTGCATCTTTCCAAAGCGGCCGAAGCCACTGTGGTTGGAGTGAGCACCCATACGAGGATATCCTCAGGGTTGCTGTGCGGGTCATCGAGCCAAATCTCTCACCACACTCTTGATACGTAACCTCAAGGTTACTCGCTTAGTATAGCACCTCCGGCGAATACATTGAGGCAAAGAGTTATCGTTATGTTAGAAAACAAAAAGGGCGCACCTCTGTTGGTGCGCCCCGTATCTCCAATTGTCGATCCGTGACTAGTTCGCCTGGAACGCATCGTCGAGTCGACCCAACGTGTCGAGGTCCTTGTAGACGACGAACGTAATGTCCTCGATCGGAGTCCCGGGATGTTCTGCGAGAAACGCGCGTACGCCCCTCACCATTTCGTCCACGGCCTCGCCGATATCCTTTTCGACCACGCCGAGCGTGAAGCCCATGCGGATCGTCGGAAGCGAAACCTTCCGAAATCCTGACTCCGACGCCGACCTCAGGCCGTTGTAGATGACCTGATGGAGCGACTGCTTGAGATCATCGACGACGAACACCACATTCTTGAACGCTCCATCGTGAGCGCTATTGTTGCTGAGAGCAACTACCGTCTGCCCGTCTTTGAGCGGCATCGCCTTTCCGGCCTGATCATGGAAGAGGTTGCCGGCCACTCGATTGATGACAGCGTCAATGCCGCCAAACCACGCGCCGCCCGAGTTGATTGCCGTGATTAGGGCGTCCGCCTGGACACGAGCGATATCGCCTGAAGCTACTTTGACCTGTGTCACGATGAAACCACCTTTCTGGATTGGAGTTAAGAACTGTATCTTAGGCCTGAGGCTTTTGGACACTCGCGAATTCACCCTTGAAGCCGAACACCTGTACGATTTAAAAGTATGGGATACACACATATAGACGACAGCGAACGAAGGAGGATCGAGAAAGCGATTAATAGCGGAAAAGGGGTACGGAACATAGCGAGAATGACCGGAA
>JACROD010000010.1 GCA_016214605.1 Candidatus Kaiserbacteria bacterium
ATCTCGCCATGCTGCAAAACTACGTAAAGAAACAAGGCCGCAAAGACTACACGCAACTACACCATCAAACGCTCTCTTTGTTCGAGTAACGCTACTCAACCACACGATACCTCGATGCTTTGCATCGGGGTTCTTTCATTCTCCGGTACGAGTAGCGGACGATGGTTCCTATATTGAATATCATTACAAGGAAAAACTTACAGGAGGAGAAGCCGATTGGATGAGAAATTTGAAAACCGATAAGCTATACATCCCGCAGTAAGTTCTGCATTGCGTCTTTGCGAGTTTCACGAAGCAATCAAAGGGTTGGTGGCGGGACTCTGGAGAGCTTCGTTGCCTCACAAAGGCAAATCGCAACTCTTGCATTTTACCGTATTTCTGTAATACTGTAATTTATGACTACGATGATCAAAATGCAGGCGCGCGGGGTGTTGACTTTGCCTAAAAAAGTGCGGACTCGCATGGGGATCGATGCGGGCGACATCGTGGAGTTGGTGGAACAGGATGGCAAGGTTTTTATCGCCCCAGTCTCGCGCATTGATAAAGGATTGCAGGAGGATATCCGTAGCGCGCTTGAAGATCTGCGGCTCGGACGAACTATTGGTCCGTTTGCCAACATGAAAGAGTTTCAGCTTTACCGGAAGTCGAAAGGCAAGAAGTAAGGAGATATACAAGAAGGGGTATGCACTTTGAGTTTTCAGTAAAGGGGTATGCTGAGTACGAGTCACTTTCAATTGTACTCAAGCGAGCGGCGGACAAGCAACTCATCTTTCTTGTAAAAGACCTCCGCCACCCATCTCTCCACGCCAAGAAATACGATGAGGCAATGGGTCTATGGCAAGCGCGCATCAACAAATCATGGCGGCTCTACTTTTTCATCCTAGACAAGAAGTATTACATCGTCAGCATCCGCAAACATTCGAAATAGCGGTTTAATGGATTGTATATTTGTCAATACAAGAGAATTGTCTGCTCAAGCATTGTACTGAGCGAAAAATCGCTTGCGATTTTTCCCTCAAGAGCCTTGCCCATTCTCTCGCGCAGGGACGGATCTCCGGCGAGGGTGCCAAGGGCTTCGGTGAAGCCGAGGATGTCATCCGACGCGCGTAGGTACCCTGATTCGCCATCCTTGATGATCTCAGGTATTCCGCCGACATTGCTGGCGACCACGGGTATGCCAGCTATCGCGGCTTCGAGGAGTACGTAGGGCACACCTTCTTTCTTGGAGGGGAGAAAAAAGATATCAAATGCATGCAGGTAGCGGCGGCTGTCAGGGACGAAGCCGAGGAGCTTCACCTGATCCCTGAGGCCTTTGCCTGTTATGTATCGTTCGATCTCTTTGCGTTGTTCGCCGTCGCCCATGATGCAATAAAAGATGCGCGACTGGTGGGAAGTGTTGAATGCGGCGATCGCATCGATCCCGACGAGGAGATTTTTGTTGGAATGCAGTTCGGCGTTGGTGATGACCCAGGTGTCATTTTGGTGCGCCTCGATCATGTCGGTGGGAAGGAGCTTCTCACGTGCTTCGCCTCTCTCAAAGAGATCAAAAGCGGAGTGCCCGTTGTGGATAATGTGGATCTTGCGGCGCGCAAAAGGCATAAGGCCGAGAGCACCGTTGTCATAGGCGGAAATGCAGATCGTGTAGTGTGAAAGCAAGACCGTGAGGTATGAGAGAAAGAAGATAATGAGACGTGCGAAGGCAGGGCGATCTTCCCAAAAGGGCCAGCCGTGCACGGTGAAGATGATAAGCCGCACGCCTGTAAGGCGTGCGGCCAAGGCGCCCAGTCCGCCGATCTTGGAGCTGTTGAGGTGTACGATATCAGGACTCTCTTTTTTGAAGAGATCAATCAAGGCTCGGAAGGCGCGAAGATCGTCACCGATATTCACATTGCGGGAAAGCGCAGGGAGGGGAATCGCGCGCACCCCTGCTTTAGAGAGCATTGCCGCCAATGCGCCCGGTGCACTGCCCGTAGCGCCGGTACCCCCAAAGGCGACCGCCACATCGAATCGGTCTCGCGGGAGATTTGTCGCAAGGTCATAGACATAGCGTTGAGCGCCGCCAAAATTCGATTTGGTGATGACAAAAAGGAGCTTTTTGCGCCGTGGAGTGGTTTCTTGATTCATGTCCATATCTCTGTCATTATGCAGTATACACGGTAAAATAACCAAAAAACTATGGAAGAAGTTACTCGTATCACAAACATAGAGACCACGAGGGCTACTCTTTTCAAGAGCAGGGAAATCAGAAAGATTCTCCACAATGGCAAATGGTGATTTATGAACAAAATTCTAGAGACAACGAAATTTGTCGTGGAAAATTCTGATTTCGTGAAAATCAATCACGAACGTCTTGCTGAATTTGCAAACGGTTTTGACCATGGTAAAGCCGAACACTGGCTAAGCGCCGCACCTTTCAATTTTTCTCATTTTAGCGATGACAATAAATTACATTTCGTTATCATTTTCAACGCGCTTAGTTTCTGTTATTGGGGCGAGTCGAAATGGACAGTTGAATACAAAGACAAAAAACATGATGGCGCGTGGGGAATGATTCTTGCGCTCGGTCGCGGAATTGAAGAAGGCACAGAACTTCTTGATTTTGAATACTGCTCTAAAATCTCAAAAGAAGAATTTGCAAATATTTTGCGAGCCAATATTGAAATTCCGCTTTTAGAAGAAAGGTGGAAAATTTTGCGAGAAATTGGAACGAACATGGCCGCAAAATATGCCGGCAAAGCAAAAAATCTTATTGCTGATGCAAATGGAGATGCACAAAAATTGGCGGAACTCAGTGTGCAAAATTTTCCGTCTTTTTCGGATACTTCTTTGTACAAGGAAAGAGAAATTTATTTCTACAAACGAGCACAGTTGCTCGTTGCGGACATCTACCAGATTTTTGATGCACAAGGTTTTGGTGCACTAAAAAATGTAGATAAACTTACTGCATGTGCCGACTACAAACTTCCTCAAATTCTGAGAAAGTTGGGAATTTTAGAGTACACAACTACGCTCGCCGAAAAAATTGATACCAAAACCGAAATTGCTCATAATTCGCCGGAGGAAGTCGAAATACGAGCAAATACCATTTTGGCGGTCGAATTTATCAAAGAAGAAGTTAAAAAGCGCAGTCCGCAAATCCTATCGTTTGAAGTGAATGACCACTTATGGCTCGCCACACAAGAAAAGTTTGACGGCGATAAACCGTATCATCGGACACGGACAACATCTTATTAATATATGAACAACATCCCACCCAAAGAAAAGTACAATCTCGACATGGTCGAGATGGATGCGGGGGTGGTGAGAATTTTGAAATAATACTTATGCGGAAATACAACATCATCCCAAACAACAGCTTTACGGAGTTTCTGCTTTATACGACGCCCAACGGCAAGGTGAAAGTGGAGATATTTCTGCGCGATGAAAATATATGGCTGACGCAGGCAAAAATAGCCCAGCTTTTCGGTGTAGAAAGAAGCGTGGTAACGAAACATTTGCAAAATATTTACAATGACAGTGAGCTCACGAAGCCGGCAACGAGTGCAAAAATTGCACAGGTTCAAAATGAAGGAGGGAGACAGGTCTCAAGAGAAGTGGAATTTTACAATCTCGACGCCATCCTCTCCGTCGGGTATCGGGTCAACAGCGCACAGGCCACGCAATTTCGCATGTGGGCGACCGAACGGTTGAAAGGGTACATCATCAAAGGGTTTACCATGGACGACGAACGGTTGAAGAATCCGAACACCATCTTCGGCAAGGACTATTTTGAAGAACAGCTGGCGAGGATCAGGGATATCCGTTCGAGCGAGCGGCGCATGTATCAGAAAATCACCGATATCTATGCGCAGTGCAGTGCGGATTATGCGCCGGAAAGCGATATCACCATGCGGTTTTTCGCCACCGTCCAAAACAAACTCCATTTCGCGATCACCGGCAAGACCGCGGCCGAGATCGTATCCGAAAGGGTTGATAGCGCTAAACCGAACATGGGCCTTACTGTCTGGAAGAATTCTCCGAAAGGCCGGATCAGGGAAAACGATGTCGTGATCGCGAAGAATTATTTGAATGAGCAAGAGCTGGATCATCTCAATAGAATTGTGACTATGTATCTCGATTTTGCGGAGACGCAGGCGATGCGCGGCATCCTCATGCGGATGAGCGATTGGGTCTCAAAATTGGATGCATTCCTTAAATTCAACGAACGGGATATACTCGATAATGCCGGTACGATCAGCCACGAAGTCGCCGAAGCACTCGCGCTCGGAGAGTATGAAAAATATCGCGTGAAGCAGGACAGGGCTTACGTCTCCGACTTTGATCGTGAAGTCCAAAAGTTCCTTGCTATCAAGAGGAAAAACAAAAAATAATATGACACTATTACCAAAAAGGGAATACGCCATCCTTCTCATCGGCGACCTGGGAGTCTTTACCGCCTCGCTCTGGCTCACGCTCTCCCTGCGCTATCAGACGCCTCCGAATAGGGCACTTTTTGATCAGCATCTGTTTCCATTCTCACTCCTCTTCATAGCTTGGATCGTCGTCTTTTTCATTGCGGGGCTCTATGGGCGGCACACGCGACTTTTTCGCTATCGACTGACGGCGACCCTGCTCTATACGCAGACGATCAACGTTGCGCTCGCCGGACTCTTCTTTTTCTTTGTACCGATATTTGGTATCGCACCCAAGACCAATCTGCTCCTCTACTTGCCGATATCCTTCGTACTCATATTCATCTGGCGCGTCGGCGTTTTTCCGCGACTGCACCGTGGCCGCCATCTCAAGGGGGTACTCATCGCATCAGGTGTGGATGTGGAGGCGCTTGCGGCGGAGGTCGGCAATGATCGTCGATACCCGTTCTCTTTCGATCATGTGATCGACACCGCACACGCGCCTTCGCATCAGGTGATCCAGCAGGCATGCCGCGTGGCGGCCGAAGAAAGCGTGTCTTTCCTCGTGATCGACTTTTCCGACGACTCTATCTCAGCAGCCTTGCCCATCATCTACGACGCTGCATTTCACAAACGCCGATTCTCTCTCGTGGATGTGATCGATCTGCATCTCGGGGTATTTCATCGCGTACCGCTTTCGCTCATCAGCTATGAGTGGATCTTGCAGCATGTCGGCGCTTCGCATATGTACGACATGGTGAAGCGGGTGATCGACTTTACGCTCGCGTTTATCATGGGAGTGGTGTCGCTGATCGCGTATCCTTTTGTGATGCTCGCGATCAAGCTCGACGACGGGGGAGATATATTTATCACGCAGGAGCGTGTCGGCAAATTCCAGCAACCGATCTATATCATCAAATTCCGCAGCATGAGCGGCAATGATCAGGGCGTCTATGATGAGCACGGCAAGACCAAGCTCGAGGTGACGCGCGTAGGCAAATGGCTGCGCCTCTTGCGTGTCGACGAGCTTCCTCAACTGTGGAATGTGATCCGTGGCGATCTGTCGCTGGTGGGGCCGCGCCCGGAGCTCCCCGCGCTCGCCGCTCAGTACAATGCGCGCATTCCGTATTACAACGCCCGCTACTTTGTCACACCGGGCCTCACCGGCTGGGCACAGATCAGACACGATCGCGATCCGCATCATGGTGCCGATATTGCCGAGACCAAGATGAAACTCTCGTATGATCTCTACTATCTCAAACACCGCTCGCTCCTGCTCGATATCTATATCATCCTGCAGACGATCCGCATCGTCGTCACCGCGCGGGGATCATAAGCGAATGTTATACTGCGGCTATGTCCGAGAGGATTCCGTTGCCTCGAAAAGAAAAAGAATATCCGGCGATCCGCGAGATGTTTCGCATACCGCACTCCGTATCCGTAGAAGCTTTTCGCGAGACGTTTCGTGATATACCTATCCCGCAGGTCCCTCCGATATCAGAGCGCCCACTTGAACCAGGGGAGCAGATACCGCTTTCAAAAGGAGAGATAGAAGGATTGATCACTTCAACCTATGAGTATGTGCGGCAGTATTGGAAAGAGGTATTTCGTGCGGAAGGATGGCATCATGAGGGGTCCGCGTTGAAAATATTTTCCGGGGAGATAAAAACTGCTTGCGGGGAGTGGAGTGAGGGGAGAGGGCCGATGTTTTGCTCTGCTGATAACACTATATATTTTCCCCCATCCTCCTATACAAAGCTTCAAGAAAGATTCTTTGCCGCTGCCAACGAGCATTCGATCACGTACCTCATTTCTCATGAAATGGCTCATTATGCTCAGAATCAAATCGGGATCGCGCAGAAAAGTATGAACGCGATGAAGCGTGCGCAAAATCCAGAAGAGGAAGCATACATTGACAGAGCTATTGAGCTACATGCAGACTTCCTGGCTGGATGTACATTACGTAAAGCGCATGATAGTGCTGGTATTCTACAACAAGACGATGCTATCCGATTGTACTGGATGGCGGCCTCTCTGGGAGATGATGTATCACATGTAAGACATGACCGCAGAGTTGCGCCTGCTCATCTTACACATGGTCTTGCCCTTGAGCGTGCGCAAGCATTATGGGCCGGACTTTCATCCGGCGACTGGAAGCAGGCGGAAGCATTCATCAATACGCATTTCAATACCTCGGAAAAGACGTCTTAATCGTACAGGTGGGTCTTGGCTGTTGGTGCGTTATCCCGTACTATCTACATATATGTCTCAAAAATCAGTGATTACCGGCGGGGCGGGATTTATCGGGTCGCATATCGTCGATGCGCTCATCGCGCACGGTGATGAGGTCCATGTGATCGACAATTATATCGCCGGAAAACGAGATGATCGTTTCAATGCACAGGCAACGTATCACGAAGTCGATGTGCGCGATTATGATGCGATCACTCCCATTATTGCGGGAGCTGATTATGTATTTCATCTCGCTGCGCTTCCGCGCGTCCAATATTCTATTGATGAGCCCCTCGAGTCTTTTTCCGTCAATGTGGGCGGCACGATCGCGGCGCTTCGTGCGGCTGCTGCGGGGGGAGTCAAGCGCTTTGTCCTTGCGAGTACCGCGGCGATCTACGGAGACCAGGACCAGATGCCGATCGTGGAGACCATGAACCCGACCCCCAAGAGCCCGTATGGTCTGCACAAAAGCATGAGCGAACAAGCCTGTAAGCTCTGGAGTGATATTTATGGATTGGATACGGTCGCGCTACGGTTTTTCAATGTATACGGATCACGCCTTGATCCGGAAGGCGCATATGCGCTCGTGGTCGGCAAATTCCTGACACTGCGCACGCAAGGGCAGCCACTCACGATCGCGGGCGATGGTACGCATACACGCGACTATGTCCACGTCTCGGATGTTGTGCGCGCCAATCTTCTTGCCGCAGAGTCCACATCCGGTAATGGCGAAGTGTTTAATATCGCGACGGGCACCGAGACCTCGGTCAATGATCTCGCGCAGTTGATCGGGGGAGAGACGGCGCCTGCCGAGGCACGCCTCGAGCCCGCCCGCTGTGTCGCGGACATATCAAAAGCGCGCACAGTCCTCGGATGGGAACCGCAGATCGCGCTCAAAGACGGTCTTGTAGACCTTAAAAAAGAAATGGGAATTTAATATGACCATCAACGGCAAAGAGATTGCGGAGAGTATCTACACCGATCTTGCGGTACGGCGAGAGGGGATCACTCATCCGCTCAGGCTCGGAATCGTCGTCGGGACCAATGATCCGGTGATCGAGTCTTTTGTGCGGATCAAGACGCGCGCGGCCGCTCGGCTCGGGGTGGAGATCGTGCGCGAGGAGTTGCCGGAAGGGGCCGCGACCGCCTCAGCGGTCGCGGCCCTCGCTCGCCTCGCGGCCCAGGTAGACGGTGTCATCGTGCAGTTGCCGCTACCATCACAGATAGACACAGACGCACTCCTCGCGGCCATTCCGCCCGAACAGGATGTCGATGGTATTTCTTCGGCACCGCGCGTGCGCCCACCGGTCGCCGAAGCGGTCGCCGAAATAGTGCGCCGCGAGAGGATCAGGGTCCAAGACATGCAGGCGGTCGTCGTCGGCTCGGGGCGCTTGGTAGGAGGGCCTTGCGCGGCCCTGCTCAAAGAGCTCGGGGCGCAGGTCACTGTCATCAACAAAGGCGAACCCCTCGATCCGCTCAAGGACGCTGGTATCGTCGTACTTGGGGCAGGTGAGCCGGCATTTGTAAAACCGGACATGCTCAAGGATGGCGTGATCCTCATCGACGCAGGGACGAGTGAAGCCGGCGGCAAGGTCATCGGCGATGCCGATCCCGCCTGTGCCGACAAAGCAGCGCTCTTTACTCCGGTCCCCGGTGGTGTCGGGCCCATAGCGGTGGCGATGATATTCAAAAATCTTTTTACGCTTATCGAAAAGCAAAAGTAGGAAATTAAAAATCCCCCGGCTGTGTCCGCCGGAGGATGGATAGGTGCAAGAGTCTATTCTACGAGCATTTGCATGCCTTTGTTATGTTCTTCCCGCAGGTGCCGCAATTTTGCCATGATCTCCTTGGGGAGATACACGAATACACGCAGGGTAGTGCGCATAAGACCCTCTTCTTCCGGATTGACATAGACCGGATTCGTTGCCGCCATGATCAGGTTGTTCGTTATGAGCGAAAGCTCCTCTCCGGGGACAACGAGTATCCGTGAAGGGTCCTTTTCGACATGGGACAGATTCACATCTCGACCATATCGATCGAGGACATGCATTGATGCGTTGCCTTTTACGAGACAGTAGATCCCCAGCGCTGCTGTGTTCGGGCATCCGCTTGATTCTGAAGCGCCGGCACGCACCCGGTATGAGGTGACACTGACGAGCACATCTGAGTCTGGTAATAGGTCAGTGAGATCATATGCGCCGCCGACATCGTTGCCACGAATACGCTCTCGTTTGATGTATGCGTCGACTGCGTCGCCGATCGCTTCGACTTGAATATGGACCCAGGTATACAGTTCGCAGAGTGCTTCGAAGAACTTCGCATACGAATCCGTCGGCATATTGCGACGGTAGTCTCGGATCCGATCATCGTGGACGTTGACGATGTTTAACTGTCGCATATCGTCTACCGTCTTTTCGAAGAAGCCGGCGCGAAGCCTACCCAGATGATCCTTGTTAGAGCCTTTCTCAAGGATGAGGTTGCGCGCCGCCTGATCATTACGTAAAGCCGCTAGTCCTTCAAAGAGAACGTGCGCCCAGTCGGCGATGATGTCTTGGTCGCGATGATCAAACGAGGTCACGAGGTGTCCCTCGTTGACCATTTTCCGGACAATATCCGGATCGTAGTGTGGTCTACAGTAGATGGCCATTTTTTCCCCGAGCTGTTTTGAACTCTATTATCCACTCGGAATGTACCATGAATAGGGGATGAAGAAAAAGCCGAATTCTGGTGAATTCGGCACCATAAGGGCATGGCCATTTTTCTAAAGCGGTTTACCGCTAAGAAAAATTGGTCTCACCTCGGTGCCGTAGCTCCTTGAGGCAGAATCGTGCTCAATTCTGCACCACGGTGCCGTAGCTCCTTGAGAAAACCGCCCGCAGAAACTCGCTATCGGTACGCGTCGGCGCGCTTGGAGATGCGATAGACGAGAATGATCGTATCGTTGATATCGAAGAGTATGCGATAGTCGCCGACGCGCATCCGATAGCCCTCGAGCGGGTCGTGGAGTTTCTTGGTGTTGCGCGCACGAATGCCGAGTACAGTGAGCTCCTCAAGCGAAGATGTGATCGTTGAGCGTGCGCTCTTGGGAAGTGTGTCGAGCTCTTTTTGCGCGGAGCGTTTGAGGAGCACTTTATACATATCGCGCACGGATCTTGGCCCAGTCCACGAGCGGGTCCTTGCGTGTCTCTTCGCGCGCTTTCATGATCTCCAACGAGTCGAGGACATCCTCGAGAAAATCAGCTTCCACGATAGCCGCGACGGGGACGCCGTCCTTCTCGAGGATCACGCGCTCGCCCTTGGTGCGCAGGCGCTGGACGATGGCACCGAGGTGCGTGCGTGCCTTTGTCATCGCTATAGTGGTAGTCATACAATACTGATGTGAGTTGATTGATACTGATCAATTATAGACAATTGAGCGCATATGTCAATCGCTCAAAGATTACAAGTGTTGGCATTCGGAAAATAGAAACACTTGTTTATAATTTCGTACGTGCGAACTCATAAACAAGTCAAAAAGAAAACCGCTCGCAGAAGTGAGCGGCTTCCGCCGAGCGAATGCTATTTGTCCAAGGCATGGGCCACGATGGCTGTGATAAGAGCCGAGAGACCAAGGAATGTAGCCAGGCCAAAATGTCCGTTCGACACCTCTATCGCGCTTCCGCCCGCGGTGATGTATGCACAGACGAACACAGACTCGGAAAGATTGCATGAGATCATTTCACCAACTCCAGTTGCAGTTAGTAACTAATAAATATGGTAGCAAATTAAATAGATATTGTCAAGTACCCCAAAATGAAAATATGCGTATACTGAAGGCCATTATGTTGAAGCAAAGAATGGTCGCGCTTCTCGTCCTTCTCGCCGGAGTGGGTATCGGCTATTTCGTCTATGCCGCGCAGATGCACGGATTCCGACCTTTCCGTCTCGGGCTCGACCTCTCGGGCGGTACGCACCTCGTCTACGACGCCGATACCAGCAAGCTCTCAGCGAGCGAAGTACCTGATTCCTTGTCTGCTTTGCAGGCGGTGATCGTCCGCCGCGTCGATTCATTCGGCGTCTCGGAGCCGGTCGTGCAGACTGAGCGCGGCGGAGCTCTCGGTACGGGAGGTGAGCGCCTCATCGTCGAGCTCCCCGGCATCACCGATGTCAATGAGGCGATCAAGCTTATCGGTCAGACTCCGGTACTCGAATTCAAGCTCGTGAAGCCGGGCATGGCGAATTCGATGGCAGACAAAAACGGCGTCTTGAATCCGACAGCTTTCGAAGACACAGGACTCACCGGCAAATACGTGCAGCATGCCGCGCTGCAGTTTGGCAACGGATCGAGCGCACTTCCGAGCGAGGCGACGGTCGCGCTCACCTTTGATTCCGCAGGTGCCAAGATCTTCTCCGATCTCACGACCGCGCACGTCGGCGATCAGCTTGCGATCTTCCTCGACGGCAACATGCTCTCGGCGCCGGTCATCCAGACCGCGATCAACGACGGCACTGCCATCATCTCCGGACACTTCACCCCGGACGAGGCCAAGCAGATGGTCAAGAATCTCAATCTCGGTGCGCTTCCGGTACCGATCACTCTGGCCTCGACACAGACCATCGGCGCTACGCTCGGCGACGAGGCGCTCCATGCGGGAGTATTTGCCGGTATTATCGGATTCCTCATCCTCTCGCTTTTCATGATCCTCTGGTATCGCGTGCCGGGGATCGTGGCGGTCGTCTCTCTCGTGATCTACGCGACGATCATGCTCGCGCTCTTCCAGCTCGTCCCGGTCGTGCTCACCGCGGCGGGCATGGCAGCGTTCATATTGTCGGTGGGTCTTGCGGTTGATGCCAACATTCTGATCGCCGAGAGAATAAAAGAAGAGCTCGCGGCGGGGCGCGGATCCGAAGATGCGATCCGCGAGGGCTTCGCGCGCGCATGGCTCGCGATCCGCGATTCAAATATCGCGCATATCATCGCGAGCATCATTCTTTTTTGGCTCGGTACGTCGATCATCAAAGGCTTCGCGCTCGTCTTCGGACTCGGTGTATTGGTGTCCATGTTCTCGGCTATCACGGTGTCCCGCACCTTCTTGCTCGCCCTCGGTATCAACACACAAAAGCGCGTTGGCCGTTTTTTCATGAGCTCCGGCATCAAATGATCATCATATGAAATTCAACTTCACCAAACACACGCGTACGTTTCTCTTGATCCCAGGAGTGATCTCACTGTTTGCGGTCATGGCTCTGGGGATCTGGGGGCTTCATGCGGGGATCGATCTTTCGGGAGGTTCTCTGTTGCAGACGTCGTACCTGGGAGGGCGCCCCGATATCGCGCAAGTGCACGATGTGGTCTCGAAGCTCGCTATAGGTGAAGTGCGCGTCCAGCCGACAGGTACGGATGCGTACATCTTCCGAGCGCGCACCCTTACGAATGACGAGAAAGTCGCACTTGAGAGCGCGCTGGGCTCGCTCGGTACCATCCACGAAGATCAATTCACCTCGGTAGGTCCGACGATCGGGCGCGAGCTGCTCACCAAGGGTCTGATCGCGCTCGCGCTTGTCGCTATCTCGATCATTCTTTTCATCGCGTTCGCTTTTCGCGGTGTCTCGAAGCCAGTCGCCTCGTGGAAGTACGGGGTCATCGCTATCATCACGCTTGCGCACGACATCCTCGTGCCGACGGGCCTGTTCGCCTTTCTCGGTCATGTGCGCGGGGCAGAGGTCGACTCGCTCTTTATTGTCGGATTGCTCACGCTGCTCGGCGTCTCGATCAACGATACGATCGTCGTCTTCGACCGTATCCGCGAGAATCTCCGCAAGAACGAAGATCACCGCGTGAAAGAGCCCTTTGCGCAGACGGTCGGTCATAGTGCCGATCAGACCATCTCCCGATCCATCAATACCTCGCTTACGGTAGTAATTGTGCTTCTCGCGCTCTACGTCCTCGGGCCACTCGCCACGCGCGATTTTGCGCTCACGATCATAACCGGAGTGATTGCAGGCACCTACTCATCGCTCCTATTGGCGGCCCCGCTTTTGGTTGAGGTTGAGCGCTGGCAAGTAAAGCGCTCAAAATAAGGGTATTTTCGATGTTTTCCGAAGCTTGACTTCGAATTTCCATCGTATATACTCTCTCCACCACCGAGAAGTGGTTTTATTTTGGCTCTGTTCTGGCGTTTTCGACGAAAACGCAAGTGAGGTTTTTCCAAACCTCAAACCGGCGTTTTTTCCAAAACGCAAACAGATCGAAATAGAGAAATGACCTTTGATAATTGAATACAGAAAAGCAAAGCAAAACCAACCCAATAGAAGTATTGGGAAAGTACAAGCACACACAAATGCAAGAAAGTTAAACGAAACACAAGGATCACTCACCGCAAGGTGCGTGATACATTCTTTTGTTCCGTCCATCCTTTAAGAGAAATAAATTGAACTTAGTTTCAAACTTCTTTAAATTAGAGTTTGATCCTAGCTCAGGGTGAATGCTGGCGGTATGGATAAGGCATGCAAGTCGAAAGGGTTTAGACCCTTGGCAGACGAGGTAGTAACACGTAGGAACGTACCCGGAAGTCGGGCATAACTAGCCGAAAGGTTAGATAATTCCCGATGGTCTCGCAAGAGTAAAGATTTATCGCTTCCGGAGCGGCCTGCGCAATATCAGCTAGTTGGTAAGGTAATGGCTTACCAAGGCTACGACGTTTAGGGGAGCTGAGAGGCTGACCCCCACCGATGAGACTGAGAACGGCTCATACCCCTACGGGGGGCCGCAGCCGAGAATATTCGACAATGGGCGAAAGCCTGATCGAGCGATACCGCGTGCTCGATGAAGCGCTTCGGCGCGTAAAGAGCTTTTATGGAGGAGGAAGTAATTGACGTTACTCCATGAATAAGGGGCTCCTAACTCTGTGCCAGCAGGAGCGGTAATACAGAGGCCCCGAGCATTACCCGGAATCACTGGGCGTAAAGAGTGCGTAGGTGGTCATGTTAGTCGGTTGTTAAACCCCGGGGCTCAACCCCGGAATCGCGACCGAAACGGCATGACTCGAGGGCGTGAGAGGTTTGCGGAACTCATGGTGTAGGGGTGAAATCCGACTGGCGCGTTCCTGACACTCAAGCACGAAAGCGTGGGTAGCGAACGGGATTAGATACCCCGGTAGTCCACGCCCTAAACGATGATCGCTGGTTTTCCGGAGTATCGACCCTCTGGGAGACGAAGCTAACGCGTTAAGCGATCCGCCTGGGTAGTACGACCGCAAGGTTAAAACTCAAAGGAATAGACGGGGGCTTGCACAAGCGGTGGAGCGTGTGGCTTAATTCGTCGCTAAACGAAGAACCTTACCAGGTCTAGAAATTCTACTGCACGCCCTAGGAAACTAGGGAAGCCTTCGAGGGTGTAGAACAGGTGATGCATGGCTGTCGTCAGTTCGTGGTTTGAACCGTTCCCTTCAGTGGGGTAACGAACGCAACCCTCGTTGCCTGTTACAAGTGTCAGGCGAGACTGCCCCCTCACGGGGGAGGAAGGTGAGGATGACGCCAAGTCAGCATGTCCCTCTGATGACCTGGGCTGCACACGCGCTACAATCGCCGTTACAAAGGGGCGCGACGTCGTAAGACTGAGCAAATCCTAAAAAAGCGGCGCCAGTTCGGATTGAGGTCTGCAACTCGACCTCATGAAGCCGGAATCGCTAGTAATCGTGGGTCAGCTATACCACGGTGAATACGTTCTCAAGCCTTGTACTCACCGCCCGTCAACTCAGGGAAGTTGGGAGTGCCCGAAGCTCATCCTTGCGATGGTCCAAGGCAAACTCAATGACAAAGAGTAAGTCGTAACAAGGCACGGGTAGCGGAAGCTGCTCGTGGATTCATTCCAAATCGGAGAAGTCCTCCAGGCTACGGTCTGAGGATTGAACCGGTCGATTTCTGTGTCTCAGCTGAGCACAGAATGGCAATCATGTTGTACCTTTATCTACATGTGGCAGATCGGGAAGACGATCAAGGATTTGATATCGATAGGTGACTGCATAAAAAGCTAGACATGATCTAGTTGAGTGCAATACATGATCGGCATCATTAATGGACGGAACAAAAGAGTGTCTTTAATTTCGTGCCTGTGTGTACCAAGCTACTTTTCTGTAATTCAATTCTCAAACACAAGAGCGCCGCGTCATACGCGGCGCTCTTGTGTTTGTTTAAATGGTGATGGACAGACTCTGTCAGTGGGGTCTTTTTTCGTACAAAAGAAAGCGGCGCGCCTGAGGGCGCGCCGCTTCGATCTGCTTATTATGTAAATACACTGGATACGGCGCCGAAGCCGGGAGACTGATTGGCGTAGGCCTTCCGATCCATTTTTTTGAAAAGAATCCGTAAATAGCGGCTGCTCGTGCGCCGACCGGGAGCCGTCTTGTGCTTTTTATCGTCAAAACGACGGCTGGTGGGGGTAAACGCATGACAACTATTCTTCGGCGCCGCCATAGGACTCTCCTTTGCTGATCCAGTTGATTGGTCTCATCCCAAAGTAGCATACAGGCCATATTTCTGCTACTATCTTGTTCACAGTCTATGGTGGTGTTATAAGACTGTGAGGGTTAGAAAATGCGTGCATAGCTCAGTTGGTAGAGCGCTCGACTGATACTCGAAAGGTCCTAGGTTCGAATCCTAGTGCACGCACCTGATTATGGAGAAATTGAAGCAAGGACGTGAGCAGCTTAAGCAAGCGCTTCTAAAAAAGAAATTGGTCTCTGGCACCTTAAGTCCAGAAGTGTTTCTTGATGAGCTATTCAAACGAGATCAATCAACTTCTCACCGTCAATCAGCGGAGGAGAATATCGCCATATTGGAGGACGCTGAAGTAAGGGAATTACTCATTACCCCAGATTCGCGCAGGCAGTATTTTAATCTACTGTCCATAAGTCATTTTCATGTAGGTCAAAATAAAGCCGGGGCGGATGTGAATGGTGCAGTCGAGAGTTTTGAGGCCGCGCTTGTCGCGGCGAATGAAATAACAGGAGAAGATTATGAATGGTGGCGGGCATATGTCGAGGGGACGGTGGCGTATTTTAAGAAAGACATTCCCGTATTGCAGGATGCGATCTCGAGGACCTTAGAGAGGAATAGGGAAATCCTAGAGAGCTTATTAGAAGGCCTGCAAAAAAGAGGTACTATTGACTACATGACAGATATCTCAAAACAAACCGTATGAACTACAAAGTCACTGGCGGAAAAAAGCTTCAGGGGACGGTCACGACCAATATCTCAAAGAACGCTGGTGTGGGGCTTCTCTGCGCGGCGCTGCTCAATCGCGGCACCACGACCCTCAAGCGCATGCCGCGCATCGAAGAGCTCAACCGTCTCATTGAGGTACTCGAGTCGATCGGGGTCAAAGTCGATTGGCAAGAGAATGGTGATATTGTCATCACGCCACCCGCCAAGATCGACCTTACTAATATCAATCGCGCATCAGCTGAGCGCACGCGTTCGATCGCGATGTTTATCCCCGCGCTCGCGCATCTCGTGCGTACCTTTGAGCTGCCGGCGCCGGGCGGATGTGATCTGGGCAAGCGCTCTCTCGGTACGCATATCGACGCGCTCGCCCGGCTCGGAATTCACATCTCCGCATCCACAGATAAGCGCTCATATCATATCGAGACCAGCGATCTGCATCCGGCGGAGGTCATCATGTTTGAGGCATCGGACACCGGTGTGGAGAATGTCCTCATGGCCGCCGCCAAGATCCCGGGGAAGACCGTGATCAAATTCGCGAGCTCGAATTACATGGTGCAGGACCTCTGTTTTTTCTTGCAGGCATGTGGAGTGCAGATTGATGGTATCGGCACATCCACTCTGGTAGTGCACGGAGTAGCAGATATCAATGCTGATATTGTCGGATACCCCAGCGAAGATCCGATCGAGTCTATGTTTTTCATAGCGCTGGCGGCCACGACCCGATCAGAACTCACGATCAAGCGTTGTCCGATCGATTTTCTCGAGCTTGAGCTTTTCACTCTCGCTCAGATGGGGCTCATCTACGAGCGATCAGTGCCTTATGTCGCCGACAATGGCCGCACTGTGCTCATCGATCTCACCATCAAGCCGTCGGTGCTTGTCGCGCCGCCCGAAAAGATCGCGCCGCGCCCATATCCAGGGATCAATATCGACAACCTTCCGTTCTTTGTCCCCGTGGCCACACAGGCGACCGGTCGCACGCTCATTCATGATTGGGTCTATGAGGGTCGCGCCGTCCACTATATGGAGATGAAAAAGCTCGGTGCTGATATCGTCTTGGCAGATCCGCATCGAGTCTTCGTTACGGGTCCCACGCCTCTGCGTGCGGCGGTGATCGAGGCACCGCCGGCCCTGCGCCCCGCGACGATCCTGCTCATCGGCATGCTTGCTGCAGAAGGCGAGTCGAAGCTTAAAAATGTGTATCCGATCAGTCGCGGGTATGAAAATCTTCACGAACGCCTCAAAGCGATCGGCGCTGATATCGAGACGGAGGAATGATCAACTAATGATCTTTTGACATTATTTGATGAAGCGTTAATCTTGGTTTAGTGAAGTGTGGTCGCCGGGGAGGATGTCATGTCTCTCACTACCGGTTTGCGTTATGCGCGGGGCACGCGTGATCCTCGAGCAATACGTGATTTCGTGATCGCAAAGGTGATACGGACACTTGATCCCGAGAGTGGCATCACGGTGTTGCGATACAAGGGAGAGAAACAAGACATCATCGTCTCTGTAAGTGTGCTTAGAAAATGCCATCACCGGGTAGTGCTCCGCGAGGGGAGTGAGATCCGCATCCGCTATATGCGTTATCTCAAAAGCGATGCGCACGGGGGAGAGAGCGAAGTGTTGGTCGCGATCGAGGTCGCTGATATCCTCCTCGGATCGAGGACCAAGCGAGAGCGTTTCAAGCGCCACCCCAAGCACAGGGTCCGTTACCGCTAAATGGCAAAAGAGCCGACGAATGTCGGCTCTTTTTTGGTGTTGGTATGGATGGTTGAGTAATTGGTATACGCTACTTGCTTCAGTATTGCGATCCGATTACAATATGCGAGTGAAAAGGGGGCCAAAACCAATAGGTAAGGTAAAGATTAACTGGTCACGAAAATTTGCGTATGCGATCGGGCTGTTAACCGCTGACGGGTGTTTGTCAAAAGATGGAAGGCATATAGACCTGACTTCCAAAGACCGGACACAGGTCGTGTTATTCAAACAGTGCCTTGGATTGGATACGAAGGTTAGTCATAAATATTCGGGAAGCGGTAATCTTGCATATTGTGTACAGTTCAGTGACGTTCTTTTTTATCAGTTTTTGATGACTATCGGATTATCACCAGCAAAATCTAAGACGATCTCATCGGTCACGATCCCAGAAAGGTACTTTCTCGATTTTTTGAGAGGATATTTTGATGGAGATGGATGTAGCTATTCTTATTACGATACCGTGTTCAAAAATAGTTATCGTTTCTACGTTTCTTTCACATCCGCGAGTCCCCTGTTCCTTGATTGGCTTCGTGCTAAGCTAGATACTTCTCTGGGTATAAGGGGGCACATTGGTTATTATCGCGATAGTCCGTACGTGCAGTTACGATACTCAAAAAGAGAGGCAGTTGTGCTCTGTAGGGCTATGTATTATCGTGCAGGAGTGTTGAGGTTGCAGAGAAAGTATCTCAAGATACAAAGATCATTGTCGATTGTAGAATAATGCCGCGGTGGTGAAATTGGTAGACACGTATGTTTCAGAAGCATATGTCGCAAGACATGGGAGTTCGAGTCTCCCCCGCGGCACCGATTGAAGACTGAACTAAAAAGTTCGAGCTGAGCGATTGGCGGATGTTGGATCAGGCGCCAAGCACTTTGTGAATGCGGACCGAAAACTGCGTCCCGCGGCCTTCTTCGGATTTGACCATGACCTCGGCCCCATGTTCGTTGAGGATGTTCTTGGCGACGTAGAGACCTAGTCCTGAGCCGTCGGGACGCATCTTCATCGCGATCCTGCCGCGATGCATCTTGCTAAAGAGATTTGAGAGGTCTTCTTGAGACATGCCGATGCCGGTGTCTTTTATGGTGATGTCGACAAACTCATCCGCCAAGGTCACCGACACGGTGACGGTCCCGTCTTTTGGGGTGTATTCGATGGCATTGGAAAGCACATTTGAAAGTGCAATACTGACGCGATCGGCATCTGCCAAGACATGAGGGACCTCGGGCGCGTGTTCATATACTATCTTGACGCCGCGACTGTCGGCGCGTGGTTTGAGTGCGGCGATCATCTTTTCTACGACCGGAAGCAAGTCGATCTCCGAGAATACATATCCGAAGGTACCTTCGCCGATGCGGGCGGCGTTGATGATGTCTTGGACGGTCCCGGTGATGCGTATGACCGCTGTGGAGACCTCGGCGGGCACTTGCACGGTCTCAAGCGACCATTTGAGCTGGGTCAGGGCTGTGCGGAGCTGGTGTTCGATAAGGGTGATCGTGTCGCTCTTGAGCTGGAGAAGCTCGCGTTCATGTTCTCCTGCCTGCCAGAGTGCAGAGATCGCGGCGCTCATTTCTTGGGCGATGTTGCCGATCTCATCGGACGACTGTATCGGGGCGGGCGAGACATGCTTGAAGGCGTCTACGCGCGATTCTTTGAACCATCGCAAGATCACATGCAGGGGATGTATGAAGAAATACGAGACGATCCCGTAGATACAAAGTGCCCAAAAGATCAGGACAGCGAAAGCAAGATAGAGGTCTGCGGTCGTCTGGAACAAAGGCACGGCAAGGAAGAACGTGATGGACACGGCCAAAAAGACGAGAATCGTGAGGAGGAGTTTGACGGATAGCGGAAACAATCGACGTGGTCTTGATACGGCTTCGGATTTGGATGGGGGTGTCGAAATACGTACCCCCTCAGTGATCTGGTCTGTCATGGTATAGATTCTATCACCCGTGTTTCGAGCTGTCTTACCCTGTACCCACACCGGTACAAGAAAAGGGCTCCGTATGCGGGAGTCCTTTTGGTGTACTTTATCAAAAGTCACCGGATGAAGATGCGGATCTTTTGTATCAGCCAGTGACACAGAGGGTTCCTTTTTGGAGCTTTTTTGGCAACTACAGGACCAGATTGGGTCTTGCGATCGAAGATTTTTGTCGACATAAGAGCCTCCCATTTAGATAGAGGAATGGAGATATCTGGGCGTCAATATAGACCTGTCCGGCCCTTTTGCAAGTGAGTCGCGGTGTATATCTTCATAATGGTATAGTGGACCGATGAACGACTATCAGGCTCTCTTTGAGGGCAAGAAGATCACGGTAATGGGCCTCGGGCTCTTGGGTCGTGCAGTGGGGGATGCGGCCTTTTTGGCAGCACAGGGGGCACAGGTGACCGTGACCGATATGAAGACCGAAGATGAGCTGGCTGGATCCGTGGCGCAGCTTCGGCAGTATCCCAACATCACTTTTCATCTCGGCGGTCACGACGAAAAGGATTTTACCGACACCGACATGGTCTTGAAGGCGGCCGGCGTGCGGATCGATTCGCCCTACATTGCGGCTGCGCGACGGGCAGGAGTGCCAGTGTATATGTCGACCGCGCTCTTTGCAAAATATGCGAGACAAGCAGGGACGACAATCGTCGGCGTCACAGGTACGCGCGGCAAATCGACCGTCACGCATATGATCTACCACTGTCTGCAAAAGGCCGGCAAGAAAGCAGTCCTCGGCGGCAATGTCCGCGGCGTCTCGACGCTCGCGATGCTGCCCGATGTGCGGGCAGGGGATATCGCGGTGTTGGAACTGGATTCGTGGCAGTTGCAGGGATTTGGCGACCTGCAGATCAGTCCGCAGATCGCGGTGTTCACCAATCTTCTTCCGGATCATCAGAATTATTACCAGACGATGGATGAGTATTTTGCGGATAAGGCGAATATTTTTAAGTATCAAAAGGAGGGGGATTCGCTGGTGGTGGGGGAGCAGGTCGCGGAGCGCATTGCGGCCCTGCCTGCCGGCAGGCATGGGGTCGTGCCGCCCGCAATCCCTCAAGACTGGCAGATCAAAATGCCGGGTGAGCACAACCGCGAGAACGCCGCGCTTGCCGCGGGTGCCTTGCGTGCGCTCGGGCTGAATGACATGGAAATAAAAGAAAGTCTCGAATCATTTGAAGGAGTTGAAGGTCGGCTGCAATTCGTCGGCGAGAAAAATGGTGTGAAGATCTATAACGACAACAATGCCACGACACCGGAGGCGACGATCGCGGCGCTTAAGTCACTGCACAATGGAAACAAAAACATAGTGCTCATCATGGGCGGGGCCGACAAAGGCTTGGACATGAACGTGCTTTTGTATGAGATCGCAGGGTCTTGCAAACGAGTTATTTTGCTCGCTGGCACCGGTACCAGTCGTATCGCGCCCCTCATGGCGGATGTGTCGATCTATGACGACCTTTCGGCCGCGATCCACGAGGCACTTGCGAGCGCCTCGCCGGGCGACACGATCCTTTTCAGCCCCGCCTTTTCCTCGTTTGGTATGTTCAAGAACGAATACGACCGCAATGACCAGTTTTTGACAATCGTCAAAAATATGCTACCATCGTTATAGCTTTCAACCTAAAACCAAGGTAGAACCCAGATGGAGTATTTAGGATACTTGGCCGGTTTCATCGTCTTGGGAGCAGTGCTTTTTTACGGCTTCCGTAAGAACTCACCAAAGAAGCATCGTGACGAAGACGATGATCAATGGGGTGAGTCCCTAGCGAATGACGAATTCGAGGACTACGAGCCGACCTATAAAGAGTAAGTAAAGAGTAAGTCGAAACCGGTTCGACATCAGTCCCTCCACATAAGGTGCGGGGACTGAATTTTATATGTGCGATGTATTGTGGGCATGCTATGATGCCGACCATGGAGAAGGACTTTGATCGGTGGAATGATACAAAAAAGGACATCCATGCTTCGATGCATGAGGTCTATTTCTATGAACGCGAAGTGTGGTGGGTGCATCTTGGTGTAAATATAGGATTTGAACAGGATGGTACCGGCGAGGTATTTGAGCGTCCGGTCGTTATTGTGAAAAAATACAACCCCGATGTGTTCCTTGCCGTGCCGCTTTCGACCACACAAAAAATCGGTAAGTATTATTTCCATGTAGGTGAGGTCGAGGGCAAACAGGCGACGGCGATACTTTCGCAGATCCGTCTTTTGGATGTAAAGCGACTTATTAATCGTGCGGGGACACTCAACACACTGACCTTTGATTCACTCGTCGATGCGCTTGTGGAAGCAAATTTCAAGAATGTCGGAAAAAGTTCCTCCCCGCCCCTTGCGGGGCGGGGATGAGCCTTGCGGCCGTTTGTATCCATATGTTATCAAATCAAAACAAAAAGTCAATGAACGTTATCCCCGCACACATCTACATGATCGGTATCGGGGGCATCGGCATGTCGGGACTCGCGCAGCTCCTCGTGCATCAAGGCAAACAGGTGACCGGATCAGATCGCGAAGAATCTCCGACGACCGAATTGCTCGCGCGCAAAGGGGTCAAGATCTCGATCGGACACGACGGATGCAATATCCCAGCCGATACCGAGCTCGTGATCTACAGCGATGCGGTCCATACCGACAATCCCGAGCGTGTGCGTGCGAGCGAAATGGGCATACCGCAGGTGTCGTATTTCGAGGCGCTCGGTGAGATATCCAAAAGCATGCGCACCATCGCGGTCGCGGGTACGCATGGTAAGACGACCACGACCGGCATGCTCGCCAAGATATTGCATGATGCGCAGATTGCGCCGACTGCGATTATCGGCTCGATCGTGCGCGATTTTGAGTCGAATTTTCTTGCAGGGAAGCCTGATCTTTTCGTCGTCGAAGCGTGCGAATACCGCGATCATCTCCTCAAGCTCTCACCGGAGATATTGGTGATCACCAACATCGAGCTCGATCACACGGACTACTTTCCATCGCTCGAAGCGCTCCAAGAGACCTTTCGCACCGCGGCGGAAAAAGTGCCAGCGCACGGATATATCATTACCGATCCGAATCATCCGACCATTGCCGCAGTATTGAAAGATGTATCGGCGAAAGTGATCGACTACACACAGGTAGAAGTACCCGACCTGACGCAGATCGGGGAGTTCAATCGAATGAATGCGCGGGCGGCCAAGGCCGCGGCCTTGGCCGCCTTTCCGGCGCTCTCGGAAGATTCTATTGATGCATCGCTCGCGACCTTCAAGGGTGCGTGGCGCCGATTCGAATACCGTGGCGAAGCACCGAGTGGCGCTCTCGTGTACGACGACTACGCGCACCACCCGACTGCGATACAAAAGACTATTGAAGCGGCGCGCGAGCGTTTCCCCGGCCCATCCTCCGCCAAAGGCTTCGGAGGGCAAAGCAAGCGCATCGTGGTCGCATTCCACCCGCATCTCTACAGTCGTACCAAATCACTTCTGCATGAATTCGCCGAAGCGCTGGCGACGGCCGACTTTGCGATCGTCGCCCCCATCTACGCCGCGCGCGAAGCGCTTGATCCGACCGTGTCCAATCACATCGTCGCCGATCTCGCGCGCGAGAAAGGTGGAGATGTTATAGCACTTGATTCATTTGACGAGATTCGCGACCGGCTCCTACAAGAAGGCGACGACACGCTCATTATCACCATGGGTGCGGGAGATATCTATAAGGTAGCCGAACAAATAGCTGATTAATGTATGCAAACAGAGACCCATGTGCGCACACTTGCCAAGACGGTCATCTGGCGGATCATCGCCACCTGCGTCTCGGTAGGGATCGTGTATTCGTTTACCGGCCTCCTCAGGCAATCCGTCGAGATATCACTGACCGGTGCCGTGATCGGCATGGTCACCTACTACCTGCATGAGCGGTTTTGGAATGCGATCCAATGGGGGAGGAAGGAGTGATCCGCCAATCGAGCATTGCGGTATACTGTTTACAGGCATATCATGGGTGATATGAGTATTGAGCGCATGCATAGAAAGGAAGAGAGCATGTGGAAACATCCGATTACAAAAGGATTATTTTGTTTTTGCCTCGGTATGGCGCTTGATGAGGTTGCTACACCTATGCAAGTTCTATCGCGCGTAGAGGAGATGTTGTTACGGATGCAGATGACAGTACAAGATACGGTCGAACGCGTCAAGACTTCAGAACAGAATAAGAAAGTTTGGTGGGATGAGTTACCCACATCTCAAAACATAATTGACCTGCGTGGTCGAACAGGGGGCGGGAAAATATCCATGGTGGAGCAAGTCCCGCCGATCCCAGAGGTCACTGCCTCAGGGTTTGATCGGGCGACCCTTGATCAAGTCGGCAAGCGCCCATCTGAAAATGTATTTCCGCCTCCAGATGAAAAAAGTGAAGTCGGTAAGCGCGGGATAAATAATCCGCAGTCGGGCTCAATAGAATAGCGGTCACCGGAGATTTTCCGATGACCGCGCTTCAGGTTTTATCAACCCGTGTATCGTAGAAAAATATCGATGCCGGCGATGATAATGGAAAAGCAAAGGGCCAATCGTCCAATTGCCATTCTTTGCTTGCCACGTGCTAATTCTTTCTCGACCGCTTCCTTCAACGAAGGTGTCGAGTCTAAGCTGACATATGCCTTGATATTCGTGACAGTATGCTTGATGCCCAACGCTTCTTGAATGAAGCAAATCGCAACGATAGATCCTATCGTTGCGATTTGAGACAGGCCGGTCATTAACATGACGTTCTCCTACCAAGATTGACCTAATGAAAAATATATACTATAGTTATATATATGTCAAGTGGCACTCTCAGTATCGTCGCGACACCCATCGGCAACATGGAGGATATCACTCTGCGTGCTTTGCGGACGCTTCGCGAGGCCGACGTGGTGTTTGCCGAGGATACGCGCGTGGCGGCCAAGCTCCTGGCACGGCACGAGATACAGGTATCCGTCCACCGGCTCGACGCGGAGATCGAGACCAAGGTCGCGGCCGAGGTGGTACAGCGACTCGAGGCGGGGGAGCGCATCGTATATATTTCCGATGCAGGCACACCGGGCCTCTCTGATCCGGGTTCACGGCTGGTCGCCTACGTGCGACAAGCCACTACTGGTGCAATGGGCACCATTGCACCAAAGATCGAAGCGATCCCGGGAGCATCGGCGCTCACGGCGCTCATCTCGATCGCAGGTATCGATATGTCGCAGTTCACCTTCATCGGATTCTTGCCGCACAAGAAAGGCCGCCAGACTATGCTCAAAGAAATAGCTGCAAGCGAATATCCGGTCGTGCTCTATGAATCTCCCCACCGCATCATTAAACTCCTCGAAGAACTCTCCAAATTCGCACCGGATAAGCGCGTCACGATCGGCCGCGAGCTCACCAAGATGCACGAAGAGCTGATCGCCGGCACCCACGAAGAGCTGATTCAGTCCCTCGAATCCCGTAATGCGGTACGAGGCGAATTTGTCCTGATCGTATATTGATTTCTTCCGCATTTACTATAAGCTATTCCCTATAAGCTATAAACCTGTCCCTATGACCCTCGATGCACTTATTATGCTTGTCGGCGCGTTGGTCGCTATTTTACCCTTTTTGGGGTTTCCCAATGGCTGGGATAGCGCCCTACTGTTCATTCTGGGAGTGATCATTATCGGACTCGGTATTGTCGTTCGCCGCCGCGAGTCGCATCTCGGTTCCTCCGGTAATCGCCATACATCTCCTCAGTCCAAACAGACCTTTGTCGAAGCCGCCCCGTCGGGCGACAGTGTCACTCCGCAGGAATAAAGCATCCCTAAAATGGTCTTATCAGGAGACCTGTGGAGCTTTCGCTGATGCGTACACGAGGTATACTTTGTATATGCGTCCCGATCAGCACAATGACGATCGCCGGATCACGTACTTTGCGGCGACACACACGCGCGGCAAGCGCGAGATGTTTGGTATCCGCGCGATAGACCGTGGCAAGCACATGTATGTGATCGGCAAGACCGGTATGGGCAAATCGACCATGCTCGAGAATATGGCGATCCAGGATATCCAAAATGGAGAGGGGATAGCTTACATCGATCCGCACGGTTCTACCGCAGAAAAGCTCCTCGACTTCGTGCCTTTTGAACGTATCAAAGACGTTGTCTATTTTGCACCGTTCGATGTCGATCACCCGTCGGGTTTCAATGTGATGGAAGATGTCGGCTACGACAAGCGCCACTTGGTGGTATCGGGTCTCATGGGAGCGCTCAAGCGTATCTGGGTCGATGCATGGAGCGCGCGCATGGAATACATTTTGCAAAATACCTTGCTCGCACTGCTCGAATATCCGGGCTCGACCCTGCTCGATGTGAATCGCATGCTCACCAATAAGACCTTTCGTCTCGCGGTCATCGACAAGGTCACCGATCCGATCGTGCGCGCTTTTTGGACGGAAGAGTTTGCCAATTTTACCGACACCTACACACGCGAAGCGACACCGGCGATCCAAAACAAGATCGGTCAGTTCACTGCCAATCCGCTCATCCGCAATATCGTCGGTCAGCCGACGTCATCCTTCGATCTGCGCAAGATCATGGACGAGAAAAAGATATTCATCGTAAATCTTTCCAAGGGTCGCATGGGCGAGTCCAATGCATCACTACTCGGCTCGATGCTCACGGTCAAGATCTATCTCGCGGCGATGAGCCGCGCCGATGAGCCCGCCGCGCGCATGGCTCGGCTTCCGCGCTGCTACTTCTATGTGGACGAATTCCAGTCGATGATGAACGAAGCCTTCGCCGACATCCTCTCCGAGTCGCGCAAATACAAGCTCGCGCTCACACTGGCCAACCAATACATCGAGCAGATGGAAGAAAACGTTCGCGACGCGGTCTTCGGCAACGTGGGTACTTTGATCACGTTTCGCGTTGGTCCCTTCGATGCGGAGACCTTGAAGACCGTCTTCGAGCCGACCTTCACCGCCGAAGACCTCGTCGGTCTCGGTATCGGCGAGATCTATCTGACCCTCATGATCGACGGCGTGGGCTCGTCGCCTTTTTCGGCGCAGACGATCCCGCCGATCGAGGCGCCCAACATCTCGTATCGTGAAGACGTGGTCACGCACTCACGCGCCAATTATGGCCGTACACGCCAAGAGGTCGAGAGAGTGATCGCACAAAAACAGGCCGAATTCATCGCGCCGCCGCCCGAACCCAAAAAGAAGCGAGATTATGGTGCGCGCGCCGGCGGCGCAGGCGGGTATGGTGGTGGCGGGGGATACAATCAGAACCAAGTCCCGTCCAATTTTCGCCCATCGCTCGGAGATGCGCTCCCGCGACAGGCATTTGCAGAGCGTCCACCTGCTTCGGCTGTCGATAGGCAAGATGGATACGCTTCCCCGGAGGCGAGTCGAGACAGAGTCGCTCTACCCGAGTCGCCTCGACCTGCTCGGTATGAGCCGAGCGAACGCGCGAGTCGCACTGAATCCGCACAAGGCGGATATAGCGGCCAACAGGGACACGCTCCGCGTCCGCGATCGACACTTGTGCGTGATGGTTCGTTTGCCCGCGATCGGCGGCCTGCCGCGCCGGTAGCACATCAAGGTAACGGTGACCGCGGTCCGCAAGATCACTCATCGGTACGTGGGCAGTTCATATCAACGGCACAACAAAAGAAAGAGGGCGATCCGCGCGAAGCGCTTCGAGCGGCTATTCAAGGAGCGAAGAAAGAGATCGAAAAGACTTCTGTATCCGAGAACCCCATTCCAGGTCCGGGCGATCGTTCCCGTTCACCTTTAGAGATCTTGCGTGAGCGCACTATCTCAAGTGCACAACCGCCTCTCATCTCGGAAAAATCCCCGCATCTGGGCGCTGTGTCCGGCGATCAGTTTCGTCCGCATCCGCAAAGGACAGGACGTATCATGCCCTCTCAGATACAAAAACAGAATGAACAAACATCGTCTGCTCCCGCTCAGTCGGCTTCTCAGGGAGAGTTTCGCCAACGCGGCCCTGTGGTATCGGAGGATCAGAATAAGCTTGAGTATCCAAAAAATGAGAGTCAACACAAACAAACTCTGCCAAAAGATCAAGACAGCGGAGAGATCTCAAATGAAGTGCTGCGTAGGATCCTGCATCCGAAGAATCGTGAAGGGGAAGAGTAAGTTTCGGGCGATGCATTTGAGAGTGTTCCCTTTGGTATGGTAAGCTCCAGGTGATGAAATGGGGCCAGCTTTTTCTATATACTTGCGGCGTTCTGACGCTTCCGCTCTTCGTGTCTGCGGAGGTCCTGATCACGGAAATCATGTATGATCCTGTGGGCGCCGACACGGGCCGCGAATGGATCGAGGTTTTTAATACCGGATCATCGGCGGTCAATCTCACCGAGCTAAAGCTTTTTGAAAATGGCACCAATCACAAGATATCAGCACAGGCGGGCAATAGTATGCTCGCGCCGCAGGGATATGCGGTCATTGCGGACAATCCGGCGAAGTTCGCCATAGACTATCCTGGGTTTACCGAGCAGGTCTTTGATTCGGCGTTTGCGCTCAGTAATGAAGGCGAGACGATCATCTTGCGCGACGGCAAGATGGTCGATATGAGTAGCGCGACGTATGTGGCGGTACCGGCTGCTTCGGGTGTGGGGAATTCTTTGCAGAGAGCGGCGCAAAGTCCTCTGGACTTTGCGCCGCATACCCCGACCCCGGGCGCCGCGATGTCATCGTCCGTGATCACACCCAAGCCCAAGGAGGTCCCGCCACCAAAGGCAGCGAAAAGCAAAACATCAAAAAAATCAGCATCATCAGCCAGCGGCTCTGATATATCGGATGACATAGTGGCCGATCCAGGTGAAGAGTCGAATCCGGTGTCTGCGTCGGTCGCATCCGCTGCCTTGCCTGCGGGTGTGATGGATTCAGGTAGTTCGTCGTTGTGGTGGATGGGCACCATCGCGCTCGCGGGCGTCGCCAGTGTCGCCACATTTGCTTCGCGCCATGTCGCCAAGCGCGAATGGGATATTACAGAAGAGGAGGAAGGGAAGTGATTTTTGTATATATAAAAGCGCGCTACATCGTAGCGCGCTTGCATGGGGAGAGATCATCAGATCAGTCCCAGCTGAAGATGGACTTATGACGTCGTATGACGATCATGAATCCGGCCGCAAAGATCACTCCGCCGTATCTGCCGAAGCCTCCCAGTGTTTTCCAATAGAAGGCCAGTCCGACTATAAAAGCTCCGATGATGACAAGGCTCCATCCGAGCTTTTTCAAAAGAGCACTCATGGCACCCTCCTCGGTTAGGTAACCGTTTTTGTGACCTAACAGAATAATACTCTATATTAATGAACATGTCAATCAGATGAACAAAACGTCTTCATGATTTGGAGATAGTGTCTTCATCCGCTAATCTAGCTATATGTCAGATAAAAAGAAGACCATACTCGTGACAGGTGGTGCTGGTGCCCTGGGGAGTGTCGTGTGCAAGCGCTATCTCGATGAGGGCCACCGTGTGATCTGTATCGATAATCTGATGAAGACACGCGACACGCAAAACATCGATTCATTTCTCCATCATCCGAATTTTCACTTCATCAAACACGACATTATCGAGCCGATCAGCTTTTCGGGCGAGAAGATCGATTGGATATTCAATCTCGCGTGTCCGGTATCCTGTATCAGTTTGCAGATCGACCCGATCCACACAATGCTTAGTTGCACCCAGGGGGTGGCAAATATGCTCGAGCTCGCGCGCAAGCATAAGGCGACGATCCTCCAGGCTTCATCTGCTGATATCTATGGTGAAATGGGAGATCATCCTTTTCGCGAGACGGATGATTATGCGAGCAACGCCAATTCGCTCTCGGCGCGTTCTTGCTATGAGAAGGGCAAGCGCGCGGCGGAGACGTTGCTCATGGATCATCACCGTATTTATGGCACCGATATCAAGATAGCCCGCATTTTCAATACCGCTGGTCCGCATACGCAGATGACAGATGGTCGTATCCCGTCCGTATTTATTTACAATGCGCTCGGTAATCGAGATATCATCATCTACGGTGATGGTTCGGCCACACGTTGTTTCGTACATGTAGACGACCAGGTTGAGGGGCTTGACCGCCTGATGAAAAAGATCGGATTCTATGGCCCCGTCAACATCGGCAGTACCGAAGAGGTAACGGTCAAGCATTTGGCGCAGGAGATCATCCGCAAGACTGGTTCAAAGTCCAATCTTGTTTTCGAGAAAGCCGACGACGCGCCGCTTTTTCGCAAGCCTGACACGACGCTCGCGCACTCTGTGCTCGGATGGAAGCCGACCAAATCGCTCGATACATTACTCGACGACATGATCGCACACTATAAGACGATCGGTTTGCCCGAGAGTCGGATTCTTGTTTTCGCCACGACGTACTATCCCGACGGCGGTAGTGCAGAAGAGCGACTCGCCATGCTCGCGCGCGAAATGCCCGAGACAGAATTCCATGTGATCACGAGCAAATTTCGTCGCGGACTCAAGGGCGTAGAGCGCATGGACAATGTGACCGTGTATCGCATCGGATTTGGCACCAGATTCGACAAATTCCTCTTGCCGCTCTTCGGCGCCCTCAAGGCAAAAGAGCTCGATCGCAAGCTGCACTTTAGATTTATGTGGTCGCTTATGGCGAGCTACGGAGCGCTCGCGGGAGTGATCCTCAAACTCCTCGGATCGCATGCGAGCTTCATCATTGCGCACCATGCGAGCGAAGTCTACACATCGTCGTGGAAGAAAAGGATTGCTGCGTATGTCGAAGGCAAGGCAGATCATATCTACCAGGGCGAGGACATGCAGGGGACCAACGAACTCATTGATCGCGTGCGCCACAAGTACAAAGAAATGACCATGAAGCAAGAAGGGAAGCTCATCCGACCTGTTTGACATACTGCTTTGTCTGTGCTACCTTAGCGGTAGGCAAATAAGCCCTACAAAAAACAGGAGGAGATAAGAAGTGAGACATATCGTTTTCTTCAATGGGTACTCCCTTGCGGAGAACCCGGCTTTTTCTGGTGTTCTGAATCAGAAAGGCGAACCTATCATCGGGAAGTTCGGGGATTGGGAGCATGTTTGTGCTCGCATTTCAGCCGAGGAGCGTGCTGGCAGTGACTTTCACGAGATATTGGGCCGCATTCCGACGACACTGATGTTGGCCTTGAATCTCAATGCGGACCGCATCATCTGGTCGACGGGTGCCACATGGCTGCCCGACGGCACTTCGGAAGCGCAATATTCTTTGGACCGCGCGTGTGAGATTTTGCCGAAATATTCATCCCTATTTGGTCCGGGGTGGCTTCGCAAGATATCTCGCCTTGAAGAGAAAAGCACCAACACGGCGACCAGTATGGAAGAAGTTTTGAAGATGATCTGGCCTGTTGATAAGCCGACTATGCTTCATCTCGTCAGCTCGGCCAATCACATGCCGCGGGTGATGCGCGATGCAATCAAGGTGTTTGGGAACGTTTCCAACATCATCTTGAGCGGCGTGCCGGCCGGCACTTCGTATGGCGGCAAGACGCCAGCCGATGTCGTGATCTATGAACTCGGTGAGCCGGCAAAACCAGTCAACGGTGTCAATGAACGACCCCTGGTACGCGGCGGGTTGCGGTATAGTTAAGAACTTATGTGTTCTCGGGGTGCCGCGGTGTAAACACCGCGGCACCTTTCTTTTGTGCGCCGTGACAGTTGACGACACTTGCAGGTGCAAGTCCTGCCGGGGAAATTGTCTGTTCGCCCCGTAGCCAGAATACCAGTGTGTCGGCTCCCGGTTAACAGGAGCTGACATTTGCATAGGTTATTGCCGCGAGG
>JACROD010000011.1 GCA_016214605.1 Candidatus Kaiserbacteria bacterium
TCGCCTTGCTTGATACCGTACTACAGACTCCAAGAAGATCGTGAATTGACTCTTTTTACGCATGCCTCTCAGTGTACCTCATTCGCGGCTCATTCATTTGCTCCGTTCAACAAATACTGTGCCGTGTGGGGATACGCACCTTTAATTCTCCCTCTTCCCCAACAACCCCCGCAACACCGCATTCGCATCGATCACGTCCGAATTCTCCTGGATAAACTCGAAGATCGACTTCATCATCCGCTGGATCTCCGAATTCCGCACTTCGATCACGATCTCTTCGTTGAGAGCAAAGAGGTATACTGAATTCTTGATGATAAACACCTGTCCGCCGTGTTTGAAATACTTGGGGTCGAGTACATTGACTCGCGCGGTGCGTCCCTCGAAGTCCTTGGCCCATTCAACGCCAAGCAATTTCGTCTGATTCTCAAACCAGCCCTTCGGCAATATGGCTTGCGTGATGATGCCGTTCTTTTTGATCTCGCGGTTGATACGGTTGGTCTCGGCGACGGTGAATACTTTGTTCCATCCGATCGTCGAAGTGTCTCCTTGAAAGCCCCAAAAGAATCGCTCGTGGCTCGTGGATGAAAAAAGATCAAACATCACTTTCTTGATCGCCCCCACCCCGCGATGCACGACAACCATCGAATCCGACACACCACGGATCTCTTCCCTCCCCTCGGGGATCTTGAGCAAGGCTCGCTTGGTCGCATACAACACCTCCTCAAGATCCCGCTCGGTAGTGAGATGCCATGATTTGCGGCCGTCGGTGATGTGCGAGCGCACCAACCCGCGTTTTTTGAGCTGCTGCAGGATCGCGTACACCGCCGTGCGTGATACCCTCGTCGCGCGAGCCAGAGTAAGTGGGGTATCCTCGCCGTCTTGCAGGGCCACCAGCACCTTCTCCTCCTTGCGCGAAAGCCCCAACAGCCGTAGATCGTCCTTTTCCATGCGCCAATACTACCAAAGTATGCGAATCTGTACAGTATTTTGGACATATGGGAATGTGGATAAATCCTTAAGAAATGAGGATATTTTCACCGCAAAAAATCACAAACAACATATAATTTTACTGTCAACCTCCTTTCCATTACAATGTCCGTAGTCAAAGTTCATTCACAAGGGCAATCCTGCCCACGGCAATGGAGAAGCGTCATGGAAAAATCGCCTCGAATCAACATGATGGAAAAGTCTCTGCCTCACCACCACATTCCTCGCGAGAAATTCCGCGAAGTCCTCATCGAATGTGGTGAGTACACGGCGGATAGGGTTTCCACTGAAAGTTATAGCGAATGGACTGGCGGTCGTGCTTGGGCTCCAGACTCGCAGACCTTTGGTGGCCACCCTCGCTATCATGGTGATGGATTGAATATCGCGAAGGATCCCGAGGTAAGGTACTGGATACGGGAGTATAATAACCGCCTCATGGCGATCCCGTACATAGTCCCAAGTGGGAGAAAAAGCGACAGTTGGCATTCCTGGGATTTTGGGGGTCGAAAACCCAAAGAATCCTTAGTGCTCAAAGCACTTGGGATGGAGGTGTTTCAAGTCTCTGACGAGCCTGTTTATCGGCTCAGTCATCTGACTGATGTCTTGATGCTAGAGTCTGGAGCAAAACAGATTCTAGACAAAGTCATCGAAACACTACCCGGGGAATTGCTGTCGCACCTTCGCGAACGGATCGGAGCGGGCTGATATCCCGCTTGGCAACAGAAACAAAACTATCACGCTCTTTCACCGCTCGGAATGGTTTTTTCCGGGCGGTTTTCTTTTGGAATTGTGCGGGATGGGAGAATCGGCTAGGCGTTCGTCATGCGCCGTCGCGCATGACGCCGCACAGCCCTAGCTCGCGGTTGCGCGTGCTCGCGCAACATCGCTGCGCTTTTCGATTCTCCACGTACCGCGCGCAGGCGCGGTACTCATCCCTGCCTCACTTCGTTCGGTGCGGGATGGGAGAATCGAACTCCCGACCACAGTTTGGAAAACTGTCGTTTTACCACTAAACTAATCCCGCCTTCGGTCCGCCGAAGCGGACCTTCGGCGTGGCTATGCCCGCTGATGGTTCGCGAAGGCGACTTGATTGGTAGAGTACCAGATTTTTTATCTTCGCGCACTGTTTCTTGCTCATTCTTTCCTTCCGGCCTATAGTTTCCCCATGTCTTCCCGTGTCCACTCATTCGTTGCATACCTTGTTGTATCTATTGCCGCGATCATGGTTTTTATTGCTATTTCTCAAGCGGCACGTTCGATTACAGCGGAAAACACTATTGTCGCCCCCGCTCAGATCGCATCTGTAAGTGGTCCATCCATCGCTTCATCTTCGTCGGTGGCCACGACGAGCGCCTTTGTATCGGTCGCCACTTCAAGCAAAAAGGTAGAGTCTCCCAGCAAGGCGACTGTGTTGCAAAACATTGATAAAAAGACGAAAGTGCCCGCTCCTGCTCCACAAAGCACCCCCGCATCAGTACAGAAGTCTCCAATCTTTGAGATCACACGCATAAAAGACCCGTACCCTGCTCCCCCGAGCTCTTTCGATGACGTCAATGTCTCTACGCGTGGCACGCTCGTCAACATCCTTTGTATGGCGCCGCATGGTGCCTCGGTACAGCCGATCTCCGGTAGTGGGGTCATCATCGACCCGCGTGGCGTCATCCTTACCAACGCGCATGTCGCTCAGTATGTGCTCCTCTCCGAGAGTCCACGGATCGATCTTGTTTGCTCAATACGTATCGGCTCGCCGGCAACGCCGCGTTGGAAGGCTGAAGTATTGTACATACCCCCGGTATGGGTCACGGCCCATGTCGGCGAGATCAATACGTCGCATCCACAAGGCACTGGCGAGCACGATTATGCCCTTCTGCGCATTACCGGCTCTATAGATAGTTCCCCGGCGCTGTCTTCATTTCCCTATTTGTCGTTTGATACGCGCGAGGTGATAGGCTTCCTCGGAGATCCGGTGCTTGGGGCGGCATATCCTGCCGAGTTTGTCGGCGGGTATAGCGCTCTCAACAACCTCAACGTCGTGTCCTCGGTAAGTACGATCGATCAGTTGATGACGTTTGATGTCAATTCGGTCGATATGATCTCTATCGGCGGGGTGATCGAGGCGCAATCAGGTTCTTCGGGCGGTGCAGTGGTCAATGCTTGGAATAAACTCATCGGCATCATCACCACCACGAGCGAAGGTGTGACCACTGCCGAGAGAAAACTCCATGCCATAACCATGAGTTATGTCGATCGTGATATCAAGACACAGACGGGACAGTATCTTGATACATATCTGCAGGGAGACCTGGCGGAAAAGGAGTCTACGTTTAACACTGAGCACGGATTGGATCTGATCGATCAGTACATCAAAATGCTGGAGCGATAATTGAGATCGTGATATACAGTGTCAAGAAAATACAGTTTGGTCAGATCAGAGGAGGTTGTAGTGAAACACACACATAATAGTATCCATCCCGGCGCAACGATCGGCATTTTGGGCGACGGACAGCTCGGGCAGATGCTCGCCATCGCGGCGGCATATCTGGGCTACAAAGTCGCTGTTCTCGGGCCCGGTGGTCGCGAGAGTCCGGCGGGTCATGTAGCCTACTGGGCGCATGCATGGGGATCCAAAGGTGAGGTGAGCCACGGGCTCCTTGAGGAGTTCTGCCAGCTCGTATCGGTCGTGTTGATCGAATGGGAAAATGTGCCGCTCGATCTCGTGCGGCGCATCGAGGCAAAAGGAGTTCCGGTGCGGCCGGGACCCAAAGCGCTCTCGATTGCGCAGGACCGCTTGTTTGAAAAGCAGTTGGCGCAAACACTGAACATACCTGTGCCCGCGTTCGGGCTTATCGACGAACACTCACATCATCAACACATCGCAGCCACTCCCTGCATCCTGAAAACGCGGCGCGATGGCTACGATGGCAAAGGGCAAGTACGCATCCCTGCGGGCGATTCGATCGAGGAGGCGTGGCGGTCGCTGGGTCGCGTGCCCTGTATCTTGGAAGAGGTCGTCAATTTTACCTGCGAGATTTCGATGATCATCGCACGATCACCGTCCGCATCCGATGACAAGATGTCCTTTTACGGCCCGTTCGAAAATAAACATGTGAACGGCATCTTGCGTCAAACGTCGTACCCAATGAGTAATCCATTTGTCTCCTACCGGTCGCAGTATATCCGGCAGGCGGCATACCAAGCGATGCGACAATTGGCGACGGCTCTCGATGTGCATGGCCTCCTTGCAGTCGAGTTCTTTGTCGCCCGCGACGGCACCATTCTCTTCAATGAGATGGCTCCGCGGCCACACAACTCCGGGCATCTTACGATCGAGTGCTGCCATACAAGTCAGTTTGAACAGTATGTCCGAGCGGCGTGCAATCTTCCGCTCGGTTCCTCGGACTTCCATTCGCGCGGAGATATGATCAATCTCATCGGCGAAGAAGCGCACAAAGCGGCATGGTACATGGAAAATGAAACAAATACACTCCACCTCTACGGTAAAGAGGAGGTGAAGAAAGGTCGCAAGATGGGCCATGTGGTCCAAACATGTCCATGGAAGTAAATTTTCCTCAAATAGTTAGTATCCCGGACATGCAGTCGTGTCCGGGATCTCTTCTTAAAAAATGAACGTTGCGCAGGTTTTCGTGCTAGTATACATGTGTTTCCAGACGGGCTGTCGTATATTGAAGTGCGCTTGGGTGGGGTCGGAATTATTGTCGGGGTGTAGTATACCGGTAGTACGCTTGGGTGGGGAGATTTGCTTCGCCGGTGGGTAATGGTAAGTGTGAATTGGTCGAGAATAGAGTCGGGCTGTCGTATACCGGTAGTACGCATGGTTTGGGACCATGTAGACTGGGTTCGATTCCCAGCAGCCCGACTCTGGGTTTGACCATTTTCTTAAGCCAGCCAAGGCAAATCTCCGGCAGTGTGGGACACTGCCGTGGCCCCGGAGGGGAAGTAGACCGAGTTCGATTCTCGGCACCCCGACAATGATTCTGACGGGAAGCGCGGGCGCTTCCCTGGCCCGATGGGAAGTAGACCGAAGTTCTTCTCGGCACCCCGACAAATAAAAAACAACCCCACTGCTCACGCGATGGGGTTGTGTAGAAGGTTCTTCCGCTAGAGATCAGAAAGGATCACGCGAGCTGCGTTGAGGCCTGCTGCGCCGCAGACTCCCCCGCCCGGATGCGTACCTGCACCCGAGAGATAGAGACCTCCGATCCCCGGTACGCGATAGTCGGCGCACCCGGGAGCGGGACGATTCCATCCCAGTTGGTCGAGTCCCATGCCACCATGGAAGATATTGCCGCCGATCATGCCGAGCTCTCGTTCGATATCTCGCGGTGTCAGGATCGAGAAGTCTTCCAGGATCCCGTCGATGTTTGAGATATAATCGCGCAAGAGCGGCATGACCGTCTCCCAGAAGTAATCCACCTTTCGCTTCTGCCAGTATTCTCCGTCCGGGCTGTACGGATAGAACTGTAAGAAGATGTTCATGACGTGGAAGCCTGCCGGAGCGAGCGTCTCATCGACGACGCTTGGGATCGTGATCTCGAGAATAGGACGCGAAGAAGCCATTCCCGCCTCATAGTCACGCAGAGCTGCCTGCACACACTCCACCGGAGGAGCGATATGGATCGTGCCTTGGTGTTGTGGCCCCGGATTCGTACCCGGCATCGCGCGGAAGTTGGGCACTCCCTTGAGGATCAGATTGATCTTCATCGAGGCGCTTTCGCAGTCTCGCGCGAGCACCTTTTTTCGTATCTTGTCGACCACCGATTCCTTTTCCAGCAACCTTCCAAAAGTGATCGTCGGATTCACCGCAGAGATCACGATTTCAGCGGGGAAGAATCGTTGAGTCAGTGTGCCGTCGCTGGAGTCGCGAATATTGGCAAGTACGCCAGATACATGCTGTTTGGCGGTCACAATGCGTTCAGCTTGTGCATTGAACACAAACCTGACGCCGTGTTCGCGACATGCACCTTCGAGCGCCTTGGATATGCCACCCATGCCGCCGCGCGAATACCCCCAGATTCCTCGTGTGCCACCCGCCTCCCCCATCACATGATGCAGGAGGACATAGCCCGAGAGCTTTGTGGCGCCGATCATAGCATCGGTGATTAGAGTCGCTATGAGTACGTCCGACTCAAACCACCCGCCATATTTCGCATCCAAATATTTCACCGGATCGGTGAAGAGTAGTTTCCGTAGCCTGAGCATTTGTACGGGATTCAACTGGAGAGCATGTAGTGCAAGTCGAAGTAGACTCACCACATCAGACCTCTTGCGCGGCCAGGGTCCGCTCGGCGGGATCATGGTCATGATCTTCGCCATCCATTTACCAAGCTCACCGAGTCGCTCCTCATAGAGCGGATACATCTCTGCATCGTGCTTCGAGAACTGTGCGATCTGCGCCTGATTAAAGGCCATATCGGGTCCCAAGAGCAGTGACGGACCGTGTAGGCAGGGCGTGAATGACGAAGGATTGCGTAGGAGTACCTCATATCCGAATCTCTTGAGATTCAGATCGCGGACGATCTCTGACAGCATCAGGCTATTGAGATACGAGAATTCGGAGACCTTTTTGCCGGGGAAAAGAGTCGTGTTGGTACTGGCGGCACCACCCAGCTGAGGGCGCGCCTCGAGTATCCGTACATGATGACCCTCTCTGGCAAGGTATGCAGCTGCGACGAGGCCATTGTGCCCGCCGCCGATGATAACGATGTCTTTTGGCAGCATTGTAGCCCCCATGTGTGAAAGACCGAGAAGTGCTCTCTCGTCACTCTATCACGTTGGGGAAAAGCGGGTGCGTATCCCCACACGGCACAATTTGGCGATATACTTGTTGGCATGAGTAGCCGATTTGGCATCCGTAGTTTGCGGAAGCGGTTTCCTTCCGAGGATGCATGCCTCGAATACATCTTCAAGAAACGCCACTCGAAACA
>JACROD010000012.1 GCA_016214605.1 Candidatus Kaiserbacteria bacterium
ACCGCTCTCGGTCACGTTTACCTCTCCTGACATCAGCACTACTCCCGCAGTGGCTGGCGTCGTCAATCTCGCGGCGACCGCAAGCAGCACGAGCAGCATCACCGGCGTGCAATTCAAGCTCGACGGTGTGAACCTCGGTCCAAAAGATACGATCCCTCCCTATACCGCAACATGGAACTCCGCTTCTTCCACCGGTGCATGGCATGCCATCAATGCCACTGCAAGCGATGCTGCGGGCAATGTCGCATCGACGACCATGAATCTCAAAATCCAAAACACGCCGTACCTCAGTGCGGTACCTGCTCCCGGTGCCTACAAAAGATCGCCGCAAACTATCTATCTCTCCGCAAGTACCACGATTCGCTATCGTCGTGATGGCATCGTCCCTACCTGTGCGTCCGGCAACTTATATTCGGGTGGAATAAATATCGCCACCTCCACCATCATCCGCGCCATCGCCTGCAAGGGCACCAAGGCGGCGTCGCCGGTGATATCATTTGCATACGATATATTCATACCAAGTTATTCCTATGGCGGTAGGATCGTCGTGGTTGGTCCGGCAGCCGCTACATCCACGGTCCTCAGTCCGGCTGTAGCTGATCTTCAAAAGTATCTCAAGCAAATGACCAGCTTTGATTATAATAATCTTGGTCAATATCCGGGGATTTATAGTATACAGCTCATACTTGCCAGTTCTCCGCTTGCCCCCGCAGACGCCGTCGCACAGCTCAATGGCAAAGGATTCGAAGCTTTCGTCATTCGCAGCGACGCTACTCAACTCAAGATTATCGCCAACAACGAACGCGGACTTGATCACGGCATTTATTACTACCTCGAACAACTTGGTGTGCGTTGGCTATTGCCAAGTAACAAGTGGACGATCGTGCCGAAAAAGTACAACGTCACGCTCACGATCGATAAGCTCGTAGAGCCGGCGTACAGTCTCAATCGCTCCTATGCCGGCACCGGCGGCTTCTTCAGCTACGCCTTTGGTCGTCGACATGTCGGCTCAGGGATATTTGCCGCAGATACCGCCGACTGGCAACGTCGCCTGCGTTATAGTCGCGAGTATCACCTCGGTAAGGCGATGGGAGAAGCATTTATCACAACAAATGTGACCACCCTGCAAGCTCACCCTGAGTATCTGGCAAAGATCGACGGCAAATACTCACCGCTCTATCTCCCAAACGGCAATCTCAATGTCACTGCCAAGATCAATGCCGGCAATCCGGAGGCGGTCAACTATTATTGCGACTCGATCATGAAAGGGTATCGCGCTGCACGCAAGGTCTTGGGCGTGGCCGCGACCACCATGTCCGTCGAGCCTTCGGATGGTACGGGAGAGGGTAACAATGTATCCGAGCTCGTGGCTGCCGGGGTAGGCGATGGCTCGTCGAGCGATCAGGAATTTTTCATCATTAATGCTTGCGCCCGCAAACTCAAGGCGGAATTTCCGGATGCAAACGCGATCACACTCGCGTATGCCGCCCATGCCGATCCGCCTACGTTCCCACTCGAGTCCAATGTCTTCGTCCAGCCGGCGTTTGCTTTTCGCATAGGTCCCAAGACAGCGAATCTGGACGGTGATCAATGGGTTGCTTTGTGGAGTACCAAAGTGAGCACGATGGGCATCTACGACTACTGGTCCATTCCCGATTGGACTCATGATGAGCCCTCATTCAATTATCTGACCGTTGGTAGCATGATACGTAACTTTTATGCTAAAAAGATCAAAGGCATTAATGCCGAATCCACCTACAGTATGGGCGCTATGGGTATCGGCCACTATGTCGCCTCGCACGTCATGTGGGACACGACGATCGATGATACAAAGCTCATCGACGAGTGGTACACGCTCGCGTTTGGCCCGGCCAAAGCGCCCATGAAGCGGATGATGGAACGCTGGGCGACGAGCTACCGCCCGATCTCGGCCGAACTTGGTACTTCGTATCAGGATATCCAGCAGGCGGAAAATCTGGCGGCCAACAATCCTGCCGTGCAAGCCCGTATCGATGATTACGCGCGCTACCTCCATTACTTGCGCCTGCGCGTAGAACTCGTCAATGCGCAGGCGGTAAGTACGACGACTGCCAGTCCAAAGGCAACGGAGCTCGCCACGCACCTATTCAATATCGACGAGTCGCATATGGTGCAAACGATGCGCGAATTTGATCTTCTCGTATCCCGTGGACCTGGATATCCAGAACTCGTAAATCAGTTTCATCTGCACGATCCAAATGTCGCCAATGATCCCCCCGACGGCCCCGGCTGGGCCGCTGTCCATCCGCTCTCGCATGCCGACGTGATGAATCTCATCACCGACGGTGCGAGTAAATATCCTTTGCCAGATTTCACGATCAAGAAATATACGGGCAATCTCGTGCCGCTCACGCCTATCACATGGACGGCACCGACCACGACTGATCCATGGGGTCCTTTCATGGGGAGCGCCGGAGCATTGGATATCGATCTGCAAATGCCGTCAGAGCTCGCCAATTTTCCCTTGCGTGTCTCGCGCACGCTGGATAATGCGGTGACCATCACCAATGATGCCGGACAAACGGTCTACACACACAATGTCATAGGCATCGCATCCACCACTGCCATGGATGAAATAAGCGTCCCGCTTTCGCCGGGACACTACAAAGTGCACTTTTTCTCCTCAGGTGGAGTAAAGGATAGTCCCTTCCAATTCAAAACATGGAAAGGTGTCCCGATCACATTGACTCGTTTTCTGGCGCCGAAGTCTTACGGTCCCACACTCAAACTGTACTTCTATGTCCCCAAAGGTCAACAAAAAGTGGTGGTGTATAAAGCAATAGGTCAATACTTGAAATTATTCGATTCGCACGGCAAAACGGTATCGACCGAAAAACGCGACGCCAATCAAGTAGTTGTCGCTATTGTGCCCTCCGGCGAGGACGGCGCGGTGTGGTCGATGAATTACCTGATGGCGCCGGATTTTCCGTCTGAAATGCTTACGACGCCGCAGACGTTCTCACTCGAACCGCAAGTCCTCATGGTGCCAAGCGATGCGAAGTAATCTTGTATAATAAACGTATGATAAAGAAACTCCTCCCCGCCCTCCTTTCCGTCCTGTTCATCTTCCCGTTCTCCGCATCCGCTCTCACACAGCAAGAACGCACCACCCTCATCTTCCAGCTCGTCGCCAAAGTCCTCGAGCTCCAAAAGCAGATCGTCGCCCTCGGCGGCACGCCGATCGCAATCCCGCCAGGTCTTGCGGCACTGGCACAGCAGGGACAAAATCCCACAACACCATCGACGACTCCCAACCCTCTTGCTATTTCGTTTACCGCACCAGCCACGAGCACGGTGAGTGGTACGGTCACACTTACGGCGGTAGCTTCAAGCACGAACGCTATCCTCGGCGTCCAATTCAAACTTGACGGTGCAAATCTCAACGCCGAAGACACAACATCACCATATTCAATATCATGGAACACCGCATCAACGACCAATGGCGCGCACACGCTTGCCGCTGTAGCACGCGATGCGGCGGGGAACAGAGCGACGAGTACGCGCGCCGTGACGATCTCAAACGCTGCCGTCGACATGATCCCGCCAGCCGTCCCCTCGTCTCTCTCGGCGACCGTCATCTCGCAAACCCAAATCAATCTCTCATGGTCTTCTTCCGCCGATACTGGCGGTTCGGGGCTTGCAGGGTACAAGGTGTATCGCAATACTGTTCAGATCGGCACCACGACCAACACATCGTTCCAAAACACCGACCTTACGGCTTCCACTACCTATACGTATGCCGTCGCCGCATACGACAATGCAGGCAATATATCAGCCAAGTCGGCCGGCGTCTCAAAAACGACACTGTCGGTCGCTACTTCGTTGACATCCGCTCAACAGCTTGCCGCCAAGCTACACCAGGATACGCTACCGGTATTCAAAGCGGATCACACTCTGCCGCCTCTCACACGATGGGGGTGGCAGCTCAATTACGACCTTCAAAAAGAACTCGCCGAGGAGTGGGGGTATGCACTTGACTTCGGCATGGCGACAACCTCGAGCATAAACGCGCTCCAATCCCCGGCGAGTCTGCAATCGAGGCTGGTCGCTCTCACAAAATCCGATCCGAAACGGTATCCGATGTCGGCGCTTGTGTGGCGTGGCTATCCGGCATTGGACCCTGCAATAGGCTATATTCACGATAGTGCAGGAAATCTCATCAAGGAGCCAATCAAAGGTGCGAATATTTTTAGTCCGCTCGCTCCCGATTCGTACTTCAAACAGGCAGGACAGATGCGGGCCAATTCGCTCAAGGGATTGGTGGCAAAAGTGCCCGTCTCCATCGTCCTCAACGGGGGTGAGGACAGCCCAAGCTTGGCGAATCCGGGTCTTTATAATGCTCAATATGAGCAGGATCCGGCCGTCGTGGCGGCTCGTGCTATCGCACCGTGGACATACCGCGATTACGGTCCTGTGCCGTGGGCCTACTACATCTCCGAACGGAAAGCCCATCAAGAGAACATTATTTCCGATTCCATCCGCGCGGCCGTGCCCAACAGAATACTCTATGTCTACTATCCGACAGGCGGACCGTTGTACTCGCTTTGGAATGCCGATCGCGCATCACAAGAGCTTGTCGATTCTTACTGGGGATATCCATGGATGCGTGCCGTGTCCGATATGCCGTCAAATCAATATTACACAGCTATATTCAATAAAGGGTACACTGTGGATCCGAACGACCTGCTCTCGCAGATGCTTAAGTCCAAGGGATTGGAATTCGCGTACGGCGATTATCTGTCGTACAATTGGGTTGCTAACTACGGTTTTGACTCGGCGGTTCTACCCAACGATCGTTACATCGGTTTCCTCAAGATGGCTTATGGTGCCGGCATGATGGGCGGCATCGCGGGCTACTTCTCGTATCCCGCGGATGCCTTCGGTACGAAGTGGCAGGGGGGCGCATATCCGGATTGGCTCGTGCAAATGATGGCACTCTCCCAAGTGCATGCGGCATTCAGCTGGCTAGAGCCATTGGTGCACGTCAGTGATCTTCTGCCCGGCCCCGCCATACAACCGACGACGTTCGCGTTTCCGGCGTACGAATTCCCGACGGGTGATGCCGGTGCGCGAGTCGTCGCGCGCAGGCACCGCGGCGCGAACATCTGGCTCGTCGTCGCGTGGGCGCAGAGCGGCGATGCGCGCACGGTGAGTATCGCGATACCCGATCTTGGTACGGTATCTGTCGTGGCGCGGCCGGCTGGCAGCATCTATCTTGCGAAGCCGGGAAGCGGTTCTACGGCGATTACATTGCTTGACTCCGATGCGATGCACCCATCCATCGGAATGCAAACGGCCATCACAAACGCGGGGGGACTTGGGAGTTCGATATCGAATAGTCCTATCGGATCAGACACTAAACCGCCGTCGGTGCGCATCACGTCGCCCAAACCGGCATCATGGCCGTGTTGGAGGGGATCCGAAAATGCTATCGTCGCGGCGGCGGACGACAACGTCGGCGTGACGAGCGTGCAGTTCCAGCTTGACGGGGCTAATTATGGATCGCCGATCGCCAAAGCACCGTATCTTATGAGTTTGAACACGACTCTGCTACAAGATGCGCCGGGACCGGACGGGAAAGGTGTGAAGTATGCCATCACGGCAATTGCGCGGGATGCCGCCGGTAATACAAGCACGTCGGCGCCAATCACTCATTGTGTCTATAATTATCCGATCATGTCTATATTGACGCCTGCCGCGAGCTCCACTGTTTCAGGGATAGTCACACTAACTGCATCTTCAACCGGGATTACTCCGCCGGCGGTCAGAGCACAATACTACATCGATGGCAGTACGTCGCTTGGGACGGCAACGTCTTCTGCTCTATCCTATAAACTAAAATGGGACACAACCACCACTACCAATGGTCTGCATGTGGTCAAGGTTGTCGGTTCTGATTGGAGAGGGTATATAGGCACCTCGCCCACTATCACTGTTATGGTCAAAAATTAATCGGATCATCGCTGTTCACGGAGGTAGAATCTGAGCTGGTCTCATTGAGACGGTTGACTTTGAATTAACGTGACGATGTCCCCAAGCGCCACAAAGTCGTGTTGCATATGGCAAGCGCTATCTGGACCTGCTGGTCCAGCGCTCGGTCTTGCCGCCGTCGCACCACAAGGGCATTTCCATTTTCCTAAGAGGATTACCTCTAAGGAAAATTGGTCCAGCTGCGAAGACGGCAAAAAAGACGACAAAAAACATTCCCCCGCGTTTTGTCCGTGCTATACTTTTCTCATGCAAACTCTCAAAGAAGCCATAGAAGCCGCGCATGATAGTCGGATCGCGATCGGCCACTTTAATGTATCGGATTCCAACCAATTCAACGCCGTGGTCGCGGCGGCGGGAAGCCTCAATCTCCCCGTCATCATCGGCGTCTCCGAAGGAGAGCGTACATTCTTTGGTGTGCACAATATCGCGGTTTTGGTCGCCGCGGCTCGCGCCGATGGCAAACAGGTATACCTCAATGCCGACCACACCTATTCTATAGATGGTATCAAGGAAGCCGTCGACGCCGGATTCGACGCGGTCATTTTCGACGGCAGCCATCTCTCATTTGAAGACAATATCAAACAGACCCGCGAGGTCGTCGAGTATGCGCGCACAAAAGGCAAGGGCACTTTGGTGGAAGCCGAGGTCGGCCGCATTGGCACCTCGAGCAAGCTTCTCGATGTCCCGCCCGAAGACATGGACAAAGACCTGACGACCGCCGAAGAGGCTTCACAATTTGTCCGCGAGACTTCGGTAGATATGCTCGCTCCGGCGGTCGGCACCATGCATGGCAGGCTCAAAGGCGGTGGCGAGCCCAAGATCGACATCGCCCGCATCGAGGTATTGCGCGAGGCCGCCGGCGTCCCGCTCGTGCTCCATGGGGGATCGGGGTCGTCAGATGCCGACATTATAGCAGCGGCCAAGGCGGGTTGCTCGATCATTCATATCAATACTGATATTCGTGTCGCATACCGCAAGGGGATAGAGGCAGCTCTGGCGGCAAATGCCGATGAAATAGCCCCCTACAAATTCCTCGCAGAGGGGACAAAGGCTGTCCAAGACATGACTACCAAATACCTCCGTCTTTTTGCGGGAATACAAGAATAGAGCAGATTGTTGCATTTTTGCTCAAATCCCGTATACTTTCGCCCATGTTAGCACTTGAAGTACAGGTACGTGATCCGAAGGAAACTCCGGACGAATTGCGCGCGCGAGGTATCGTGCCAGCTGTTATGTATGGCCACAATGAGCCCGCCCAGTCTATCTCGCTCAATGCCGGGGTCCTGGAGGGGGTCTGGCGCGATGCAGGCGAGACGACCGTGATCACGCTTAAGGGCCTCAAGGACGATAAGGAGACCCTGATCCACGATGCCCAGGTGCATCCCGTTACAGGTAAGCTTATGCATGTGGATTTCTTGGTTCTCGAAAAGGGCAAGAAGATCGAGATCTCCGTCCCGCTCGAGTTCGTCGGTGAGGCTCCGGCTGAGAAGGCGGGCCACTCCCTCAACAAAGCCCTCCACGAGATCGAGATCGAGGTCGCTCCGGCTGAGCTCCCGCACAGCCTTGAGGTAGACATCTCATCTCTCACCGAGATCGGTGATCACCTCACTGCCGCACAGATCAAGCTCCCACCGAGCGCCACCCTCATCACCGACCCCGAAGAATTCGTCGTATCGGTCACCGGCCACGAAGAAGAGCCTGCTGAAGAGGCCAAGACCGAAGAGGCCGCACCGGCAGAAGACGAGGCCCCGGCCGCTGAGGCCGCGACTGCCGAATAATCATTGCGTAGTTAAAGAAGAGAACGCGTAGTCGAGAGGCTGCGCGTTCTCTTTTTATCCACATGCGATCAAGGAGTCATATCCACCAGCAAATATCATATATAATGAAGAGACATTACTGTAATTATATTTGTCACATGCCTATGCCACGCCTAAGGTATCCTGCCGCCCTTTTATTTGGTGTCGCATTTGTATACCTCCCGCAGCTTGCTCTCGCTGCGACACTCAGTCCCGGTGCCGACTGTGTCACAGGCCAGACCGCACCAAAATCAGAATATTCTATCAATGTTCCTTCACTTCCGTTGGGTGGGTATGCCGCCAATTCGCTCTCAACAGATTTCACCAATGCCGCCGGATCAGTCGGTGCCAATACGTATTGGACGGCCTCATCGACCAAGTATCTCGTTCCGACTAATCAGGCACAATTCGTGCTCGCTTCCAAATATTGCTCACGCGATGAGGAGGTCGAGACGTGGATCCGCGCTGGTCGCGTGTACCTGCGCCTTACGCCTGACGGAAGAGGTGTATTTTTTGATATCAATCCAAACACGACCAACGGAACGCTTATCGTCGGAATCGCGACAAGCACGACCGAAACGCAGTACTATCCCGGCTACAGTCGGTACCTCTACTCCAACGACAACATGGTTGGAACGATCCCCGGATATTCAAAGACAGCGACCGATGCGCAGCGATTTATCTTCGGTGTCGAAGGATTCGACATGTATGCGAAGTTCAACGGCGTCGAGTTTATGCGCATCAAAGATTTTCATCACATGGCACCGGGTCGCATGGCTATCAAGACGCCGGCGGGATATGGCGTCCGCTCCACGACGGTCCGTAACTTCTCCAATAAAACGTTCCTAAGCGATCTGGTAGCCGGCATCTACGATCCGCGCGACTTCGGCTTCCGCTCCATCCAAACGACCGGTTCCATCAGTGCCGGCAGCAACACACTCACGCTCGCGGGCCCGACATCCTTTACCGTCGGCGACTTTGTGATCGTGGAGATCGGCAAAGAGCCGGGCGCCGGCATGCGCGGTACCAAGGGAGTCGGCGGCACGTGGCCTGCGAAATCCTACCCGGACCTCACCACGATGCAGGCGGATACGTCGCAGATCGATGGATTGTATGCCTGGCGCGAAGATACCGGAGATGTATATAAATTCGCCACAGCCACATCTTCGTGGGGAAGTGCTTACTCATGGTACACGGCCGGGACGCCCGCATGGGGGCTTGATCGGGCCGCCAAAAATTATTATTCCGCCAAGGCAATCCCACGTGCACTACAGGCGCGTGTCACGGCTGTAGCCAACAACGGCGCCACACTTACCCTCGACAAATCCGCTACTGTCTCCGTCTCGGGTGCGAATGTCTACCTTGATGTCGCTCCGATACTCAATTTTCTCGTCGGTACGGACAACTGGTACAAGTTTGGCGGCGTCCCGGGAGACCTGACCGCACTTGTTCCTCTCAATATGCGAACAGTCCTCCCCGCTGGCTCGTATGCGGTCGGCGGTGCCATCATCACCGGCGGGCAGCGATCGAATAATGTCCTATACGGACAAGGATCAAGTACTACGATGCTCTTTAGCCCCAAAGGCGTGCCCTCGGCTTCGATTTGGCTCAACGGCTCAAACAACATGGTGCGCGATCTACGTCTCGTCGGCAATACGGGCTTGAACGGATTCGGTATCGCCTGGCCCACCACGATCATTCCGTGGGGATATGGTCCATCGGGGCTTGAAGTGTCATATACAAGCCCTGGTGTCGTCACCGAAACAGTGATTCCGCAAGGGATGGGCTGGCCCTTCGGCATCTTGATGTACGGGAGTAATCTCATTGTGCAGGACGTCAAGGTAGACAATGTATGGCAGGACGCGGTTGGTGCCAGCTATTGCTATGGTTGCTGGGCGCATCGCGTTGAAAACACGCAGACCGATCCTTTGCAGAACTATATTCAGTGGCAATTCTTGTGGAGTGATGCGGTTGGTGGCGGGTGCGTCGATTGCATCGTGAAAAGCGACTGGCTTATTGCGGGGTTCTCAATCGTCAAAGGCAACGGCGTGCAGTTCATCCGCCCCAAGGGCATCAATGCCACCTTCGAGGTGAATTCATCCGGCAATTTCCTCTATCAGGATCCCGAGACGGTGATCCAGCCGATGCGTCAGTCTCCTTCGTTCTCGTCGAACGGGTACATCATGAATATCAATACCAACATGGACAATGCGCTTCCGGTCGAGCAGCGCGACAAACGCAACGCTGCGGGTGGCAAGATCATCAACCCACACTTCATCGTAGAGGGTCCGATCAATACCAACAATAATGGCCTCAATGCGATCGCTATAGGGAACTGGGCTCCCAATGTCACTGTCCAGGGCGGCTATATCGAAGGGCCGAATTGGAAGTCGCCGAGCACCATCAATACGCCGGTGGGGGTGATCTCGCAAGGTACGAGCACTATTGTCGACGGATTGCGCGTAGTAGGTACCGTCAATCCGGCCCTCTTCCCCAAAGGGAACATTATGCTCTTTAAAGATGGGGTTGCCCGGAATTGCATAGCGGACCTGATCATTCTCTTCGACAAAACAACAAAGAAAGAAAACTGCATGACAAATGCGGAGTACCTGGCGAGTAAAGCGCCCAAGATCACCATCACCATACCATCCAATAGCAACGTATCGGGTGCCATTACTGTAGCGGCGTCAACGACCGGCGCCAATCTGCAAGGAGTGCAGTTTTGGCTCGATGGTGCGAATCTTGGCTCCGAAGATACCATGGCGCCATACAGCGCCGGGTGGAATACCGCAAGTTCGACCAATGGTATCCATACGCTTACGGCAATCGCGCGCAATGCACTGGGACAGCAAGCGAGCAGCACCGTAAGCGTACATGTTGCCAATGCCTCTCCGGTAGCGGGCGTTGTGTGCGGGAGCACAACGATCGCGCCAGTCGCAGAATACGGCGTGCCCGTCTCGCTACTGCCGCTGGGCAGCTATGCGACCAGTTCGCTTTCGGCGTATTTTGAAAATCCTGCCGGAATCATCTTTGCGTCCAAGTACTGGGAATCCATTTTTACCAAATATATGAGAGGGAATGATTACCGATACCTCATCGCACGCTCGAAATACTGCTCGCAAGACATGGAGGTTGATACATGGTCGCGCAACGGCATCGTGTACCTGCGCCTGACCGACACGGGTGATGCGCTGTATTTCTATCACAACGGCGAGGTCGGCAGTGGCGGCTCCCTTGAAGTCGGCGTCGTTAAGGGTTACATCGACGGCATCGGGTTCCGATGGGCGCAGAATGGAACGTACACGGTACTCTACCGAAATTCAAACCTGGCAAGCACGACCCCGACAGGGTATGTCAAAAAGCTCACCGATGGACACCACTTCACCTTTGGCGTTCAAGGATCCGATGTATATGTGCGATTCAACGGTATCGAATTTGCACGATTCAAGACAACGCACGTGGCGGCCGGTCGCGCCGCTATCCAAGCAAACAGTGGCTATGGTTTTCGTGATCTGACCATTCGCCACACGGGATCGGCACCTATTGCCTCGGCGATGCCTTCCGGCGGCGTGTCCGCGAGCCTCATTGCAAGCTCGGCTCCTGCATGGAACGCTCTTCAGGAGATTCAAAAAATAGAGGACATGCTTCGCATGATGTTGGACCTGGTCGATACTATCGGCAAAAGATAACACGTCATCCTAGAGGAGGGAACAGGGACTGCGCGTGCCGGGCCGCACGGAGCGTGGTGAAAAATCATCGCGATCTTTTTATCCCGGATCCGATACGAAAGTTCGTATAGCGTCGGTATTCATGCGCTGTAGTTTTTTGAAATAGGGAGGCTTGAATTTTTGTGCAAAATGGGTGATAGTAGGGGACACTTACATATTGTATGGGACTTTCTATCGGTATCGTCGGTCTGCCAAACGTGGGGAAATCCACGCTTTTTAATGCACTCACCAAAAAAGGGGTTCCTGCAGAGAATTACCCCTTTTGCACCATCGACCCGTCGGTCGGCGTGGTCGCCGTGCCCGATGTCCGCCTTGATCGTCTCTCAGAGTTTAGTCATACCCAAAAGATCGTCCCGGCGATCGTCGAATTCGTCGATATTGCCGGTCTGGTCAAAGGCGCTTCGCAAGGCGAGGGTCTGGGTAATCAATTCCTCACGCACATCCGCGAAGTGGATGCGATCGCGCAGGTCGTGCGCATGTTTGACGACGAAGACGTGCATCACGTCGCGGGCGAGGTAGATCCTGCGCGCGATATCGAGGTGATCAATCTCGAACTCGTGCTCGCCGACCTCGACACGGTCGAGAAGCGTATCGCGCGACTGGAGCGCGATGTGAAAGGGGGAGACAAAGACCTCGCGATCGAGCTCGAAGCGCTCAAGAAGGTCCTCCCGACACTTCACGCAGGCAAGGCCGCACGCACCGTATCGCTCGGAGAAAAAGAATCGCTCGCGATCCGCTCCATGCATCTGCTCACCATGAAGCCGCTTCTTTATATACTCAATCGCAAAAGCGGCGCGGTAAATGTCGATGCCGAAAAAGGCGATCGCTGGCACGCCCTGCAGGATTTCCTCGCGTCATCGGGTGCACAGTGGGTCACGGTGGATGCGGGCGTCGAGCAAGAACTCTCCGATGTGCACGATGACGAGCGCGCCGAATTCCGCCGCGAGCTCGGCGTGCAGGACAATGGTATCGATGCGCTCATCCGCGCCGGCTACGAGCTGCTCAATCTGATCTCGTTCTTTACGACCGGGGAGGTGGAGACGCGTGCATGGACGATTCATCGCGGTGACACCGCTCCCATCGCCGGCGCCGCCATCCACACAGATTTTCGCGACAAGTTTATCCGCGCCAACGTCATTCAGTGGGACAAGCTTCTTGAAGCAGGTTCATTTGCGAAGGCACGTGAGCAAGGGCAACTGCGATCTGAAGGAAAGGAATATGTTGTAGAGGACGGGGACGTAATGGAATTCTTCCATAGTTAATGCAACTGGAATTTCAAAATTATTGACTCTTTAAAAAAACCGCCCTATCCGGGCGGTTGATTTGTAGGCCACTTTTTCATGGCCATTTCCTTTACTTCTTTTGCTTCGTCGGACCTTCTCCTTTTTTGGCTCTGTGCAAGCGCTTCACCCAGTGATTGAGGAGTGTTTGGATTGTGGACCAATGCTATGAGCACGGCGAAGCGTTGAGTCGCAAAGACGCGCCAAAGATGCGCTTCAGGACAGTCGCTTCGAGAGGCGAGGGAAGCCTGTATTGTGTCTATCAATCCTGCATCTCCGAGCGGCTGCGCGCGTGCTTCGATCGCAAGGATCACGTCCAACGGCAAATCTTTTCTGCAGGCAGTATTTGCACGCACCGTTGGATGGAGGTCGTCCGCCAGTTTTTGTAGGATTGCCGGCGGAGTGTGTCGATTATTGGCGACCCGCACGCGCACCCAATGTTCATCGTGGTTCGCCAGCTTTGCCAAGACATCAGGCTCGGTCGCAGTGGTGGCATTTTTATAAGCCACGGTATCGATCAGGTCATTTGTTAAACTCATGATTTCCTCCGCGCGATTTCTCCGTGAAATATGACATTTTATATGCAGGAAGTCAAACCGTCTTTTTGAGGTCTACTTAAAGTTGCTCGATCTCTTTGAGGTCGTGATCGGGGATATAGAGGAGTGCGAAGCCGACGAAGATTCCGAGTACGGTCGTGATGAATGGGTTGCCGCCGAGGAGGTAGATATCTACCGCATCGAGCAGGTGCCAGATGCCGCGCCAGATGAGGACGAGCCCCAAGACGATCATAAAGTTTTGCTTGATATAACGAAACATTTCCGGACGGTCTTTTTTGGTCATATATCGGTATTATAATCCACTCCCTAGCATACCGCGCTTCATAGCGTCTTTTTTGGTCCGATGATATATAATAATGGTGTTGGAGTAGAAATTTTAATATAAACATATTTTATATGAAGAGGCATAATTTTTCGACTTTCCTTGTTATCGCAATGGTCTTTTTTGTAAGTCTGTCCTCTGTTCGCGTAGCCAACGCAGCAATCGGAGATATTGAGCTTGTATCTCCGCCAGCCGGTAATATCTACACATCTACTGATGGCCCAATCTATATGCGGAATTCAGCGCAAGCTGTCAGTAACGGGTGTTCCAATTCTCAAGTAGCCACTATTTATCGGACAGACACTGGAGATAATACACCCATTGAAGCAGTTAATCTCGTACCCGGTGGATGCACGGGTGACACTTTCAGTACAGCGAATGTCTATTCAGGCACTGACGTGCGATCAATACCGGGAACATACGATGTGCTGGATATGCAATGCCCAGAATCATTCACAGAAAGTATGTGTCTTGCAGCACAGGGAGCCACCGTCCAATTCTCGTTCACTGTTGCTACAGCAGCTCCGGTAATTTCTCCAAATCTTGTGAATGCAACGATTGACACTACTTATTCAAGGGCTATCGGAGTGACCGGAGGCCTTGCGCCATTCACCTGGAGTATTGCTTCCGGATCATTACCTGACGGACTGTCTTTAAATACTTCAACGGGGGTCATTTCAGGTACTCCGACAGTGACAGGGACTTCCGATTTTACGGTTCAGGTGATAGACAGCAATGCGGCGGTTGACACGCATTCGTTCTCTCTTTTGGTTAATTCCACGCCAGTTATTACTAGCACCAGTCTTGTCGGAGGGCACGTTAATACGTTGTATTACCAGACTCTGCAGAAATCTGGCGGCACACTACCTGTTACATGGAGTGTTATTTCCGGGTCACTGCCACCTGGAATGCAGCTTACTGGGGGTGTAGTGGCGGGAATTCCAACTCAGGTTGGGACCTCAACCTTTACGGTCCAACTCACTGACGCCAATGGAGCTACAGCTACACAAGCACTCGTTCTGGTTATTGACTACGTACCCCCTGTCATCATCACCCCCACACTTCATCCTGGTCAAGTTGATATTGCTTACCATTCTATTTATGGCTCTGTTTACGACACGGTCCGTGTCTCGGGTGGTAGTTTGCCATTAATATGGAGTATTATCTCCGGTAGTTTTCCCGATGGACTATCACTCGACCCTTCTAATGGTTTGGTGTCAGGAACCCCGACTACCGCAGGAACATACCACTTTACTGTGCAAGTCACCGACAACGACGTGGCGTCAGATACCCAAGAAGTCACATTGGATATTGATCCGTCCACAAGTGGAGAAGTGGTTCTTGTCTCGCCGCCTACGGGTAACCTTTATACAAGCACTAACGGTCCGATCTATATGCGAAACTCGGGAAGGGCCGTTAATAGTGACTGTGCGACCTACGGAAGTCCCATTGCACTAGCAACCATCTATCGAACAGATACCGGAGACAACACTCCTTCTGAGGAGGTTAATCTTGGGTGTACTGGAGAAGTTTTCAGTACGGCTAATGTATATTGGGGTTCCGATGTGCGTTTAACACCTGGAGCATACGATGTATTGGATAGGCAATGTCCGGAGTTTGTCACAGAACAGGATTGTCTTTTTGGTTCTTATGCAGCCTTGGGAGCCACAGTCCAATTCTCATTCACGGTAACATCAACGGTCGTTTCGCCGCCGGCCATTACCACCACTTCGCTGAGTGAGGCCACGATAGGAGTTGGGTACAATCACTCGCTCCATGTTACAGACGGATCTGCTCCGTATGTTTGGACAATCGCCTCAGGAAGTCTGCCCGCAGGCCTCAGCCTCAATGGATCAAATGGTGAAATATCCGGAGTACCAAGCATTGCTGGAAATTATGATTTTACTGTTCAAGTTACCGATACAAATTCACAAACAGCAATCCAGGATTTAACTCTTGTCGTAAATCCGGCGCCAGAAATTATTACTGCTTCAATTCCTGACGCCACTATAACAGGCAATTACTCACAGACCCTAGAGGTTGCCGGTGGCACCACTCCTCTTACTTGGAGCTTACCTGCAGGCAGTCTACCTTCAGGGCTAACCTTGAGTAGCTCTGGCATCCTATCGGGTGTGCCAGGCGAGACTGGTTCTTTTAATTTTACCGTACAAGCTACTGACGCAAACTCGGCTTTTGCCACCCAGACATTATCCTTGATGGTAAACCAAGCCCCGGCTGTCACGACTACGAGTCTAGCAGTAGGCACCATAAATGCGGCCTATTCCCAGGCACTTGAAGTGTCAGACGGCTCTTTTCCGTTTATTTGGTCCGTCACATCCGGCATCCTACCTGACGGATTAAGTCTCAATAGTTATACTGGTGAAATATTCGGTACGCCGACGACTGGAGGGAATCAGCTACTTACAGTGCAAGTGGTTGATAACAACGGCGTTTCTGATTCAAAGTCATTATCCATAGCGGTTAATCCATCCGTTACCATTACCACAATCTCCAATCCTACCGACGCGACGATAAATGCCGCTTATTCGCAAATACTCACAGCCACTGGCGGTACCGTACCGCTCACATGGGGTCTCCTGAGTGGTAGTCTGCCACCTGGTCTCACTTTGAGTGAGACTGGTGTCTTGTCTGGCATTCCAACGGCCACAGGAGTTTTTAACTTTACCGCCCATGTTACGGATGCCAACAACTCTTCAGCGAATCAGGTGTTGTCTATTGTAGTGAATTCTGCACCGATCATCACTACCAGCTTCGTACCAGACGCGACGGCTAATGCCGTATATTCGCAGTCTCTGCAGGCAACAGGAGGCACTGCGCCCCTTACATGGAGCTTACTGAGCGGATCCTTGCCCGCAGGTCTGGCACTTAATTCTGAGGGCACTATCGTGGGTGTCCCAACGACTACGGGTACCTATACCTTCACTGTTCAGGTAACTGATATTTATAACATATCAGCCAACCAATCACTCACGATCCAAGTCCATCCGGCTCTCCATATCACCACAACGAACCTCCCCAATGGAAAAGTAGATAAAAAGTACTCTCGCTCTGTCCATGCCGCCGGCGGTACTGCACCGTTTGTGTGGAGCATTATTTCAGGTACTTTGCCCACAGGATTATCGTTTGATTCTGGGACTGGTGTAATCTCCGGTATCCCCACTATTGCCGGAACCGTAAACTTCACCGTTAAGGTTCTCGACTCTAATAATGCCAGCTCGACACAGTCATTGAGTATTCAGGTGAATTGATAACGACCGATATATGAATCCTGCAGGTTTTTTGGTTGATACTCTCAAGGTTGCCAATGTCAGATTCTTCAATAGAAAATATCTAATCGCTCTTGCGCTGTTTATACTATTCATATCCTTATATATTTACACCGCGCCTCGCGGGGTGTTTGATGGAGATAGTGGGGAAATGACAACCGCGGTCCATACACTCGGTCTGGCTCACAGTACCGGTTTTCCTCTCTATGTACTCTCGGCAAAACTGTTCACATTTGTATTTCCGTTTGGTGAATTTGCCTTTCGTCTCAATATCTATTCTGCACTGCTCACTGCTCTTTCGGTCGCCCTGCTCTATGTACTGATTCTTGAGATGGAGTTGTCCACTGTGGCGGCTTTTTTGGCGTCATCAACTTTTGGTCTGGGATTTTCGATTTGGCGCAATGCCGGTCAGGCAAGAATATATCCGCTTGCGCTGCTGTTCGTGATCCTTCTCGCTTTTATCTTCGTTCGATGGCAGAAGGACAAACATATCCGCTATTTGTATTGGTATGTACTTGTGTGGGGTATTTCTTTTGGTACGCATCTTCTCGTGTTGACCATGATCTGGCCCTTGCTCATCATGCTTTGGCAAAAGAGAGACTATCTAAGGACGCATGTAACGGTGCTCGGCAAAGCGGCATTGCTATTTTTCTTACCTTTTGTGCAGTACATCTATATACCGATTGCGAATGCGAGGCACATGACCACCTCATGGGGAGATACTGGTGGGTTGATGGGATTCCTGTATTACATTACCCAGAGACAGTACGTATATAAAATGATTGCACGAGATTGGACCGGCATAGCTCTTTTTTTCAAGCAGATGGGAGGTGTGATTTTCTCGGAGCTTGGGGCGATTCTCTTTATGATTGGTATAGGGGGACTCATATATTTCTACAAGGAAAATAAACCGCTATGCTCTGCGCTAGTATTGGCAAGTCTCTCCAATATTGTCATCATGTTCTCCTATGGCAATGAGGGGGATATCGGTTTCCTGTATCGCTATCTCTTTATCGTGCACCTGACAGTAGCAATCGGCATTGCCTATAGTGTCACTGCCTTAGGGCGCGTTCGTAATGCCAAATGGTTTCTCGTGGCGTTTTTGATACTCCTTATATTTATTGAGCTTCGGACAAACTACGCTCGAAATAATCTGCGCGCAAACTTCATCGTATCCGATATTGCCCAGAACATTTTGGAGACGGTCGGACCAAACTCGATCCTTTTTACTACACTCGATGCGCCCCACGGGGCTATCACGTATCTACAGAGCGAACGTTATCGGACCGATGTGATCGCCGTGATATCAGATCAGTTGGGATTTGATTGGTATGTGAAGGATCTCATATGGAAATATCCCGATACATTCAGTACCGGATTGCTTACAATACAAGGAGACTATCTAAGAAAAAATAGTTTAAGAATAGAGGAAATAGTGCAGAATAATCTCGACAAGCGAGATATGTATGCAATGTTTGCCAACAACAAATTGCCCGACAACAGGACTCTTGCAGATGACTTTACTATCACCCCGATCGGTGTCGTGAATAAAATTACAGCTAAAGGTGACGATAGTAAGATGATTTTGGCAAAAAATATCGATATCTGGAACAATTATCAACTGAGAGGTGTTTTCTCGGACACTTATGACAAAACGATGGAATATCCTTTGAGGATCCTATACAGGGATGCACTCTATAATCTCGGGGTTTCTTACTTCAAGAATGGTTTTACGTCTCAAGCTGTAGACGCTTTGCAATACTCGCTCAAGATCAACTACACTCCCTATGCACAGAACGAGTTGGATTTTATAGAAAAACAGCGCTAATCGATTATGCTCGACCTCTGTATACCGACCTACAACGAAGCAGATATCATCGCAGAATCGATATGCACGATAGAGAAAACACTACAGAGTACATCTCTTGAATGGCGGATTATCCTTGCGGACAATGGTTCCACAGACGGTACGATCGACATTGTGGAAGCACTCCTGTTACCGCAAACGCATATCCTCGCTGTTCCTCAGCGGGGTAAGGGAGCGGCGATTGTCGCAGTGACTCAGATGTCAAACGCGGAAATATTCGGTTTTATCGACGCGGATCTCTCCGTCGATCCGCAAGAGATTGAGGTATTTGTCCGTCATATCGAACATGGTGATGCCGACATTGTTGTCGGTTCGCGACTGATCAATACGAGGCTTGTGCAAAGGAATTTTCTACGTACGTTCTCGTCGCGATTATTCAATATTCTGCGCCGTGTGATACTCGGTATTCGAGTCGCAGACAGTCAATGCGGATTTAAGATGATGAATGCGCGAGGTCGAAAGATACTTACGCAATGCACAGAAACGGGATGGTTCATGGACATAGAATTTTTATATCGCGCCGAACTTACAGGTCTTGTTATACAAGAAATACCTGTGCACTGGGAAGAGCATCGCTTTGCAGGACACAAGAGTAAGCTCCGTATAGTATCTGATGGGTGGGAAGCGGTGCTTGCCATGACAAGAATACGTCGTTCAGCTAGAAAGTTCACGGTTTGATATGGAAAAAGAATCCTTCGAGCTTTTGCGGAGTATAGAAAGGTCATGGTGGTATCGCGGTCGCGCTGGAGCTATTCGTGCCGTGCTTGGTCGTGTGGGGCAGAAGGGGATGATGGTACTTGATTATGGGGCAGGTTTCGGCGGTATGTGTGCGGAACTCGCTCCCTACGGTCAGGTCTTTGCCTTTGAGACCGATCCACGAGCATACGCATCTGCGCGGCAAAGAGGGTATTTGGAACTATACAATGATGTTGAGAGCGCGCTGGGGCAATCATATGATCTCATCGCTCTTTTTGATGTGCTTGAGCACCTTCCCGATGATCGTGCATCTCTCATACAAATGCGAGAATCTTTTTCCAAATCAGGCAAAATTATACTCACCGTACCAGCGATGCCATTTTTGTGGAGCGTACACGACACATCGCACCATCACTTCAGACGCTATACGCATTCCTCTTTACGTAGGGTGCTTGAAGAAGCTGGATATACGGTCGAGTACATGAGTTATTGGAATATGTTACTTTTTGTCCCGGCGGCGTTGGTGCGGTTGTTTGGCAGTGCAGGCGACGGCTCGTTACGCCTGTCTCCCATAGTCGACGCCCTCCTTTACCGCATTATCAGGGTCGAAGTCTTCTTGATGAGGTTCATTCGACTCCCGATTGGTATCAGTTTGGTGGCGCTTGTTCATACGAAGAACATGTAGGGGTCCTAAGTATTCGGTCCTATAAAGCGGTCGCGACGAAATCCGCCGGGCGCACCCTTCATGATGAACACAGGAGACTTTTGTACTATACTGTACATATATGCAACCAAATAAAACGACCCCGAAGGATTTCTTTTTATGGGTAGGTGCCATGGTGGCTTTGTATGCGAGTGTGTTTGCGTTTATCGCGCTCATATTCGGATATCTCGACCATCTCTTTCCTGATCGGCTCTCTTACTACACGGGGGATGCATACTCAGGCAGCATCAGCTACGAGATGGCGGTCATCATCGTGCTCTTTCCGGTATTCCTCGCGCTCATGCGCGTGATCCGCAGTACGATCATGCAGGATGTGACGCGTCGTGATATCTGGGTGCGTCGCTGGGCGCTTTTCCTCACACTCTTTATTGCCGGAGCGGCTATGGCGGGCGACCTCATCACACTCATCATGTACTTCCTCAATGGCGATGTGACAATACGCTTCATACTCAAGGTCGTGGTGCTTCTCCTCGTTTCCGGCGGGGTGTTCATGCACTTCCTCGCCGACCTGCGCGGATATTGGGATCAGAATCCTGCTCGAGCCAAGATGCTTGGTTGGGCTGCGGGCGTGGTGCTCGTGATCACGATCGTGGCAGGGTTCTTCATCGTCGGCACGCCATGGCAGGCGCGTCTCTATCGCTACGATGATCAAAAGGTGAGTGATTTGCAAAACATCCAATACCAGATCGTCAATTACTGGCAGTCCAAGGAAATGTTGCCGGTGACGCTCGCCGACCTCGTCGATCCGATCAGTGGATTCATGGTGCCGGTCGACCCGCAGACAGGCGAGGCCTACCGCTATCAAGCAACCGGCATGTACAGCTTCCAGATCTGTGCCGACTTCAACGCCGAGACCCAGCAGTACAGCGCCAATGGCATTTCCCGTCCGATCCCGGCCAAGCCAATGGCGGTCGGCTCGACGACAGGAGGCCCCGATCTCAATGCCGAGCCATGGACCCATGGAGCGGGAGAAAAGTGCTTCGAGCGTACGATAGACCCGGATCGCTACCCACCGTTTTCCAAGCAAAAGAATCCGACACTTTAAATTATGGGAATCGAAAGTGGCAAGCAGTCAGCGGCCATAACGCCGCAAGAAGCTATGGAGAGAGATGCGCTCCGTGCGACCATAGAAGATGAAAAAAAGAAAGAAAGGGAACATGAATTGTTCAAAGAAGCTGTTTTGGAGAAAGTAAACGGTCGTCTGGCTGACTTTGCTGAACAAAACTCCATTAAATATGAGTCGTTCCCACTGGGTGAGTGGGTTTCTCTGGATCAAGAAAATCAGGTGTCTTTTCATTGCAAGGAAAATTCTGATTGGGAGAAAATGTCATCATTTTTGGATTCTGAAGTCGCTACTTTCTCAGAAATGTTGGTGACTCAAGAGGGTGGACAGGTCATTTTGTATCCAGAAAAAGACCCCGCTCATCGGACCTACAAGATTACACTCAAGGGGTGATTTGTGATATCGTATTCCAATGCGGCAGTACGATCACAAAAAGATAGAGAAAAGGTGGCAAAAAGAATGGGAAAAGAAAAAAGCCCATGTCGTCAAGGACAAGGTCGCCGGCAAGAAAAATGAGTATCTGCTCGTCGAATTCGCATATCCCTCGGGCAATCTCCATGTAGGACACTGGTATGCTTTTGCGGTCCCGGATATCTACGGGCGCTTCCGTCGCGCACAGGGGCGCAATGTCTTGTACCCGATGGGATTTGATGCTTTTGGTCTGCCTGCCGAAAATGCCGCGATCAAAAACAAGCTCAATCCGCGCACGTGGACGTATGCCAATATCAAACACATGAAAGGTCAGCTCGCCTCGATGGGGGCGTCTTTCGATTGGAGTAGGGAAGTGATCACGTGCGATCCGGATTATTATCGTTGGACACAGTGGCAGTTTCTCCAGTTTTACAAAAAAGGTCTCGCATACCAAAAAGAGACCGCCGCCAACTGGTGCCCCAACGACAAGACCGTGCTCGCCAACGAGCAAGTGGTCAATGGCCGCTGTGAGCGATGCGGCGCCGAAGTAGAACAGCGCCAGATGGTTCAGTGGAATCTCAAGATCACCGACTACGCCGACCGCCTCATCGACGATCTCACCAAGCTCGATTGGCCGGAGCAGATCAAGGAGAGTCAGCGCAATTGGATCGGTCGGAGTGAGGGGGCCCAAATTGATTTTTTCCTTAATTTCGAGAATCAAATATTTAATGATCGTATTGGACCCACCGGCAAGAAGGCTCATGTCACAGCGTTTACCACACGGCCCGATACACTCTATGGTGCCACGTATGTGGTGCTTGCACCGGAGCAGTCATGGCTCACGCGTGCTGTTTACGAAGATCAGATGCTTAAAAATAATGATGAGGTAAAAGCATATATCGAAAAGACGAAGAAAAGAAGCGATCTTGAGCGCCAAGAGAATAAGGAAAAGAGCGGTATCAGACTCGAAGGTGTTAGTGCGATCAATCCCGCCACCGGAGAGAAGATCCCGGTGTTTGTAGCGGATTATGTTCTCGGTAGCTATGGTACCGGGGTTGTCATGGCCGTGCCAGCGCACGACGAGCGCGATTTTGAATTTGCCAAGAAGTTTGATCTGCCGATCAAGGCGGTGATTGAACCAATGTTCACTGCAAAAAACGGAGAAGATGCAGTTAAGGCAGAACTTCCATTAAACAGGCGCGAAGCGGTTGTTTGTGTAGTTAAGCATTGGTCAGAAGATAAATATCTTTGTCTAAAGTGGAAAAAAGTAGCCTGGAGTGGCTTTGTCACCGGTGGCATTGACGGTAGTGAATCGAAAGAAGAAGCCGGTAAAAGAGAAATTCTTGAAGAAACTGGATACAAAAATGTCAGATTCATAAAAGAACTTGGTCAGGTTGTTAATGTGCAGTTTTACCACGTCCTAAAAAAAGAAAATCGCTGGGCACGATTCCAAGGATTACTCTTTGAATTAACTGATAGTGAGCAAGAACAAATAAGTGAAGAAGAGAAAGATATACATGATATTCACTGGCTTAATCGCGATGAAGTCGAAAAATTTCTTTCAGTTGGGGATATGAAGCTTATTTGGGATCGCGCAATGGGAAAAGAATCCGCATATACAGGTTCAGGCATCCTTGTAAGTTCTAGTCAATACGACGGACTTGCAAATCAAGAAGCCAAAAAATCGATCACCGAAAAGTTTGGCCGTGCCAAGAAGACCTACCGCCTGCGCGATTGGGGAGTATCGCGTCAGCGGTATTGGGGTGTGCCGATACCGATCATTCACTGTGATGATTGTGGTGCGGTCCCGGTGCCCGACAAGGATTTGCCGGTCAAGCTTCCCGAGGTCAAAGACTATCTTCCCGCAGGAGATGGCAAATCGCCGCTCGCCAAGGCGACCAAATGGGTCAATGTAAAATGCCCCCAGTGCAAAGGCAAGGCGATGCGCGAGACGGATACCCTTGATACGTTTGTCGATTCGTCGTGGTATTTTCTGCGCTACACCGACCCTAAAAACAAGAAGCAATTCGCCAACAAGAAAAAGCAGGCGACCTGGATGCCGATCGATCTCTACTCGGGTGGTGCCGAGCACACCACGATGCACTTGCTCTATAGTCGCTTTTGGCACAAGGCGCTCTATGATCTCAAGCTCGTCGGCGAGAAAGAGCCGTATACGCGCCGCATGAACCGCGGACTCATCCTCGGTCCCGACGGCGCCAAGATGAGCAAATCAAAAGGCAATGTCATCGACCCGGATGCGGTGGTGGCCCAGCTGGGAGCTGATACGGTGCGCCTCTATCTCGCATTCATCGGTCCGTACAATGAAGCGGGTAGCTACCCATGGAATCCTGATTCGATTGTCGGCGTGCGCCGATTTCTCGAGCGCGTCTGGCGACTAGGACAGTTAACAGTTGACAGTAAACAGTTGACAGCAGATGCGGAAGTCGAAAGATTGTTACATAAGACGATCAAGAAGGTGGGGGAGGATTGCGCGGAGATGAAATTCAACACCGCCATCTCGCAGATGATGATCTTCGTGAATACCGCTGAATCAAAAGGCATCACCCGCGCGCAGTATGCGACATTCGTGCGGCTCCTCGCGCCATTTGCACCACATATCACCGAAGAACTCTGGCATGAAATAGGTAATAAAAAGTCGGTCCATCTGGAGCCGTGGCCCAAGTACGACAAGAAGAAGCTCGTCTCCGACACGGTTACGATCATGATCCAGATCAACGGCAAGCTCAGGGGTGAGGTGCGGGTCGCCGCCGATGCCGACAAGGATACGGTCGAATCGGCTGCCAAGCGCGCGGTCGCCGATCGTCTCACGGACCAGACCATTCAACGCACGATAGTTGTCCCTGGCCGTCTCGTGAATTTTGTCGTATTGACAAGGTAGTCTATCTGGACTATAGTTTTTTTAGAGGATTGGGGAGGGTAGGATCATGCTGAAGCCAGTTTTTGCTTGCGCGCTCCTGTGCCTGAGCGCTTTTGCCGTCTCGCCCGCACATGCGTCTCTTGGCGACCAGACGAGCCTGAGTGTCGAAGAGGTGAACAAGCGCTATGCGCTTGCCGACTCGTCGGAGATTGCCAGGCTCGCGAGACTGTTCCGCGCCCTGCGGGAAGAGCAGGAGCGCGTGGACGATGTAATGAAGAAATGGGATCGGTGGCTGTTCCACTGAATAGAGGAGAAAAACAATGGTTGAACGTCTGCCTAATGTCAGCTTTGTTGGCGGAGTATGCGCTGGCATCGCTTACGAGTACGGCATCCCCGTATGCCTTGTACGCACTGCGGTAGCGATCGTGTGTGTGGCTCTTTTGTTCCCCACTCTGCTTTATATTTGGGAGTGGAAAGTTGGTTCCTCGGTGGACTATTATACGCCGGGCGACTACAAAGACAGGACATCCCTGTTCGGGCTCTTTGTGGACTAAGGACAGGAGGGCTCACGCTTCGGTGCGGGCTCTTTTCTTTTTATTTCTTAAACACCCGCAGGCCGTTTGCGCCATCTTACCATAGTGTAGTCAACCACTCCGATCCTATTGCGTAGTTCGTTAGTATTACAGGCTACCACTTCAATCTCATTCTCGTAAGAATCCAAACAAAATAATATGCTATAATCACACGGCCGTGTATAAATAGCATACACGATTTTTATACATTCATACATCCGAATCAAGTATGGGAGACATGGAACGACGGGGCAAGAAACGTGCGCAAAAAAGAGACTTGCAGCGTGCTCTGTTGAGCGCTGTTGCCTTTGCGGGACTACTCGCACTCGCCGCCGTGCCCTCGAATCTTCCCCTGGCTCTGGCCAGACTCGGCATGCTTCCTACAGGGCCCAAGGATGCGGGGACGGTCAACCGCGCGAGGAATCGACTCATCAAGAAAGGATTGTTGACGCGCACGAAAGACGGTTTCCTGCGTTTGACCCCGGCAGGCACACGTGCCATGCGCACGATCGAATTACAGGACTCCTTGCTCAAGAATTCCCGGCGATGGGACGGACGATGGCGTGTGCTCATCTTCGATATTCCCGAAAAGTACCGGAGGACGCGTGAGAAACTCAGGATGACGATCCTTTCCGTGGGCTTTGTCGGTTTGCAGGGCAGTGTGTGGGTCTTCCCGCACGATTGCGAAGACTTCGTGGCACTTCTCAAAGCCGATCTGCATATCGGAAACAATCTCTTGTACATGATCGTCGATGAAATGGAAGCCGACGGTCCACTACGCAAACATTTCGGTTTAGATCAGTGAGAAACAGGGAAGAGAGTTGGAAAGGGGCTTGATCATGTTGTGGAGTTAGGGATTGTTTGAATATGCTATTTTCATACGGCCGTGTAAAGATAGTATAAGGTTGTTTTGGGAACACATGGGAACACATGATGTTGATGTGCAGGAGAGAAGATGCTATCTTTTCCGTGGAAGGGTAGTTTGCAGGGGGGGGATGTGTTATGTCCAAAGCCAAGATAGCCCTCAATACAGGGATCGCAGTTGTCTACGATGGTGACGATGTATACGGCCTAAAAATAGGGAAACCCGAGCCGGAAAACATCAGTGGGATGAACATTGCGGTGTTGTTGCAAATGGGAGGACCGTATATCAATCTTCTTGCGGGGCCGTACCCTTATAAAAAAGTGTACGACATCATGTCTCTGGAATGTCCGGCCTTTCGTATCGTCAAGAAGGTGTTGGATGCGCGTGGGCTCGCCGACGAATATAAAATCGAAAGATCATTGTGTAAAAGTGATGTCATGGTACTTGCTGCAGAGGCGAGTAGGGAGATACTCGCGCTTGCCTTGGAAAGGCTTTGCGACAAAGAATACAGGCCTAGGGTCCTAGCAAATGAACGTGATTAATTTTAATAAGTTCCGGGAGGCGACCCTCGGGACTTATTTCTTTGAATTACTTTTTGAAAACCCGTAAACCACCAACACCGTCTTCCATGGTGTAGCCGGCCGCGTCTATTTCGTTGCGGAGTTCGTCGGCGCGAGACCAGCTTTTTTCTTGCCGCGCTTCTTCACGCTCGGTGATCATTTTTTGTATCGCTTCGGGAAGGGAATCGATCGAGACTTCTTCTTGCATCTCACTGGCGGCCAGTGTACGCGCCGCTTCATTGGGTTCGATGAGACCGAGACCGAGCACTCGGTCGAAGTCGAGCAAGGTCGCGAGGAGGTCGGCTTTTGAGAGCGTGGTATCTTTGGTCATTTCCCATATCACCGCGAGTGCTCCCGGTGTGTCGAGATCGTCGTTGATGCGTTCCATGAATTTTTGTTGCCAGGCCATCGATACGATGCCCGGAGGAGTGACGGTACCCAAAGTGCCCGCAAGCGAGAGGCGCAGAGCGAGGAGCTTGGCGAGCGCGGTCTGCGAAGCGGCGAGCGCCTCCCAAGAAAAATTAGAATTGGTACGATAGTGTGCCCCAAGGAATAGGTAGCGTAGCGCGAGTGGGTGGAGCCCGCGCTCGATCACATCGGAGAGATATATCACATTACCAAGGGATTTTGAGATCTTTTGTCCTTCTATCTGGATATGTGCGCGATGGATCCAAAATCGCGAAAAGGGCTTCTTGCCGGTCGCGGCTTCGGACTGCGCTATTTCATTATTGTGGTGCACGGGGATGTGTTCGATGCCGCCGGTGTGGATGTCGATCTGTTCGCCCAGAGTGGCGCGGATCATTGCCGAGCATTCGATGTGCCAGCCCGGGAAACCCTTGCCCCACGGACTGTCCCAGCCGATCTTGGGATCGGATTTCCAGAGCATAAAGTCGGTCGGGCGATGTTTATCTTCGTCGACAGCGACGCGCGCGCCCTCGCGCAATCCCTCGAGATCAATTCCGCCGAGTGCTCCATAAGCGGGGAAGAGGGAAGTGTCGAAATACACGCCGTTTGCCGTCTGGTATGCGTAGCCTTTTTCTTCAAGTGCTCGGATCATGGCGATCTGTGCGGGTACATAAGCCGATGCGCGGGGGAATTCGATCTTGGTCGTGTCGATATTGAGCTTGGTGAGATCGTCAAAGAATATTTGTGTGTAACGCTCCGCGAGGAGCGCCATGTTTTCCATGGTGACTTTCATTTTTTCGCGCTTGAGACCTTTGGTCATTTTGTCTTCGCCTTCATCCGCATCGGAGGTGAGGTGACCAAAGTCGGTGATGTTGATCACTTGTTTGACCGGGAAGCCGTTTTTCTCAAGTGTGCGACGCAAAATATCGGCAAACACAAACATACTCAAATTACCGATTTGTTGCACGTTATAGACGGTCGGTCCGCAGTTGTACATGCGTACCGTCTTCACATGATCTGGCAGATCAAACTGCTGGAGTTCCTTGCCGAGCGTATTGTAGAGAAAGAGCGGCGGTCCGCTGCGGGCAGGCTCCTTCTTGTGGGGGACATTTCTAAACATGAGTCGTTTCATATCAGAGCCATTTCTTGTGTTTGAAGTAGAGAAGCATCAGACTGCCGATCATCAGTACGCTGCCGACAATGATCCAAAAGTCGTGCGGATGGCCGATGATCGGGTTGTCCTTGGCGTTCATGTCGAATATAGCGACCAGGAGCGCGAGTGGGAAGGTGAGCAGTGCCATGATCGTGAGTACGCGCATCGTCTCATTTTGCTTGGTGGTGAGCAGGGAGTTATTGGTCTCGCGCAGTTCTTTCAAGGATTCTATTTCGCGGATGATATGGGTGTGGACGCGATAGTATTCGTTGGAAAGTGCGCGCAAGAATGGGATAAACTCTTGTCCGAAGAGCGCGGGCGCGCATTCTTCGAGCTCGTGCAGCACTTCATGGTGAGGTTCTACGGTTTGTCGCAGATTGAGCAGATCTCGCGCGCTTCGGGAGATCGCGGCGACCATCTCGATTTCGTGTCCTGAAAAGGTGTGTTCTTCGATGGTGCCGAGGTCGCGGTGGATGTATTCGAGCTCGTGCTCGACGGCTTTGTAGAGCTTTTTGAGTATATAGAAAAAGATGAAGCCTGCATGCTCGCCGAATGTATTGGAACCAACTGCCGAATTTACCTCGAATACTTTTGAGAATTTGTGCAAAGGATCGATGACCTCATAGTGTGCGGTTATGATGAAATTGCGCCCGACAATAAAATCGATCTCTTGTTCGCGTGCGATGTGCGAATGCCGGAGTGCAGGAAAATGGATAATGACATAGAGATAATTCTGAAAAACCTCGGCTCGCGGCTTGCCCGAAGGCAAGAGGAGTTCTTCGGCGATCTGCGGAGCAATGTTGAATTCACCGATGACGTCCCTGACGTCTTGAGAGGTGGGGGATTCGATATCCACCCAAGTCAGATCTCCTTGCTGATACCGAGATTGCATGCATCTAGTATAACGCACGCTGGTATAGAGATGAAATCTATTTTTACAGTGTACAAACTGCTTGTTTGCATAGCGAGTGACGCATGAGATAATGTCCTGCATGTCTGTACGATATCCAGAACGTTTGCTTTCTGTGCGTTTCGTTATGGCGGCCACTATTCTTGTGGCGGTAGTCGGCTTCGGCACCGGATTTCTCGCGGGTCATTCGGCTTTGGTGCGCGGCAGCAGCATTTTGTCATCAGAGGATTCAATGCCGCAGGATGTGGATTTTGCAGCGGTATGGAAGGCGTGGCACATTATCAACGACAATTTCGTCCCAGCCGCCGTGGCTACTTCGACACCCATTGCGACCACGACCGCAGATCTCAATCAGCAAAAGGTGTATGGCATGATCGGCGGTCTTGCCGCGTCGCTCAATGATCCGTACACGTTTTTCCTGCCGCCCGTCCAAAACACGCAGTTCGCTTCCGACATGAGCGGTGCTTTCGAAGGGGTGGGCATGGAGATCGACGTCAAAGACGGCGTGCTCACCGTAGTCTCTCCGCTCAAAGGCACCCCTGCCGAGAAGTCGGGGATCAGATCGAGCGATATAATACTCAAGATCGACGGCGTATCGACCGAGGGAATGGATGTCTCTAATGCCGTCAAACACATCCGTGGCCCCAAGGGGTCTACCGTCGTGCTCACGGTATTGCGCAGCGGATGGGATGAACCGCGTGAGATCAAGATTATCCGCGATGTGATCAATGTGCCGGTTGTCACGACGACCGAGCGCGACGATGGCATTTTCGTGATCCAGGTCGCGACCTTTACTGCCAATGCTCCCGATCTCTTTCGTGCAGGATTGCGCGAGTTCGTCACCTCAGGGAAATCAAAACTCATCCTCGATCTGCGTGGCAATCCCGGCGGATATCTCGACGGAGCGGTCAATATCGGAAGTTGGTTCTTGCCTTCAGGTGCAGTGATCGTCACTGAGGATTATGCGGGACATGCGGCAAACGTTGTACATCGGTCGCTCGGGTACAATGTTTTCAACAAGAATCTCAAGATGGTTGTTCTCGTCGACAAAGGATCTGCCTCCGCCTCAGAAATATTGGCCGAAGCCCTGCGCTATCATGGAGTGGCAAAGATTGTCGGGACCAACACTTTCGGCAAGGGGGTCGTACAGGAGCTTTTCCCGATCACCGATGATACCTCTCTCAAGGTCACTGTCGCACGCTGGCTCGGCCCCGACGGCATCCAGATCCCGCATGACGGCATCGTGCCCGATATCATGTCGACCACGACCGAAGAATTCATCAAAGCAAAAAAGGATGTGCAAATGGAAAAGGCGGTTGAGGTGTTGAATAAGATGTAATTTTGTGGGACTTCCTTTTGCGTTCGTTCGATTAGTGAAGTAGGATGGGCATATGAAGGTCATTTTTATCAAAGACGTGGCGCGGGTAGGCCAGCGCGGGCAGGCCAAGGAGGTCAATGACGGCTACGCGCTCAATTTTCTCATCCCGCAGGGGCTCGCCGAGCAGGCCACTCCCGCCAAGATCGCTGCCTGGGACGAGCGCCAAAAAGTCGAGGCCAAGCAGGTCGCCGAGCGCGAAGCAGGGTGGGCGCAGGCACTCGCGAAGCTCAAGGGGGCGAAGGTCACGGTCTCTGCCAAGGGCAATGAAAAAGGCCACCTCTTTACCAAGCTACCGGTGAGCTCAATCGCTGATGCAATCAAAAAAGAGCACAGTATCGATTTGCCCAAGGATGCGATCACCATGAAGACACAGATCAAAGATTTTGGAGAGTTTTCCGCAGAGATCAAACTTGGACAAAAAACCGTCGCGATCATCGTGGAAGTCGTGAAGACTTAGACACCTAATATTTTAGTGGCGGTCGAGAGCCCGCTCGCGAGCGCGCCTTCGACGGTCGCGGTCTCTTTACCTTCGTAGAGTGCCTCGCCGGCGAAAAAGATCGTGCCGAAGACCGGCTTCAATATCTCCGCACGAGCGGCATGCGACGCGGGAGTGGTATAGCTGTAGGCGCCGCGCGCATACGGGTCGGCCGGCCAGTTGGCGATCATTGGCCTGACGAGGTTTTGATACAGTGTATCGACGGGCACCTTGAAAATAGTCAAAAGCGAATTCATCGCCATATCCAAGATGTCGCCATCCGATCTGCCCATGAGCTTTTCCGCATGAGGACCGGCGATCCAGCCGGTGAGTATGGGGTAGGGGAGCGGGTATTGGGTCCACCAAGTGCGGATCTCTCCGTCGGAGAACATAAAATCCATCTCGGTAAAATCTTTGCCGAGTGTATTGGTCCACCACTGATCTTTGAATCGCAGGAGAATCTTGATCACTCCGCCAGATCCCATTTTTGATGCGGCGTAAAGCTTTTCCGGGATCGGTGGGACAAAGATAATGCCTGAGAGGATGGGTTGGCGGCATCGAATCCCTTGACCATCTCTATGATCGCTTTGTGGAGAAGGTCGTATTGTTCGCCTGGAAAATTCTTTTCCAAGAACTCCGAGATCGACATATCGTGATCCAGTGCGCGCAGCTTTTCATGCAGGAGGTCCTGATCGGGGATGACCTGGTCGTTGATCGTAAAATTTCTATCGCGCGAGCTCCACATGTCGCCATGCGTCTCTATGAGGGTCATGCCCGCCGCTGCTACGAGCGATTTGGTCACCGGAGCGTCGCCATGGACGAATTCCGCGCCAGCTTGCGCGGGTATGCCGAAGTCTTCGAGCGAGAGCGGCCAGATGCGGCCGCCGATGCGATCGCGCGCTTCGAGCACGATCACACGCCTGCCCGCCTTGCCGAGCTCGCATGCCGCCATGAGGCCGGATGCTCCCGCGCCGACTACGATGATAGTCTCTCGTCCCATGGCTTCATGATATCCGAATGAGCCCGTTTATTAAAACAAAACAAGGCGCACGAATGTGCGCCTTGTTTTGAGAAGAAAAATTTTATTTAAACAACCTCGACGATCTGGCGGCGGACGATCTGCCCGTCGTAGTTGGTCTTGCGCTTGGAGTGGAAACGCACGATACCCTCGCTCAAGGCGAAGAGCGTGTGATCCTTGCCGATGCCGATATTCTTGCCGGCCATGATAGCCGTGCCGCGCTGGCGGACGATGACCTCACCCGTCGCTACCTTTTGACCGTCGGCGCGTTTGACGCCGAGATACTTCGGATTCGAATCGCGTAGGTTTTTGGCTGAGCCACCTGCTTTTGTATGTGCCATAGAGTGTTATTTTTGGTATCATGCCCGCCATGTCGGGACTCATGAGTAGGAAGAATATACAGGATTTCTTTGCCAAATGCAAGGATCTCCTGGAGGAGGGGATCGGGGAATGGGGGCTTTTTGCCATTATCCTCCTGGTCGCCCTATCGGCCTTTGGTTTGGGCCGTTTATCGGCTCTACAGAGCTCTCGGCCGGCCGTCTCGATCACAGAGGCTCCGAGCCTAGCCAAGCCGCGGGGAATGTATAAAGGAGGTCAATATGTGGCCTCTCGCACCGGTACGACCTACTACTACCCCTGGTGCGGCGGGGCCCAAAATATCGCCCCAGAAGCCCAGGTCTGGTTTAAGACCCAGGAGGCCGCCCAGAAGGCTGGCTACCGGCCCGCCAAGAACTGCAAAGGTTTGGTAAATAATCCGTAATGGCCTATACTCCCGCCCATGAGAGGTAAGCATTATTTGCCAATACTGATCGCCATGGCGATCATCACTTTTGCGTCATCAGTCCACGCCGACACACCCTGCAACGTCCCCGATCCCGTCACGTACGGTTCTTTTTTCACCCCATACGAAGCGGACGAATACCAGCAAGGTCTGCTCACTCAGCACTTTCAAAACCAAACAGAATACCCCGGCTATCCACCCTTCAAGATCCGTTGGTCCTTTTTCGACGACGAGTGTCAGTTCGCAAATCAGCTGATCTTCGTCACTCCCGTCAGCTTTCCTCTCGACATCACCGATTGGAGCATTCGCTTCACATCAAGTACTCATTTCGATGTATGGGATGATGAACACGAAACGATCCTCACGTCGCAAGACATCGATCAGTACCCACCCTATACAAGGATCGAATTCACCCCGCTCCTTGGCGACAATATCAGTACACAAAGCTACCTCCGATCCCGTACGCTCAAGATCCAAGAAGACGGCCACACACCGATCTTGACCGGTACCTTGCCCAAGGATCCCGCATGTCCGTCAATGTCGGTGTATGGAAATATCTTCGATCCTGCATACGAGCACGCCGAATACATAGACGGCCTTCTGCGCGTACATGTGCGATTCACTACGATGACTTCTTCAGGTGGATTCATACGCACCAAGACACTCTCCGTACCGGCATCATGCGACAGAGACAGTCAAATACCTCCTACGTCATGGAAGGGTGTCACTCCGCCGCCGCGCATGAAGTATTTCTCCTTCCGTATGACATCTCCTACGCATTGGGTCATGTGGAATGATGAGGCCGACACACCGGTATATTGCGACATGAGCCGCACCGATCCGTACGCTGATTTTGATCGAGGCTGCGAAGGTGATCTCGAACCGTCCGCATCGTACACATCCTTCTATATGGATATTGGGAGTGGCTCGGTCGCGACACTCATCACGACACCTTTCCCGCCGGTGGAACGAGGCTGCACCGAGAACTGCAATTCAAATGTCCTTTTCCTGCCGGGGATTGAGGCGAGTCGGCTCTACCGGCCGCAGGTTGTGGGGGATCCGGATAAGCAATTGTGGGAGCCAGGCAACAATATCGACGTTCAAGAGTTGTACCTCAATCCCGATGGTTCGAGTGTACGTCCTGATGTGTACACAAAAGAAGGGGATGTGATCGATGAGAAGGTGTTCCCCGTACTCGGAGGCAACATATACAAATCATTCATTGATCGAATGAATACCCTCGAGAGTGACGGCAAGATCAACGATTGGGAAGCGGCCTCATACGACTGGCGCTTATCCCTCGATGATATCTTGCAGTATGGTCATCAGGTGGACGATCGTATATACTATTCCGGCGATTCGCGTGCGACCACTACACCTTACATCATTCAGGAACTACGTAGACTTGCGACCACCTCTCGTACCGGCAAAGTAACGATCATTGCACACTCCAACGGCGGTCTCGTCGGAAAAGCTCTCACCGAAGCACTCGGTCCCGAGGCCCCGCAGCTCATCGACCGAATCATATTCATCGCTGTGCCGCAGGCGGGAACGCCGATGGCACTACCGGCCGACTTGCACGGATACAAGCAAGCGTACCTCGGCGGCTTGGTACTCTCGCAACATACCGCACGCACGTTCGCTCAACATGCTCCCATGGCATACAATCTTTTACCTTCGGCCCCCTATTTCACCTATGTGGACGATCCTGTAGTTTCTTTTGATCCCCGTTTAACCGACTGGATCACAAGGTACGGATCCGTCATTCATTCCGCTCCATCCCTACATACGTTTCTCACCGACACGTACGGTCGTGTTGATCCTCAAACAGGCGATATCAATACCCCTATTCAGATGAGCGATACATTGCTTACTGTAGCCGAGAACACGCATACTGAGCTCGACAGCTGGACTCCACCCACAGGCGTCCAGCTTGTTCAAATCGCCGGATGGGGTGTCCCGACGACAGTGAGCGGCATCACCTACAAGCCACATGGTGCCGGTGTGACCTACGAAGCGGATACGACGATCGATGGTGACGGTACGGTCGTCGTACCGAGCGCATTGTGGACGAGCACGGAGACCGGGGCCGTGAATTATTGGGTGGATTTGAAAGACTACAACAAACTTCTTAATCGCGTCACTAACCTCAGACTTAAAACCGATCATTCAAACATACTTGAAGTGTCGCCTTTGTTGGATTTGATATCTAGCATCATTCAGCATTCAACGAGCACGGTGACACAATACATTTCTACCACTAATCCGGTTGCAGAGATCACAGACCACCAACTTCACTTTGCGCTCCATTCGCCGCTCACGCTCGACATGTACGATGATCAAGGCCGCCACACCGGCGTTTCCACGACCACCGGCGAGGTGGAAGAACAAATTCCCGGTACCTACTACGCACAGTTCGGCGAAACCAAGCACATCTTCAGTGACGCGACTACTACGATGCATATCATGATGGAAGGCTATGACACCGGCACCTTCACCTTCAATGTCGACGAATTGGAGGGCGATACCCGCATCGCAAGCACCACTTTCCAGGATATTCCGACGACTGAAAACACTACGGTCACCTTGGATATACAGTCCGATATCACTACACTCTCGTCGATGAGTATAGACGTCAACAGCGACGGTGCAGTTGATCACATGCTCGTTCCCAAGCTGGATGGCATCGTTACTCTCGATACCACTCCGCCAGAGATACAGATCACCTTCGCCACTTCGACCAATGCCCTCAGGTTTATCGGCATTGACGACATGGGCACCACCACGGTCAGTGCGACAATGACCTACCCAGTCCTCAAAAAACATCAAAGAGAGGCGAGGGGTATCGCTACTACCACGGTGACAGTGCGTGACCTGGCAGGGAATACCACGGTGCTCGTCTATACCGAGAAGCTTCCATCGCCGGAGAAACGCGATACCATCTCTCTCGAAGAGATCGCCTACAACGGCGCGACCACTACACTCTCCGACACCTCGGTCTCATACAAATGGCGCACCGACAAAAACGGCCTGTACAAGCTTTTCGCCGCGCATATCAAGACAAACGCAACGAGCACTGAATCCCACTATCGTCCCAAGAAAGACCAGACTGTCGTCATGACTAAGCCACATGATTTGGATGATACAGACGAAGATGACGATGTGGACAGTCGATCCGTTAAACAGAGATTACCTGGTATGATTATTCCGTACTTGAGAACGGAGGAGGGGAGAGTGATTATCGGGTATTAGATATTCTTCATATGATTAGCAAAAAAACAACACTGTTTATTGGTATCTTTGGAGGAATAATATTTTTGTTGGCACTGTATGCAACACAGATCGGTTTGTGTGCGGTTGTGAATCAATCCTGTTCGGAATTCTTCGACCCTATTACTGAAAATTTGATACCCTTTCTCCCTCTCTTCATCCTTTCCCTTATCACCTTCAAAATGCGCGATGAAGTCTACCGGACATGGTTCCGTTTCGCTCGATGGTGGATCCCGTTTTCCATCATGCTCATCTTCATTTCTCCCGAATACAGTGTTGATCAAATGTTTCGTATTGAAAAGGGAAGTGTGGCGCTCCTTACATCGGCGCTCTTCTCCACCATCTCCCTCATCATTGTCACGTGGAAATACTCCGTTACGCGGAAGAAATAATATATGCTCGTCGTCGATGTCGAAGCCTCAGGGACAGAATCTTGGAAGCACTCCATCGTCTCTGTCGGTGCGCTCGATCTGATGCATCCGGAGAATCGTTTTTACGAGGAATGCCGCATATGGGATGGGGCACACATCATGGATGAGGCGCTCAAGGTCAACGGTTTCACCCGCGAGCAGATCCTCGATCCCCAGAAGCAGACCGAGGGCGACCTCGCGCACGCTTTTCTCGATTGGAGCAAAGATCTAGCGGATCGCACGCTTGCCGGGCAAAACGTCTCTTTTGATCGGGATTTTCTCAAGGCTGCCAGTGCACGCGCCGGCCACACCGAATGGACGTTTGCTTACCGTACGATCGACACTCACACACTCTGCTGGATGCACATGATCAATCACGGGATCCAGCCGCCTATAGATCCCAAACATCACCGATCCGCGCTCAATCTCGATGCGGTCATGAATTATTGCGGCATACCCGATGAGCCCGAGCCGCACAATGCGCTTACCGGCGCACTCTCGCACGCCGAGGTGATTTCGCGTCTCCTCTACGACAAAAAGCTCCTACCCGAGTTTGAACAGTTTCAGATCCCGTGGAAGTCTCACTAAGGGTTTGACCCTGGCGCAAGGGCACACTATCATTCATGGCAGAGTTGGACGGCGTTGATCGCGGTCCTGTTTGATTCGATAGATGAAGGGTGAACGTGATGCGGAAATCATTCCTCTCTGTTTGTGCCATGTTTTTCTTCGCCATTACACTCCTTGCGGTGAGTACGGCGATGATCGCCGGGGCCTCAATGTGCGCGAGTATATTTGGTGGTGACCTCACGTCCGCGGGTGCTTCGTTTAAGGTATTTTTCGTCGCGGTCGTCGTGATCGGCATAAGCTACCACCTTGCCCGGAAATGTGACAATGAGACCAACCCGCCTCTGCTTTGAAGATGATGATCTGCTGATCAGATAAAAAAAGAGCGCCCAAGGGCGCTCTTGAAGTTTGGGGAGATATTATGTGGGAACTACCGTACGATAGACAAGGACGCCATAGGTGGTATTTTTGTTTGAGTACAACCGATCAATTCCTACGGATCGAAAGGATGACTTCAATGGAAGCTCTAAAAGAACTCGGCAGATTGATCATTGCTGGCACCGGCGTTGTGGCGATCTTAGTCCTTGTTGTGTCAGACATATTCCTTACGGTGCACCTGCAGCGCGGACAACCGGTGGTGATCGATATCGTATTCGTTATCGCTTCCGCATTGGTCCTGACTGTAGTCGGCCTGCTGGTTTGGAAGAAATAGATCTCTGTGTTTGAAAGTTGAAAGCCGTCCAGATGTGACGGCTTTCTTTTTTAATAAAAAAAGAGGGGAGAGGTGAGGGGAGTTTTTACCCCTTTTCCCTGCTTCCTAAAATAGGACCCCTACCCCGGTGGGGGAGCGGAAAGGGCCTCCCCGGTTTTTTAGCGCGATCCTTTTTATACCGACGTGAGCCGATAAAGATATTTCCGAAATATTTTTTGAGGAGGCCAACAAAAAAGAGGGGGTAGACAACAAATCTCGGGAAGTGTTGTAATGATCTCGGCCCTGTGGATAACTTCTATAGGTAACGTCGCACAATATATCTTTTGCGACACATCGCTAGGGCGCAATGTCGCAAAAGATACGCCACAATGTGCAACGCAGTCTTCTTCGAAGAATACATCGCACAATGTGGCGCAGTCCCGAGTGCATGCCATTACTTTGCTCATATCGCATTTTAGGACCTCTGGCTTCCCCGGACCTCGGGTCGGCTCTTTTTGGTCCGGGGGCTCTCCGAGCCTCCCGGACCTGATACTAGGTATGGGTCCAAACGGCCAGAGGCCCGTATAGGGCCTCAAAAAATTGCCGAGATCAGGGAAGTCGGACTTCCCTCTTTTTTGATCTAACCGGGGGAGTCAAAAATAATGACCTCGATCGAGGTCATTATTTTTGATTATTTATTTTGGATCGGGCTTTTCATTGGCTCGTCGGGCAGACTACCTTCGATCTGTACGCCGTTGGCTTTTTCGAATTCTTCGATCTGACGGAGGATCATCCGGCCGAGCCGTTTTGCGAATACGAGATTTGTGGCAAAGACATCCGAATGCTGGCCCGAACGAAATGCGAGATAAAACGCGCCTTCTCGGATCTGGAGCGAGAACATCTCCGGATAGGTGCGGGCTCCGGTGTGGGTCGTCTCAAAAGGATTTTGGTCTTGATTGGGCATGGTCCAAGTATACCTCAAGATCCCCGGTTCAGGAGAATCGCTTTTGCAGGCCTTAGTAATTCTCCTACTGCAGAGTTGTATTCTCTTACAGAAGCGTTTCGATTCACACTAGGCGAATCTTTCCATGTATTATAAAGTGTTCGAATCCCCGGGAATGTTCCGTTGCCAGGATAGAGACCTTGAACTATAAAATATACTGCGAATTGCTCCACTATCACCACGAATATTGGAATAATAGATTCCATAGCTTTTTCATGAGTCGCTTTTTGTTCGATAACCCTGAGAGCGAATTCCTCCATAAGATTTCCAAGAGTTGTTATATCCTGTCGAAGTTCAAGGCTATTTGTAGCGAGATATATTCTTGCCTGTTCCCTCGCAACATCGGTGTGAGTTCGTAAAAAAGTGGCTCGATCAAAGCTCTCCATTCTGGTGGAGAGGAATGTATAAGAGCCATTGGTGCCATGTGTTGCAACGATTGCACTTTGAATTTTCGAATGGAGTGGAATGATGTCATCGCGAGTGATATCTAATAATGCGCTGACGGCATCTATGCGATCTTTCCTCTTTTGATAAACATATTGATACACGGCAACAAAAGCTAATGCGGCCAAAACTACTTGAGAGGCATATGACAAGTCTTCTAGGAGCGGTTCAAGATGATAGTAGACGGTCATCATCAGTGCAATGAAGGCCCCGATGCCAAAACCTACGAGAGTAAACACCCATTCCCTGCTTTTTATTAAAGTTTGCATCCCTCTTTATAGACCCAAAATCTCCCAGAATCCAGGGGAGTCGCACTTCCCTGTTTTCCACTTTTTGCTCCGACGATTTCCTTACAACCTATTAATTCGCCGGGAGGTAATTCATCGGGTTGAGGTAGCCTGAGAGTGGAGCTACCGGCATGACGGCGTTGGCGCACGGGGTGGATTGATTGGTCGCTTGGCCGAGCTTGATGATCTGTGTCGCACTCGATACGTACACGCCAAAGTGCAGATGCGGCCCGGTGGCGTAGCCGGTCTCGCCGGTGTAGCCGATCAGGTCCCCTGTCTTCACCTCCTGTCCTTGCGAGACATTGATCTGCGAGAGGTGTGCATACATCGTATCGAGGCCATTGGCGTGTTTGATGAGCACCCATCGTCCGAATGAATAGCATCCCTTGATCGCGTCGGTGTTGCCGGTGCCGATCACGGTGCCGGTGAGTGCTGTGTGCAGTGGCGTGCCGATCGGAGCCGCGAGGTCGATACCATTGTGGCCCTTGCCATTGTAAGCGCCTGAAGCGGCAAAGGGTGTGTTGCCGAAGTATTGGGTGATACGCACGTTGTCGAGCGGCCATTGGAGGGTCCCCGCTCCGGCGGGCGTCACTTTGGAGAGGTCCACCGCGACGCGGAATTTTGCGTTGAGGTCGCTGAGCGCTGCTTCCATGCTCGCCTGCTGTTCTTTCTTCTTTTTGAGGAGTGCCTGGTATGCCGACTCTTGAGCCTTGGTCTGTGCGAGGAGTTCGTCCTGTGCTTTTTTGGTCGCGGTGATCGAGCCCTGCTGTGCCACGAGCGTCTTCTGCTGGTCTTCGAGGGTCTTTTTCTTTTTGTCGGTCTCGTCTTTTGCTTGCGAGAGTTTTGCTTCTTCTGCGGCGAGCTCTTCGATCTGTGCGCGGACGGCGTCTTGGATCACGGCGGTGCGATCAATCATTTTCCAGGCACTGGAAATATCCTCCGATCCGAGCACTTGTGCCGGCAGAGACCGGCGATCCTCCATATGCATGAGCCGGATCGACTCCCCGAGGCCCGCTTTGTTGTCGGCGATCGTGTGTTGGGTATCGGCGATCGTACCCTCGAGCTGCTTGAGCTGGAGCTGGGTGGTGGTGAGCTTGGTCTTGGTCGCGGTGATCGAGGCGGCAGTCTTCTTGAGCGAGACGATGATGCCGTTGAGCTTGGTTTGGAGGGTCGTCTTTTTGGCCGAGGTGGCGTCGAGCTGTGCCTGATACTGGGCGATCTCTTTGTTGACGGCGGCGAGCTGGGAGTTTTGGTCGTCGATCTGTGTCTGTATTTCCGATGCCGTTTGCGCCGAAGCGGCAAGCGGTGTTAGGCACATGAGCACCGTCAAAAGATACGGTCCCGAGCTACGCATAAACCGACGTAGCATATTATGTGCTGAGCCCCGAAGCTTCTAAGAGGTTGTGTGCGACTTTGATGCGTGCGAGAGTCTCGGTGAGCCCGATAATAGAAATGACGGTAAAGGGATCAGGGCTGCGCTCCGCTCCCGTGAGCGCGAAGCGCAGTGGCCACAAGACCGCCCCGCGGCCGATCTCGGTCGCATAGTCCCATATGAGGGATTTGATATTTTCAGGATCCTTGAATTGATCTTGAGAAGACTTGACAAATGTCTCTTTGACGTGTTGTAAATGTTTTACGGTATCTGTGGGGGATCCGCCTTTGAATGGGATCTTGGTCACATCGAGGATAGGCTTCTTAAAATAGTAATCAAGCTCCCCCTCCCCTACCATCGTGCGTAGATCATTCGAAGTGCTGATACGCTCGCGGATCACCGGCAAGAGCTTTTGAGCGATCGTGGCATCCATGTCTGTAATACCGCCCGCCGCCGCCCCTTCTTTCATTGAAGTTTCGGCGTGAGAGAAAGCTAAGGCGGGCAAGCGCTCGGTGAGTGCTTCTTTCAAGACCGGCATCGTATAGGTGCTGAAGTCGTCGGTGGTCATACGTAGGAGGTATTCCCTATTGAACCAACGCAACTTTTCTTCGTTGAAAATAGCGCCATGGTGCTGAATGCCGGAAAAATTAAACGCCTCGACGAGTTGGTCTTTTGAAAAGATTTCTTGCTCGGTGCCGGGATTCCAGCCGATGAGTGCGAGGAAATTGAGCATCGACTCGGGGAGATAGCCCGCGTCGCGGTATTCGGTGAGGGCTTTGGCGCCGCGGCGCTTGGAGAGCTTGGCGCGATCGGGGCCAAGGACGATCGGCAGGTGTGCGTAGCGCGGCTCGGTGAATCCGAGTGCGCGCTGGATGAGGATTTGTCGCGGGGTGTTGGCGATGTGGTCGTCGCCGCGGACGATGTGGGTCACGCTCATTTCGCCGTCGTCTACTACGACCGCGAGGTGGAAGAGCGGCTCGTCTATATTGCGCGCGATGATGAAATCTCCGAGGTCGGTCACGTCGGTGTTGATCGGCCCGCGCACGAGATCGTCAAAAGTAATGACGCCGCCGGGATTGCGGAATCGGATCAGATCGGATTCTTTGCCTTCGGCGGAGGTCTCGTGGGATAGGTACGCATGATCGCTGTCGATGAGGCGTTTGACCGCCGCTTGGTGCTGTGCGAGGCGGTCGCTCTGACGGGCAAAAGAGTCCCAGTCGATGCCGAGCCATTGGAGCGATTCGAGGATGTTGGCTTCGTATTCGGGCTTGGAGCGCGCTTTGTCGGTGTCTTCGATGCGGAGGATGAAATGCCCCTTTTGCTGGCGCGCGAAAAGGTACGCGAAGACAGCTGTGCGGTAATTGCCGCCATGGAGAAGCCCTGTGGGGCTCGGTGCGAAGCGGGTAATAACGCTCATTTTTTCATTATACCGTAACCAGGAGGACTGACGAAACTAGACCGGCTCGTGCTCAATCGCGGTCTCGAGCAATATCTGCGCGATCTTTTTGGCGGCATGAGGGCGCGCGAATGCGCGCGCCGCCATACGCATGCCTTCGAGGGCGACGGAGTCGTTCATGAGACGCTCGATCTCGGCGAGTAGGAGGTGCGGTTTGAGGTTGTGTTGTTCAATCACGACGCACCCGCCAGCGCGCGCGTAGGAGAAGGCGTTGGTGGTCTGGTCGTGCGAAACATCGAGCGGTATGGGCACCAAGATCGCCGGGATGCCCCAGGCGGCGACCTCGAAGATAGTGCCCGATCCAGCGCGGGCGATCACGAGCGCTGCGAGTCCTGCCGCCATGCGCTCTGCGATCGTGTTGAGTAGGCCGAAAGCGCGGTATCGTTCTGTATAGGGAGAATCTTTGAGCACGACACCGGCGATGCCAGTGACCTCTTCGAGATTGTCGCGGCCGGTCTGGTGGATGATGTTGTACTTTTTGACCAATTCCGGCAGTGCATCGAGGATCACTTCATTGATGGCGCGTGCTCCCTGTGAACCGCCCATAATGAGGATCGTCGGGACCGAAGGGTCGAGCTTGAGGAATTCGTATCCGCCCTCTTTGGCCGGCATTTCGATCTCGGCGCGGATTGGATGTCCGATGCGGGCTATCTTTGAGCGCGTTTTCTCGGGGAAGTGTGCGGCTGCGTCCGGGTGTGCTACGGCGATCCACTTGGCGAATTTGGCCGACCAGAGCGAGACGCGGCCCGGAGTGGCGTCGGCATCATAGATGACTACGGGAATAGCTAGGATACGCGCGGCATACAAGACGGGAAACGCGACGAATCCTCCTGAAGAAAAGACGACATCGGGATACAGCGAGAAGAGCTGGATCGTGGATTGAATGATGCCGAAAAAGGTCTTGAAGCCGTCGAGAAAATTGAGTACGCTCGCGTAGCGCCGCATGCGTCCTGCCGAACTCACCACATGGGTGATGTCGTGCTCAAGGAGCGCGACCTTATCAAAAGGCGCTGGTCCGATGTAGTAGAGCTTCGGTTCTATCAGAGCGCGTTCTTTGGCGAGGTCTTCTACTGCTTCGGCGACCGCGATCAGCGGATAGAAGTGTCCGCCGCTGCCCCCACCTGTAAGTGCGATCTTCATATGCTTATTTATAATATCATGCAAAAAGTATGGCTCTCTCCGACTTTACACTCCTTTCTTCTGGTGCCGTGAGACATTGAGCAAGATGCCGGCTGAGGCGAGCGAGACGAGCATGGCACTGCCGCCTTGGCTGATAAAGGTGAGCGGCACGCCGGTGAGAGGAGCGATCCCGAGCATGGAAGCAATATTGATAAACGCCTCAATGACGAGATAGGTCGATATGCCGGCGGCGATCAACGTGCCAAAAAGATCGGATGCATGCGTGGCGACAAAAAATCCCCGGAGCGCGAAAGCGAGAAAAAGTCCGACGATCATGATAGTACCGATAAATCCGAGTTCTTCGCCGGCGACGGCGAAGATCGAGTCGCCCATCGGTTCCGGCAGATAGCTGAATTTTTGGATCCCCTGCCCCCATCCGCGGCCGGTGATTCCACCTGAGCCGATTGCGATCAAAGACTGCTTGATCTGATACCCTTCCGCGTGTGCGCCCGCAGAAGGGTCGATAAAGGTCATGACGCGATCGCGCACATAAGGCCGTGTCATGACGAGTGCGCCGAGCAAAAGTATCGCGACCAAAGTCATCAGTATGATGTCTCGCATCCGTCCACCTGCCATCCAAAAGACCGAAAGCACTGCGATGCAAATGATTCCGAGCGTGCCGAGATCGGGCTGCAACAGCAGGAGGAGGACCGGAAGCGCGAGAATACCCGCGATGCCGAGCAATCCGTGTCGCCATGTCTGTACTTTGGTGCCGATATGAGAGAAGTACGCCGCCGCCATAATGATCGCTGCGAGCTTGAGTATCTCCGATGGCTGGAGAGAGAATCTCCATATGTACAGCCATCGTTGGCCGCCGCCATGCTCTGCGCCGATATGGGGCAAAAATACCGCAGCCGTAAGCAGAAGCGCTAGAGCGAAGAAATGAGGAGCGAAGCGGCGCCATGTATGGTAATCAATGGTAGATGTCATGATAAGGGCTATAAGTCCGAATCCCACCCCCAGCACGAGGTGGCCAAAAAGGATTGGGGAGACACTATTGCCGCTGCGTGCGAGATATCCGAAGGCGGCAGAGGCAAATATAAAACACCCGCCGATAAGAAGTATGGCGAGCAGTATGATCAGTGGGCGATCGATATGAGTTTTACGCTTGGGCACACCCTTATTCTACCCTATCCCAAAGCGGCCAGGGCGAGGATAACTCCTGCAAAAGCGAAGATCACCGAGAGTATCCAATAGCGCATGACGACCTTGTATCCGGGCCAGCCGATCGCCTCAAAATGATGATGGAGTGGCGCGACAAGGAATATCTTTTTGTGCAGGAATTTTTTGGAGAGGACCTGTGCGATATTCGACAAGACGGTGATCACGAGCAGTCCACCGATCACCGGTAATACAGCGATCCCATATCCGCCGCCCAAGGTGTCGGTCATGAGGGCGACGACGCCGAGCGTGAGTGTGAGTGCCATCGTACCCGTATCGGTCATGTAGAATCTCGCGGGCGGTATATTGAACCAGAGGAACGCGAGGATGCCACCGACGATCGTTGCGCAAAAGGCCGCGAGATCGTTTTGACCCTCGATATAAGCGATGATCGTGTATGAGGAAAAAATACTTGCGAAGACGCCGCCCGAGAGGCCGTCGATGCCATCGATGACGCCGGAGGCGAAAAGGGCGAGCGAGACAAGAATGAAAAACGGAATGATCAGCCAGCCGATCTCGAGCGGTGCGACGAAGGGAATGTTGATCGCGGTCACGTCGAGCTTGTCATAGAACCAGACGCCGATGATAAAAGAAAGTCCGATGACAATCCCGAGCCGCCACCTCAGCGCGAGCCCCGCCTTCGCGAGGCCAGAGCCCGCTTCGGCGTGGCGGAGGCCCGAGCCGCCGGGGCGTATCGTGAGCAAGTCATCAAAGAGGCCGGCGATAGCGCCGACGATGAGGGTCGTGAGCGGTATCCAGGTCTGACTTCGGCTCAAAAATGAAAGCATGTCTGTCTGTGGCGACGGGAAGAGTACATTAATGATCACGAGTACGAGTGTCGTGATGACCACGCTTCCCCATATCACGACGCCGCCCATGCGCGGTGCGCGTACCTCCTGGTCCTTGTGGAGGCCGTTGAATACCTCTGCCTCTGAGCCGTCGAGCGCGATCTTGCCCGCACGCTTCTTCCAGGCTTTGTGTTTGTACAGGTAGCGGGTGACGATCGGCGTGATAAGCATGCCGATCACGAATGTCAGCGTCGCAGGTATCAGTATATAGATGACGCCGGGCAACATAAAACCATTGTAACTCGGGGTGCAAAAATGACATAGTGATGGTCTTTTGCCCCTTTATCCCCAGGTAAGACACAGAAGAGGCTTTACGAGTTCACCGCTTGCGTGTAATGGAGGTGATACCATGATTCGTATGGCAAATGTGCGTGTGCCGCCGCAAGATATCGACACGGAGCGTGCCCTTTTGGGTGCGCTGATGCTCAGTCAGAGTGCGATGTATGAGGTCGCCGATGTGGTCGGTGTCGACTCTTTTTATGCGGGCAAACACCGTACGATCTTCGACGCGATGCTTGCACTTCATGGCAAGGGTGAGCCGATCGATGTGGTGACCCTCTCGGGCAAGCTCAAAGAGCGCAAACAGCTCAACGACGTGGGCGGATCGTCGTATCTCTCCGATCTGGTCAACGCATCCGCCTCTCCCGGCAGCGCGCGTCACTATGCGCAGATGGTACAGTCCAAATTCATATTGCGCAGCCTGATCGAAGCCGGGGCAAAGATCAATGAACTCGGTTTTCAAGAAGATCGCGAGATCGACACTGTACTCGATGAAGCACAGGCGGCCGTCTTTGCCGTCACGCAGTCCCCTACCCTCCAATCCTTTACTGCGATCAAGGACGAGCTGAGTGAAGCATGGGAGCGCCTAGAAAAGCTGCAAAAGCACGATGGCTCCATGCGTGGCGTGCCGACCGGCTTCCCTGCACTTGACAACATGCTCTCCGGATTCCAAAAGTCCGACCTCGTCATCTTGGCGGCCCGGCCTTCTATCGGTAAGACCTCGCTCGCGCTCGATATCGCGCGTCAGGCCGCGACCAAGCACAAGGTCCCGGTGGGCATCTTCTCGCTCGAAATGAGTAGCCAGCAGCTGGTCGATCGCATGCTCGCCGCACAGGCCGGGGTCAGTTCGTGGAAGCTACGCACCGGCAAAATCCGTGACCAAAGCGATTTTGAACGCCTCCAAGAAGGCATGAGTACACTCGCCGAAGCGCCGATCTATATCGACGACAAGCCGGGAGCGACGGTCCTCACCATGCGCTCCGTGGCGCGCCGCCTCAAAATGGAAAAGGATCTCGGTCTCGTCATCATCGACTACCTGCAGCTCATTACGCCGACCGCGGGCCGTTCGTCCGATTCGATGGTCCAGCAAGTGACCGAGATATCGCGCTCGCTCAAGGGTATGGCGCGCGAGCTTGATGTGCCGGTGCTGGCGCTCTCGCAGCTTTCGCGCGCCGTCGAGCAGCGCGGCGGCCGACCGCGACTCTCGGATTTGCGCGATTCCGGCTCGATCGAACAAGACGCCGATGTCGTGATGTTTATTCATCGCGAAGACATGACCGGCAATCGCACCGAGGGCGAGCGCACCAACATCGCCGAGATCCTGATCGAAAAACACCGCAACGGCCCTGTGGGCAAGATCGATCTCAAATTCGACGACGAGAAGACCTCGTTCATGTCGATCGACAAGAGCGACTTTGGAGACTTTGGCATGGTCGAGGCTCATGTCGACGCCGATGCGGGCGGACCGTTTTAAGGAAGTTTACAGTAGACAGTTGACAGTAAAGTCCGGAAATATTTCTTCTGTAAACTGTCCTGCTGTAAACTGTAAACTTGCACCCCCTATGGATCCCATTGAACGACTCAGTACAATTTTTGAAAGATTCCCCGGTATCGGTCCGCGACAGGCGGCACGCTTTGTCCAATTCCTCCTGCGCTCATCGCCCGCGATCCGCCGCGATCTGATCGAATCCTTGCAGTGCCTCGGAGGGTCGGTCTCGCAGTGTGAAGAGTGCATGCGTTTTCATACGAGCAGAGAGAAGTTGTGCGGCATCTGTGCCAACCCTCGACGCGATCCGCAGTATCTCGCAGTGGTCGCATCCGATGCCGATCTGCTCGCGCTCGAGCGCAGCGGTACGTACCGCGGCATGTACTTCGTGATCGGCGGCACTATCTCGCTGGCTTCCGAAAAGGCCTCAGGCCTGCGCATTCCCGGGTTGCTGAATTCGATCTCTCAGCGCGTCGAAGCAGGACTCAAAGAAGTGATCCTCGCTTTTCCCGCCAATCCCGAAGGCGATGCCACGATGATCCGCTTGCGCGAAGATCTCGAGCCGCTCACGCTCGTGCATGAGCTCAAGATAAGCGCGCTGGGCCGTGGCCTCTCCACCGGCAGCGAACTCGAATACGCCGACCCCGACACGATCCAGAGTGCTTTTGAGAGTCGGCGATAAACTTGCTACATTAGGTTAATGGCGGCGATAAAGATAATCACGGTAATTTTGTCGCTCATTGTGACCGGCCTCGGTCTTACATCACAGGTTCGCAAAAATTATCTGAGAAAGAGTGTTGACGGCCTCTCCCTATTTTACTTCGTGGTTCTTGCGATATCGTATTCTTTCTGGAGCGTGTACGGTCTCTTGCAGGAAGATCCAGTGCTCATTATTCCGATGTCTTTGGGATGTTTTGTATCATGGATTGTGGTCTTTCAATTCTATCTCTATCGAAGCACTCCCTTCTGAAATCAATTTGATATACTCACGGCATGTCTCAGTCTGATTTCGTTCATCTCCACACCCACTCCCACTATTCCCTTCTGGAAGCATTGCCCAATATCAAGGATCTGGTAAAGGCCGCAAAGGAAGATGGGCAGACCGCGCTCGCGCTTACCGACAATGGCAACATGTACGGTGCGATCGAGTTTTACAAAGAGTGCAAGAAAAAAGAGATCAAGCCGATCATTGGCGTAGATTTCTACGTGGCTCAGCGCACGCGCCACGACAAAGAGCATCGCGTCGACGATCGTCATAGTCGCCTGATCCTGCTCGCCAAGAATGAAGCGGGGTATCGCAATCTCCTCCTCCTAGTATCCAAGGCCTACATCGAAGGCTTTTACTATCGTCCGCGCCTCGATCGCGAGCTCTTGCAGGCATACCGCGAGGGCCTGATCGCGATCCTCCCCTCCTTTTCGGGTGAGCATGCGCGCGCACTCAAGGATGATGCGGCAGACCGAGCGCGCGAATCGCTCGATTGGTACAAACACCTCTACGGCGAGGACCTCTATCTCGAGATCACCCATCACCCCGAGATCGAAGGCCACGAGGATCTGCAAAAAAAGATCATCGCTCTGGGCAAGGAAATGCATGTGCCGCTGGTCGCCGCGCATGATACGTACTATTTGAAACAAGACGACGCGATCGCGCGCGAGCTGGTCAACAAGATCCGCACCGGCGGCACCCTGAATCGCGATCTCGACGACAATGCGCCCAATTTTTCCTTCATCCCCAAAGCCGAGGCGATCAAGCTTTTCAAGAGCACTCCGGAAGCTCTCGACAACACGATCAAGATCGCGGATCAATGCAACCTCACGCTCAATCTCGGTTCGTGGCTCTTTCCCGACTTTCCTATTCCGGCGGGCACGACGCACGATGCAGAGCTGCGCGAATTCACCTATCAGGGATTTGCGCGCCGCAATATCCCCCAAAATCCTGATATCGTCGCACGCGTCGACTACGAGCTCAAGGTCATCGCCGACAAGGGGTATTCGCCGTACTTCTTGGTGGTGTCTGATCTGCTTCGTCATGCCAAATCCGCAGGCATCTTTACCAACACCCGCGGATCGGCGGCCGGATCGCTCGTCTCGTATCTCACGGGCATCACGACGGTCGATCCGCTCGAATACCAGCTCCCCTTCGAGCGCTTCCTCAATCCGGAGCGCCCCTCGCCGCCGGACGTCGACATGGACATCGCCGACAACAGGCGCGACGACATGATCGCATATGCGCGCCACAAGTACGGCGACGATCACGTGGCGCAGATCGGCACCTTTGGGACCATGATGGCGCGCGCCGCCGTGCGCGACGTCTCGCGTGCACTCGGACATTCGTATGCGCTCGGCGACAAGATCGCCAAGATCATTCCCTTTGGCAAGCAGGGTTTTCCCGTCACGATTGCAGGCTCGCTCGAAGAGGTCCCTGAGCTCGCCGAGGTCTACAAGACCGATTCGGATGCCCGTGAGATCCTCGATCTCGCACAAAAGGTCGAAGGCAATGCGCGCCATGTGGGAGTGCATGCGGCCGGGGTCGTCATCGCGCCCACGCCGGTGACGGATTTTGTGCCGATACAATTCGACCCCAAGGGCGGCAAGATGATCACGCAGTACGACATGCATGCCGTCGAAGAAGCCGGCCTTCTCAAATTCGACTTTCTGGGTCTCACCAACCTCTCGGTCCTCGCCGATGCCGTGGCGCGCGTGCGCGATCGCCTCGGTGTCGAGATCGACATGGATCGCTTGCCGCAGCGAGATGAAAAGACCTTCGAGATGCTCTCGCGCGGCGAGACACTCGGTGTATTTCAAATGGCGAGCAGTGGCATGACTAGCTACCTGATGAAGCTGAAGCCCACGCGCATCGACGACTTAAACGTGATGGTCGCACTCTATCGTCCGGGCCCGATGAACAACATCGACGAATACATCGCCCGCAAGAACGGCACGTCGCGCATCACCTATCTGCACCCCAAAATGGAATCCTATCTCTCCAAGACCTTCGGCGTGCTCGTGTACCAAGACGACCTCCTCATGACCGCGATCGAGCTCGCCGGATACACCTGGGGCGAGGTCGACAAATTCCGCAAAGCGGTCGGCAAGAAGATCCCCGAAGAAATGGCCAAACAGCACGTGATCTTCGTCGAAGGATGCCAAAAGCACACCGGCATGAGCGCCGCGATGGCAGAGAAGCTGTGGGAGCTTTTCGAGCCGTTCCAGGGCTACGGCTTCAACAAGGCGCATGCCGCGAGCTACGGCAACCTCGCGTATCAGACCGGCTACATGAAAGCCAACTTCCCTGTCGACTACATGGCGGCGGTGCTCACGGCGACCGGCGGAGATGTAGACGAGATCGCACAGATCGTCGCCGAGTGCAAGCGCATGGGGATCGCGATCTTGCCACCGTCGATCAATCAGAGCCGCGGCAATTTTACCGTAGTGGATGACTTCTCCGAACCAAAAAATCCTGGAAGGTCAGACCTTCCAACGGAAATAAGCCATGAAATCGATGGGAAGGTCAGACCTTCCCAAAATATGGCGATTCGTTTCGGGTTGTACTCCATCAAGAATTTTGGCACCGGCGTTGGCGATTCGATCATCGCTGCGCGCGAGGAGGGCGGAGATTTCACCGACATTGCCGATTTCCTCTCGCGTATTCCCGACAAGAATCTCAACAAAAAATCCCTCGAAGCCTTGATCAAGTGCGGCGCGATGGATGATCTTGGAGAGCGCGGATCGCTTCTCGCGCATATCGAGATGCTGCTCGGATTCCATCGCGAGCACATGAAGGCGCCGTCGGACCAAGGCTCGCTCTTTGGCGGACTCATGGCCACACCGACCACACTGCGCCTGCCTCCTGCTCCCGCCGCTTCAAAAGACCAGTGTCTCGAATGGGAAAAAGAACTCCTCGGTCTCTACATCTCGGGCCATCCGCTCGACAAACATGCGGCCAAGCTCAGCAATGCGAAGAATACGATCAAGCATGCCAAGACGAATCTGCGTGGTGTCGACACGGTGATCGGCGGCTTTATTGAAACGGTCCGCACGATCCTCACGAAGAAAGGCGAGAAGATGGCGTTTATCAAGATCGCCGATCTGTCCGACACGATCGAGGTCGTCGCGTTTCCCCGTACGTTCAAAGAGCATGAGGCGCTCCTCGTGCCAGGCCAGTGCGTCGCGCTCAAAGGTAAGGTAGAAGAGCGCAATGGCGAACAGAGCTTTTTGATCGACAAGGTGCGCGCGTTGTAGACAAGTATGGGTAAGTATGCTATGAATATCTTGGAACATCTATGGTCGTCATAGATGTAAGGCAAAATAAGAGAAGGGATCAATCTTGGAATCGAAAGGAAAACGCGCCGTCGCGCGAGTGATAAGTCGCATCGGCGGACATCTCAAGGCCTATAGCATTGGAGGCGTCTACAACAAGGATCATCGCGTGGGCGAGAAGGCGGTGCTTGCGCTTTTGATGGAGAGCCCCCTCTTGTCGCTTGAAGAGCAGCGAGCCTGCGAAGAGGCGTTTGATATCGTGTCGCACCTCATCAAGCGTGATAGGGATTCGGTCAAGTCAGAATCACCATCATATGATTGGCGAAAGATGGAAAGATTGTCGCTTCAGTTTGGTCGCATGGCGATAGATATGCTCAAGTCCGCATAGGGGCGCATCACGCGACATCTCGACATTTTTCAACGGCATCGTAGAGGGTGCCGTTTTCTTTTTGCTCTAGGCGATAAAATTGATATGATGCGATCATATGTCTTCAAGTCTCGAATATAAGCGCCATACACTCGCACATCTTATGGCAGCTGCTGTCAAGGATCTCCATCCAAGCGCGCTCCCCACCATTGGTCCGGCGATCGACAATGGCTTTTACTACGACTTCGATACGCATGAGATCAAAGAAGAAGATCTCAAGAAGATCGAAAAGAAAATGCGCCAAGTTCTCCCCTCTTGGAAAGCATTTACCCACGAAGTCGTCTCTGCCGACAAGGCGCGCGAGGTATTTGCCAGCAACAAATACAAGATCGAACTCATCGACAATCTGGAGAAAGAAGGTGCGACAATCACGCTCTACACCTGCGGCGGATTCACCGATCTTTGTCGCGGCGGCCACTGTGAGCATCCTGCGGCAGAGATCGCGCCGGATTCATTCCAGCTCGACAAGGTCGCAGGCGCCTATTGGCGCGGTGACGAGAAAAATCCCATGCTCACGCGCATCTACGGTCTCGCATTTGAAGACAAAGCCGGTCTCGATGCATATCAGGCGATGATGATTGAAGCGGAGAAACGTGATCATCGCAAGCTCGGTGCCGAACTCGATCTTTTTCATTTTGATGAATCCATCGGCAAAGGTCTCCCAATCTGGCTCCCCAAAGGCAACATCATCAAAGAAGAACTCGAAAAATGGGCAAAGGAGACGGAAACCAAATGGGGCTATCAGCGTGTGACGACCCCGATCATCACCAAAGAAGATTTGTTCTACACATCAGGGCATCTCCCGCTCTACAAAGACAGTATGTATGCACCGATCCAGATCGAGAATGAGAATTACTACATCAAGCCGATGAACTGCCCGTTCCACCACAAGACCTTCGCCGCTCGGCCCAAGAGTTATCGCGATCTGCCGGTCCGCTATGCAGAGTACGGCTGGTGCCATCGTTTCGAAGATTCCGGCAGTCTCTTTGGTCTCATGCGTGTGCGCGGCATGCAGATGAACGATGCTCACATCTATGTCCAAAAAGAAGATGCCGTCGAAGAATTCGTGCGCGTCATCCAGCTCCACGAGTATTACTACAAGACCCTCGGTATTGAAAATTACGAAATGGAATTGGCTCTGCGCGATCCCAAGAAAATGGACAAATATCACGGCGACGAGGAGGATTGGAAAGATGCCGAACGCATGACCATCGAGGCAATGGAAAAGTCCGGCGTGCCCTACAAAGTCGTCCACGAAGGCGCCGCCTTCTATGGTCCCAAGATGGACTTCCAGATTTATTCTTCTATAGGGCGCGCATTCACCGCTTCGACCAATCAGCTTGACCTTTTCATGGGCAAGCGCTTCGGTCTCGAATACACCGCCAAGGATGGTACCAAACAGATCCCGGCAGTCATCCACCGCGCACCTCTCGGTACACACGAACGCTTCATCGGATTCCTCATCGAACACTACGCCGGAGCATTCCCGACCTGGCTCTCTCCGGTCCAGGTCAAGATATTGCCGGTCTCCGAAAAGCACGCTGACTATGCGGCAGAGATATTGAAGCAATTGCAGACAGCAGACATCCGCGCCGAAGTCGACGATACTGACAGCCTCGGCAAGCGCATCCGCGCCGCAAAGATGCAAAAGGTGCCGTACGTGATCGTCGTTGGCGACAAAGAAGTAGAGCAAAAGAATCTCACCATAGAAGGCCGTGCAGGCAAATGGGAGAAGACCCCGTCGGTAGAGGAGTTTATCACGGAGATCAGTAAAGAGATCGAGACCCGTTCCCTCTAAAGAGGTTGCGAGAATGAGACCTTCGCATTTTTTGCGAAGGTCTGATTCTCGCAACCTGCCGCTCGGTGATGTGTGTGAATGGGCCCATTCACATACAAATCAAAACCGCCCCTTTCGGGGCGGTTTTGATTTCACTTTGGAGCGCCTTTTGGGGAGCTCGTCCGCCTTCGCACTTCGTGCTTCAGCGTGACAAGGGCGGCGGCAGTCGGTTGGTTGATGTTAGGCGCGGGTGATCGTGATACGTGGCATTTCGTCAGCGTTTTGAGCAAGCTTGATGATCATCGTATCTGCGGTCGAGTCGCGGTATTCGCCACGGGTCGGAAGATCTGCGAAAGACGTTTTTTGCGCGACTGCCGGAGTCTCGGTCATGGTGACCGGAGTTGCTGTTGCCTTTACGGCGGCGACATGCGAACGTTTGACCTCTTGGCGGTTGCTGCGTACTGTGCCGCTTGCGAATGCGAGGCCTCCCTTGTAGTAGAGCGCGAGGTATGAGGCAGCGAGAGCGAAGCTCAAGAGTCCTGCCCAGTAGATCGCGTTGCCGATCGGACCGAAGTCAAAGCCGGTGTACGGAATCTGCGTGAGCGAGACGTACGGCTTCGTAGGCACCTGCGGAGGAACGTAAACCGGAGGTACATATGCCGGTGGCTGATAGACCGGAGGCTGTTGCTGGTAGATCACCTGGGTCTGGCAGGTGTTGCTGCCGCCTTGACCGTGGACCGTCAGGGTGTAGATCGTCGTGCCGCCTACAGGGTAGACCGTAGTCGAGCCGTTAGGATTCACCGTGCCGACATTCGGACTGATCGAGGCCGAGAAGGCGTTGGTCGAACTCCATGTGAGCGTGACGGGATTGTTGCTGTAGCTGTTATAGTAGGAATTCGAGACACTGATCGTACAGGTCGGAAGCATATAATTCTGCGCGAAGTTGTAATTGATCGCGAACTGATTTGGTGCCTGATAGACCGGAGCCGGGATATTGATGTTGTTGATGTTGGTGTTGCTGATCGGAGCCTGATTCTGTGTGACCGTGACCGGGTTGTTCTGAGTCTGTGTGTGAGTGCTCGACAAGACCTGGCTGTTGGCCTGATGATTTGTCTGATTCTGCTGCTGTTCCTGATTAGAGGAGCCGCCGGTAGCAGTGGCCGTCACATGAGTGGTGGTCGGCCAGGTCGGGATCGGGGTGTGGTCTACGTACTGGTTGTTATTGTTGTAGGTGTTTGAGTGGGACGGCGTCGCGGTGTAGCGCGGCATTGTCGGCCAGGTCGGGATTGGTTCGTAGACCGGACGAGCAGGCGGGATGTAGTAGCCACCGCCCGTCGAGTATCCGCCGAATCCACCTATGCCGCCATAGCTCGGGGTGCCGTAGGAATAGATCGGAGAAGCAGTGTTGCCGTAGTCGTATCCGCCGTAGCCGGTGGAATAATCATACGGTGTTGAGTAGTCGTATGATGTGGAGTAATCATACGGGGTCGTATAATCATACGGCGTCGAGTAATCGTATGATGTTGAGTAGTTGTAAGGGGTGGAGTAGTCGTATCCTGTTGAGTAGTCGTAAGGAGTAGTGTAGTCGTATGAGGTTGAATAATCATATGGCGTCGAGTAATCGTATGATGTTGAGTAGTCGTAAGGGGTGGAGTAGTCGTATCCTGTTGAGTAGTCGCCGCAACAACCGCCATCGCCAGCATATTGCGCATGAGCAATCGGAGAGAATGCGAAGAGTGTGCTCAAGACAAGCACCGAAATGATCCCAGAACCAGCGATCTTGTTTGTCATTACGTTCATAAATATTTTTTAGTAAATAAGCCATTAAATACTGCTAATCCGACGTTTATAGTGTGATTATACTCCCAAAGTATCTGTCTGTCAAGTATGAAAACGGTGCCGGGATTTTGGGTCCCTGGCACCGTTATAGGGTCTTGTCGCGTACAATGCAAGGATCTACTGCTTGACTGGCTCGATCTTGGGGTATCCAATTTCGGGACAGATATCTCTGCCAAAGAGGCATGCGGTGTTTTCGGGTACGCGCTCGTATTTTTCTTGATGCGCGATGGCCTGCACGTCCTCATACGGATAACTGGCGTGATTTTCATCGTTGCAGATATACATCTTCTCGGTTTTATCCCGAAGCCAATGTCGACCTACCATGATGCAATCATCCGTCCCTGCGTTTTTCTTGGTGTAGGTCCGCTTCTTTCCGTTTTTCAACGTGAGGCGAAGAAGGACCTTGCGCGGATGCGGCTGTGTGAACGGCACGCATCGCGCGTCTCGTGAGGGTATCAGTTTAGGATTCACTCCAAGCCGAAAGTCTCGACATTTCGTGCATTGATCGTTCGCAAGCGCCGAGAAAGGCGCAGACACGAAGAAAGATGCAACGAGTAAGTGAAAGAACAATTTCATGGCTTCCTCCTTTCTCTCTCTCGAATCTAATCATGTCTGTGATGAGATTTTCATGAAAGCCTGGCTGGAAATCTCGAGAGATTTACAATCAGGAAATAATGAAAAAGTTTTGGCGGGGGATGGAATATTCCATCCCCACGCCAGTACCGCGCTTATCGCGGATTGTTATGGCATCGGCCATCCTGCCACAGGAAGCCTGGTTCGCCATTATGCGGGCCGCCCTGCATGATGCATTTCTTCTGCTTAGGAGGCGGAGGGTAATCCATCTCCCCGTTCGCAACAGTAGTCGATCCGTAATTTTGGGGCGGTATGCGGTGGCATTGATCATCCGACGCCCACACATAGCCGATTTGCCCGTCATACGGAGCCATCATGCGGCATCGTGCGCCATTCGGAAGTCGACCCATTGGGGCTCCCTCCAAACTTTGCTGACCGCCGTAGCCGCCCTGAGGCTGCTGCTGCGTCCGCGGGTCGCCCTGCGGAGCAAGGTCATGGCCTGGTCGTCCGTCTCCGGTCTGTTCGGCCGGAAGTGCGATAGGAGTTGCTGGAGCGATCAATTCGGCAATCCGTTGACGGATGCCCGGAAACCATGCCTTCTCGTAGCCGAACATGACCACAAAGATCACAACCAATCCGAGGGCGATCGCCCTCCACACGTCCACTTTTTTCGGCGGAGTCACAGCGGCCTTAGGGGTCGCCCGTCTCGTCTTGGGCGCCCCCACTTCCTCGATGGAAGTGACGACGTCCGTGATTTTTTTCGGTTCTTCGGCCACGATGGCCTCCTTTTATTTTATTAAGAACTGTTGATTAGATTACTGGGTGGAATGTCCCATTCCAGTACCGGAGCAATTATATCACCTATAAAATAAAAAGTCAAGCGCCACGTTTGACGTGGCGCTTTTGGGTCGACAAGGTCGACCATTAGCAAGGGTATACCTGCCCGTTTGGATATCGGCACAGTCGTCTGCGGCTCGAGTATCCTGGCTGAGATGCAACGCCGCCGGGGACGAGTCGGTACACGTTTCTCGCCGGTCCAACCGTATATCCGAGAGGTCGAATCGGGCCGAAGGTGACGTGCCTCCGTGTATTATTGAATCTTATTAATTCTTCGCGGGCTTCGTTCAGGCGTTGCTGGACGTATCCCAGCAAGGGCGGTGTCGGCACATATGCCGGCGGCTTTTGCACGACATAGTCCCAGGTCTGCCGTGCCTCTTTGATGACCGGCTTTCTCTGGGCCGGTGTCGTGAGCTCTAATACGAGCGCCGCGGCCACGGCACACCCCATGACGCGTATGTAGAATTTGTCAGATGCCACGTGAGATTCCTCTCTTACGTTGTTGAACTTGATTCGCTTGTAAAATTATAATCGAACATGACCGAAATGTCAAGTGGCGGCAAAAAGGTGGCGGCAAAAAGGCCCGCAAAGCGGGCCTTTTTGCCGCCACTTCCTGCTTTATTTTCTCATTATTGCCGCCCGACAAAATCAGCCTCTAGGATGAATCGCGCGCTTTTGCTAGTGAGGGTGTCGCAGGTGACGAGTGTGAGCTTGGTGCCGATTGATGGTGAGAGGTCGATGATCGCGTCGTCGGCATTGGCCTTGCGGACCGATGTCACACGGTAGAGATACGATGAGCCGTCATCGCCGGTGAGTGTGATCGAATCCCCCGCCTTGAGGTCGGGAATGTTGTTGAATGCGCGGAACATCTGGTTGTGCACGATCGGCAGATGCGAGCTATGCGCGAAAATGAGCACGTTGCCGGCTTGCCCGAGTGTGGCAGAGTCGACGTATCGCGCCGGGCCGGATTGAAGAAGTGCATCCAATGTATCGATGTTGCGCGTGCTCGGATTTTGGACCGGTAGATCAATGCCGGCCGCAGGGATACTGATGTGCGTCGGGACGATAATACTGGTCACGGCGGTGTCGTTCTGCGCGGGTGCGGCGGAAGGCGTCGTCACGAGATCGTTTTGGCTTGGAGCGGATACAGACGGAGCAGTGCCGTCGATGTAGTACGGAACGAAGCCAATCGAATCCGCCGCGGAGAGCGCGCAGAAGAAGAGGAAAACGGTGAGTGCCACGAAGACTGAGAATGGTGGTTTTTGCCCCATTTTTGCAAGATTAAAAGATGTCATAAATGGTATTATGGTAAATCATTTTACGACTATTGTCAATGATTGCGATAAGGGCGAAATTGTGCAACGATTGAGCCATGGTAGACCTCAAATTGCCTTATGCCGGTGACGAGGAGGAAGTGATACATACTCACACCTCGCATCCCGCGCACGACAAACGCTCGGCCAATGTCCCTGCAATCATCGGATTCATTATACTCGTGATCGTGGTCATGTGGGGCATTGTGCATTTGATAGTGCTTGCGCAGCCGTGGTTCTCTTCTTTGATCCCCAAGCCCACCGTCTCGAATCCTATATCCTCAGCCCCGACCCTATCCAAGCCGGTATTCGATAAGCCGGTGACGACAGCACAGTCTCAGGTGCCCGCCACTCGTCCGTCCGCCTCCCCCGCGGATCTCTCGGTACGCATCATCGCTGTCGGGATCATTGATCCGGTGACGGGTATATTCGTAAATCGTCCACCGGCCTCCCCTTCCGATGTGGCTGCGGTACAATTTGACATATCCAATGACGGCGGCAGCACGACGGGCCTGTGGTATTTCCATGCTTTTTTGCCGTCGACCCCTTCGGGATACTCGTATGATTCCCCAGTGCAGGAGTCGCTCGGTCCCGGCGACCGTGTCATCAATACGCTGCGCTTTTCTCCGGTCGTATCCAACGGAGGTCTCTTCAATGTGATCGTTGATTCGCAAGGTACGGTGGATGAATCCGATGAAACCAACAACACGGCTACTGTTGTGATCCCAATGCCAGCTTACTACTAAGGTGTCATGTCATACAAAAAGCGGGCGAAAGGCCTCGGCCTTTCGCCCGCTTTTTCGGCTACTTTAAATATCAAGTGTCGCCTCTTTTGCGTGCGATTGGATGAAAGATTTGCGGGCCGGGACGTCGGTGCCCATGAGCATGTCGAAGACCATGTCGGCGTCTTGGGCGTCTTCGACGGTGACTTGCTTGAGTACGCGATTGGCAGGGTTCATGGTGGTCTCGGAGAGTTCCTCGGGATTCATTTCTCCCAAACCCTTGTAGCGCTGGACGGTGATTCTTGCTGTGCCCGCCTTAGCTTTAGCGGCGGCGGGGCTGGTGGCGTCATCGTCATCTCCTTCTAGCTCATCCGACTCCGCCAAGGCTACATCGGACACAGTGGGAGCATCCTTACCTATGTATGCGATGCGCTGCTCATCGGTGTATGCATAGAAGACTTCTTTGCCTTTTTTGATCTTGAAGAGCGGCGGCTGGGCGATATAGATGTAGCCGCCGTCGATGACCGGACGAAAATGGCGATAAAACAGTGTGAGCAAAAGTGTGCGGATGTGTGCACCGTCGACGTCGGCATCGGTCGCGATGATGATCTTGTGATAGCGGAGCTTCTTGAGGTCAAAGATGTCGCCGATCGCGGTGCCCATGGCGACGACGAGATTTTTGATCTGCTCGGAGGCGAGCATTTTGTCGAGACGTGCGCGTTCGATATTGAGGATCTTGCCGCGCAACGGGAGGATTGCCTGTGTGCGGCGATCGCGGCCCATCTTGGCCGAGCCGCCGGCCGAATCTCCCTCTACGATGAAGAGCTCGGATTCTTCCGCCGACTTTGTCTGACAGTCGGCGAGCTTGCCAGGGAGCGTCATGCCGTCGAGCGCGCCCTTGCGGAGGATCGAGTCTTTGGCGGCTTTGGCGGCTTTGCGGGCCTTCATGGCGAGCGCAGCTTTGCCGATGATGGCGCGCGCTTCTTCAGGGTGTTCTTCGAGGAATTGGGCGAATGCTTCGGAGAATACCGATTGTGTGGCGCCGAGCGCTTCTACCGAACCCAACTTCCCTTTCGTTTGCCCCTCAAACTGAATCTCGCGCATCTTGACCGAGACGACCGCCGTGAGGCCTTCGAGGACGTCGTCGCCGGTAAAATTGTCACCCTCTTTGCCGCCGCCGTTCTTGGCGACGTTGTTGAGTGAGCGTGTGAGTGCGGTCTTGAAGCCGGTGATGTGCGTGCCGCCTTCGGGATTGTAAATATTGTTTGCAAAAGCGCTGATGCGCGCGGTGATGTCGTCTACATACTGCAAAGCGATCTCTACCTGGACGCCGTCTTGTTCTTTCTCGACGAAGAAGATCGTCTTGTGGACGGGCTCTTGGTGGCGATTTTGGAAGCCGACGAGACTGCGGAGACCGCCCTCGAAGTAGAAACTCATCGACGGTGCGTCGATCCCGAGGTCGCGCATCCAGAAGGTGCCCTTGTCGTCGAGCTTGTCGATGTCGCGGCCCGACATGTCGCGCATGTCGATGATGGCGATGCGCAGGGCGCGCACGAGGTATGCCTGCTGGCGGAGATGCGAGACGATGGTTTGGAAGTTGTATTCGATGGTCTGGAAGATCGTGGGGTCGGCCTCAAAGGTGATGATCGTGCCGTGCAGGTCGGATGAGCCGACTTTCTTGACCTGAGCTACCGGCTTGCCGCCGTTTTTATATTCTTGGACGTACTTGCCGCCGTCGCGATGGACCTCGGCGCGCATGTAATTGGAAAGTGCGTTGACCACCGATGCGCCGACGCCGTGCAGACCTCCGGAGACTTTGTAGCCTTCGCCGCCGAATTTGCCGCCCGCATGGAGCACGGTGAGGATGGTCTCGAGCGCGCTCACCTTCGTCTTGGAGTGGATGTCTACCGGGATGCCGCGACCGTTGTCGGCGACGCGGATGCGATTGCCCGGTAAGAGTACGACTTCGATATCATCGCAAAAGCCGCCCATCGCTTCGTCGCGTGAGTTGTCGAAGATCTCCCAGACGAGGTGGTGCAAGCCGTCGACACCGGTGGTGCCGATATACATGCCCGGGCGGCGGCGTACGGCCTCCAGACCCTCCAATACGGTGATGTCTGAAGCGTCGTAATGACCTTCTTTTTTCTTGGGGTCTTTTGCCGGTGTCTTGGCCATAGTGCTGGGTATTATAGCAGAAAATCATCCTAGAAAGGACTTGACAGAAAATATATAAAGTACATAATGATGCACAGTAAATCAATCTATGATGAGGTGATACATGTACCGTACATCCTTATACACCCTAATGAGCTTTGCGTTGGGGGCTTTCGGACTCGGGCTCGTCACTTTGGTGGAGTCAGGGACTACAATCGACGTTCACACCGAAACATGCCGAATAACTTCGATTACAAAGTCGTTCGACAATGAGGAAAGGGCCCAGATTGACGCGGTTAAATTTCGCTGCCCTTCTTCCGAGGTCGACCAGTGGCTCTTTTGGAAGGGTAAAACGATTCAGAAGCTGGAGAGACTCGAACAAATCGTCCCGTTTATGGACGTTGACGAAAAGTTTGAGTGCACGGTGTTGCGTCTGCAGGGAGATTTGACGGGTCGGACTTCCCGCTGGCGTGTGCAAACCTGTTGGCCAATCCTTCCTCGCCTGAACGGTTTGCCGTAACACATTTCTGCAAGCCGGTTAAACCAAGCCGCCGGAAGCAATTCCGGCGGCAACTTTTTATATTTTGATATCAACACCCTGAATCAGTCAGTGAAGAAGTGTTTGCGCAACTCATGTTCGGGAACAAAGCGGGATACCTGCGCGATGATGGCATGCAGGGTACCGCGATCAATCTCTTTGTGATTCGGGATGGTGATGTTTTGTATCCCATTCCCGATATCTCGGCGCAATTTGATATGGCTGCCGCGTTGTGCGTGCGCGCGAAATCCGAATTGCTCGAAGATTTTTACGATCTCCTTACCCCTCATTACACGCGGCTTAGGCATGCATCGGCGTATCGAGTTCGAAGTTGACCAAAACAGTCGGCGAAGGAGCTAGGCCGAGCGATGAAAAATCCTCCCCCTCAAGGTGCAAGGCGGTCGCTTCTTTGATATTTTCGGCAAGCTCATCGAGTGTGTCGGCCTGCGTCACAATCGGCAATTCGACGCCCTGCGCCACATACTTGGTATCACCACGCGAGATATGGAATTGGATGATGTGCTTCATGCGGAAGATTATACCAGAAAACCAGGGCGAAAACGAGCTTGACATAGGATATTATATCATGTATAGTTTATTTAGGTAAACCTGATGCAACTCTGAAAAAAGGAAACCAAGATGATTAGGCAGGCACTGTTGATCGTCGTTTACCTACCGATCTTTGCGGGAATGGATTTGATGCTCGGAAGACTGACGGGGAGCGACTGGGGCCTCGTGGGGTTCGCCGATACGTTTTTCGGAGCGATGTTTGGACTTGCGGTGGCTACTCACCCGCTCTTTATATTTGGACTCGTAGGAGTCTGGTCGGTAGCGGCACTCCTCATATGCCTCTGGAATCTGTATCGGGGGTATGTGCACTAGGACACACACAGGTTCAACCTATGTAAAACCGCCGACGCACACACGCGTCGGCGGCAAATTTTTTATACTTTTTACTACCCACACGAGGTCATTGCGGCCACCGGGCCGCGTGGTAGATTTTTCTATAGAAGACCGAAGCTGTTTTCGGTTATCTCAAAAATGGAGGAAGGGTCATGAGTAATCGCAAAAAGACCGACTTCAAAAAGGGAGAGGTTGCTACTACGAGGCAAGTCATCACGAGGATCACGGAGCCGTGCATGTCCAAGGCAGAAGTCGAATCGCTGATGCGGAGCGCCGGGATTCCCTTGTGGTCATCGCAGACGCAGATCGACAAGCATGAGCAGATCGAGCTCCGGCGTGAACGATGGCGCTTTGGTCTGCAATGGGCGTTGTATGCCCTCGCGCTCGGTGTGTTTTTTGGTACGTGGGCGTGGCTGGTCCCCGACCCGTCGCTCATCGGCGCTGGCTTGTCATGCGGCGTGATGTATGCTTTTGCGGCATGGCTCTGCTACACCGAGCAGGTCGTGTGGCGTACGAGCGAAGATGTGCGGCTTTATGCGGGTATGTATTATCGTGATGGCTGCCATGTCGCATTGCCTGATAAGATCGTGGATATTGCACGACGTATCGTCGATCTACTGCCTGCATCTGTCGATCCTCACTACAAAGTGGGGTCTGTGGGCTCGGATCCGGAGCTCAGGTGCTATGTGTTTGGGCACTGCATCGTGGCCGCGGTCTGGTACGAATTGTCGGATGGCGCGATCAAGATCCTCAAAGAGCCGACCTATTGAAAGGTCTGTATAGAAAAATAAACCGTCGAGAGCAATCTCGGCGGTTTTTTGCTTGTAACACAAGGAAAGGCGTATTAAAGTATAAGGCAGGAAAGACCGATCTGTTTTCGGTCTCTATAATGAAAAAGGGAGAAGTACGATGAGTAAACATGAGACCTTCGCTACACTCAACGCCCGGCGCTTTCGCCGACCGCTTTCCTCAAGGCGAATGGGATGCATTGGCCGCGATGGCGTGCGATGGCGCATAAAATATCTGTGACATTGCGTTATGCGTGGCCGGAAACCGATGTCGTGGTGCTAGCGTTTGTCGCAGGTATCGCCATGTTGGCTGCCGGAGCCGCTGCGACCTTGGCGACGAGTGTATTCTCGGTGTTATCGGACTCCGCTAGTCTGGGCATGTGGTGCGGGATCTTTGCAACTTTGGCGGCAACTCAAGTTGCCGTTGGTGCGTGGTTTATCCCCATCTTTCCGCGCTGGTATGTGACCGACGTCACATCAGAAAACAGGTTCAAGATGGGTCATGTTTTGCGGCACTCGTGTCCCGTTAAAATCAACATGACACAAAAAATATCCAGCAAACGCGGGATATTTTCATCATTTACGCCGTTCACGATTTGAATTCGCCGTCGACCGGCTCGGGCGATACTGGAGGCATACCAGCCTCCTAACCAATATCGCCATATGCACATCGGCACCTACGTATTCAGCGAGATCATGGAATGTATTCCGCGCCGCGCGTTCGAGCAAT
>JACROD010000003.1 GCA_016214605.1 Candidatus Kaiserbacteria bacterium
CTTCCATCCTCGCTCTAATCACGCCATACGCAGTGCTGATTATTTGCGCTTCGCCCATTTTCCGCAGGCTCGCGCACGTATGACGCCACCGTGAGTTCACTTCGTTCGGGGCTGGATGACCGCCGCTCCCTCTTTCGGATTTTCAGTTACCCGAGACACCCTTGGGTTAGGCTCCTACTCCTCGTCAGCGCGAGGTAGACGGGATTGGGTACCCGTTCGATGATGTGCCTGCCCGGCACACGGAAAACACACCCGCAAGGGTGTTGTTTTCGTTATGCGGAGAGGAGCACAGTGCCTGCGCACTGTGCGGGAGGGATTCGCACCACAAGGGCATTTCCATTTTGCTAAGCCGAGTACGGCTAAACAAAATTGGTCAAAAGCGGAGCAATGCCGAGCCAGCAGGCGAGGCCGCGAGCTAGGGTAGTGCGGCTTCGAGCGCGACGGCGCACGAAGAACGCCTGACCGAATCCCTCCCTCTCCGCAAGTACAAAATCCCGCCGTAAGGCGGTGATTTTGTTTGTGGAGAGGAGTGAAGCGCCTGCGCGCTTCGCGAGAGTGTATACGCCATGGCATGAGGCTGTCAGCATCGGCCGAATCAACCAGTCACGTGGCAACACCGAATGAAGGATCAAAACCCTTGCAGGAGCTGTGAAAAGGCATAGAAGACGGATGCCACGAGGTTGTAAGGACGCATCGAAGTCGGGGCTTCGACAGGAGGGGGTGGTGGCATGGAGGGCGCGGATGCACCTTGGAATTCTCCACCTGCAGGCGGCTGCTGATATTGACCTTGGTATTGTTGGTATCTTGGGTCCGATGGCATGGTCTGATTTTGGTAAGGCTGCGGAGGCATCATACCGGGCTGTGTCCCTTGAGGACCCTGGTACTGCTGCTGCGGATAAGGCGGTTGGGGGCGCTGCATGTCACCTGGCATACTACCCGACTGATACTGTCGATACATCTCGGGTCGCTGATCCTGGCCAGCTTGAGGCATAGGTCGATCATCCGGGTACTCGCGATATTGACCCGGATCGCGCACGGGAGCTCCCTGCATGGATTGCTGTCGCTTCTCTTGCATCATCTTTTTGTATTCTTCGTATTTTTGCTGTTGCTCCGGTGTCATATTGGCCGGAGGCTGCATGATTCCATCCTGTGGCGGCATGCCCTGCTCTTGCTGCGGTCGCGCATTTTGCATACCGGGATTCGGCTTGCACTGATCGGGATTACTCTTGCAGAATTCTTCGCATTCCGTGCGCGACTTGCACCCACCGGGACCCGTCATCGGCATGTATTCGCGGTTGCGCGGGTCGGCTGGGAGACCTCCTTCTACCCGCTGACCACGATCTCCTTCCCCTTGGTAAGAAGACGACGCCGAACCTTCCGGAGGAAGCGGACGATCAGGGGAGTTGCGACCTTCTCCGGGAGGCGTACCCATCATCCCGCGCTCCTTTGCGAAGGCGACGCACTCGTCCCGATGCGAGGAATCTTCGCAGTAAGTGCGACACTCTTCCCCCTTGCATCCACCCGGGCCTGCCATGTTTTGCATACCCTTCATGCGATCAGCTTCTTCTTGCGTCATGAAGCCGTTTTGGATGGCAAACGCAGTGCATTCATCGCGATGAGATGAGTCTTCGCAGTACGTCTTGCATTCTTCGGCCTTGCAGCCGCCGGGGCCCCGCATATCGCGGAATTTCTTGACACGTTCGGCTTCGTCCTTGCTCATGAATCCGTTCTCGACGGCAAGGGCGGTGCATTCGTCCATATGCGATTGGTCCTCACAATACGTGCGGCAAGCATTGCCGCGGCAGCCGCCGGGGCCGGGCTTGTCCATAAACTTTTTTGCGCGTGCGACATCCTCGGTACTCATGAGATTGTTCTCTTCGGCAAAAGCCATACAGACCTTCATGTTTGATTCTTGATCACAGAAGTTCTTGCATTCGTCCATTGTCTTGCATCCGCCGGGACCGCCCTTTTGTGAGAGCACTTGCATGGCTTTTTCTTCGTCGATCTTAGGTTCATCGTGTTTAAACCGCTGATCTATCTCCTCGCGACTCGGCACGCCAGGCGGCATTTTGCCTTGCCGCGGTGGCTCCAGGCCATTATCGCGCGCAAAACGAGAACATTCGTCGCCATGCGCAGTATCGGAGCAGTAATTCCAACAAGAACTCATCGAATCACATCCACCGGGACCGGCGCCTGATTTGATGACTTGTGCGATCTGGACATCCTTGGCGGAGATGAGATTGTGCTCCTTTGCAAACGCGATACATTCGTCGGCATGCGAGGGGTCGTCGCAGTATTTCTTGCATGCCAATCCCTGGCAGTTGCCGGGACCACGTTGTTTGGCAAGGCTCCGCGCCTGAGCCACTTCTTCTTTTTTCATGAGACCGGTACGCTCGCCAAAAGCAAGGCACGCATCGGCATGTGTGGAATCATCACAGTACGCCTTACACTCGTCTTTTGAGTTACAATTGCCGAGCTCAGCGATAGGGAACGTGATTTTGGGCCCTCCCTGTGATGGGTCGCTCGCCGCGGTAGTGCTCGCCCCTTCTTGGGCAAAGACGAAACCGCCTGCAAACAAAGTACTACAGAGCACTGCCCCGAGGGCGATTTTTGTCTGCATGGATTTATTCGAATGGGTTAGTCTTCACGTTCTCGTAAGGGTTGGTTTGTACGTCTTGGAGCGGGTTTGTCGCCGGCGCCTGATTTGAGCTTGCGGCCACGAGTGCAGCAGCGGCTTTTTCCTGCTCGACACCTTGTGCGATGCCCTGCATATTACCAAAATAATAGCCCCCACCTGCACCTAAAAGTGCCCCGATCAAAACCCCGATACTGATCTTTGTGATTTCCATAGAGAAAAGATTATGTTAATGAGATAGGGTCATTATCAAACACATCTGCCTGTTGGGGAAGCCACTGATGTTGATATCTTTGAAGGAAGTGCGGCAAAAAATGTCACACACAATCGCCCTGCACATCCATCATGGATGTGCAGGGCTTTAATAGGATGCGTACGATTCATGCTACGTTATTTTGTCGTTTGTGAGAAACTGATCGCAAAATGATCTTGCCTGCCCCAAAAAGGCTTCGAATGTGCCGTTGTTCTCGATCTTTACATCAGCGGTCGCACCGATCTGAGGGATCATGGCTTCGGTCTTCGCCTGCTCTTCCTGGAGGAATTGCTCGTACGACATCCCCACCTCGTCGATCTTCTCTCCTCGCCCGCGAAGGTGCTCGAATCGCAGTTCCGATTCAGCTGTCACATAGACGAGCATGTGATGCTCAAAAGCCCGTACGACCTCTACATCGCTCTCCCACCGCACGCCATTGAAGATCACGACCGCGGCCTTGCTTGCGCGCATGCGCGCATCCATCGCACGCGAGAGGACTCCCTTGCCGAAAGTATTTTCCATCGCGACGGCCAAAGCCTGAAAGTCCTTGCGCGAAGCGGGAATGTTCCAGATGTTCAAGGTCTCAAGCAGAATATCCGACGATTTGAACGCCTCGACCGAGAGATCGGTCCGATGTGCGGCAATAGCTTTGGCGAAAGAGTCTTTTCCCCCGCCATTTTCTCCGACAATTCCGATGATGAGTGACATGATACCGTGAAGAGATCTTAGTGGGTCTTGCCTTGTTTCATTTCATGGGCGACCACAAAGACGTAGGCGGCTCGCTGACGCACGTCTTCGAGCGTATCTGGAAACGCTTTAGGATTCTGCCTTGCGATAGTTGTACAAATACTCTCAGCATTTTCGGCGTTCATTGAGGTGATCTTTTCTAAATGAGGCATTATGCTCCCCACCAGCAACTTATTCTCAAGAACGCTCTCGGCATGACCATTAAACTTAGCCGCAAGTTCCCCGAATGGGAGATTATTCTCTCTCATGGCCAATATCCCCTCTGGTGTGTTTTGCATTCTTTTATTAAATCGCGTTCCTTCAATGTATGACATATACCTATATAGAATCATTTTTGGGAGTTTATGCAATGCCAAGAAGTCGGATATGGGAAAAGCACGCGGGGCCTTCGGGCCCCGCGTGCTTTTGTTTTTCTTTCGAGAGAATTACTTCGCTACGAAGCTCGATCCGACTCCCGTGACGAGCGTGTCCTTGTGCATGTCGAATTTCTTGTCTCCGTCATCCACATAGACCACTGCCTGATAGGTGGTGCCTGCGACCGTCTTGCGCAAGAGCGAGACCGAGCCCTTCGTCGCGTACGACGGATACCATGCGGCACCCAAGACACCCTTGGCATCCTTGATCGCGACCCAGCTTGCGGCCGAGAGCTTCATGGATGCTATCGTGGCTTCAGTACCGGCTGACTGATCCTGCATCGTGACCGACTCTCCCCGAGCTTCCGTCGTGACGGCAGGATGTGTCGGTGTCGGTGTCGGTGTCGGAGCAGCCGTGTCATCGTTCATCGCCACGACGTTGACCATGTTGTCGCCGGTCGTCTCTTCAGTGGTCGATGCCGCATCTCCGACGACGGTCGATGATGCCTTGCTGTTCTTGATCATCCACCATCCGCCGACAACCACGACGACAAGTACGAGTGCGCCAATAATCCAACCCTTTGTATCATTTGTTTCTACTGTTTCCATATGTGCTCACTTCAAAACATTTAAAAAATAATAAAGATTCCGACTGAATCTTTTTTGCGTCTTCGCTCGGACGAAGCGTAAGCAAGCTCACGCTCGCTCCTCGCTAGCCGCAATAAGGAACTAAGAACACTACCAGTGTAGTGCACGCACGCTTTCTGTCAAAATATCCCCCACAACACGTCATATCCCGCGTTTTTTGCAAGTATTTAATGAAATAATGAGTAATACCAGCACCCACCCATGTTGCATACGTTTCCGTATTTCTATAGAGATCACCTTGTCACTCGTACCACTGATGTTAGTATGTATACAATATGAGATCGCGTTTCGAACATTTGCAACAAAAAGCGATTTCTATGCGGAAACACGGCGTCTCAATACGCGACATTGAGACCCGCCTTGGCATCCCACGATCAACCCTGAGCGGATGGTTTCACAAGGTGACCCTATCAGATCATCATCGCAAGCTCCTGAGGCAACGTCATGACGCCGCGCTGGTACACGCTCGAACGAAAGCAGTCCGGTGGCACAATACTCAAAAGAAAACCCGGATGCTCATAGCAAAAACAGAAGCAAGATCTTCGCTTGAGAATATACCCATACACCAAAAGGAGGTGACCGAACTCGCTCTCGCCATGCTCTATCTCGGTGAAGGCGGGAAAAAGGATGCGGGCACTACGATGGGTAACTCTGATCCGATGATCCTGCGATTCTTTGTAGATGCAATTTCTAGTCTATACGGCATGTCCCGTGATGAATTCAGATGCCACCTTCATCTGCGAGCCGACCAAGACCCTATCGCTCTCACGCGCTTCTGGTCTCGTGCACTTGGCATACCGCGTGCAAATTTCTTGAAACCACTGATCGACAAACGTACGGTTGGATCACCGACATTTCCACACTATAAAGGCGTCTGTGCAGTGTCGTGCGGACGTGTGGCAATCCAGCGAAAATTGATGTATATTGCGACTACCTTTTGCGAGTCGATCGCAAACGGTGAACGGGCGGTTAGCTCAGTTGGTAGAGCGTCTCATTGACGTTGAGAAGGTTCACAGGTTCGACCCCTGTACCGCCCACTCAAGGAGCTACGGCACCAGGATTAGACCAATTTTTCTGGGAGCACAATATAGAAAACAAAGCTTGAGGGCAAATTGCCAAGACAATTTTTGCCGCGACGGCGGCAAAAATATTCCTGACCGAACCTGTACCGGCAGCTCGCTACGCGACTGCATTTGGATTTTCTAACCCCTTCGGGGAAGAAAATCTCGGCACCCACCACCAAAAAAGAAAAGCCGGCGGCAGGTAGTACCCTGTCGCCGGCTGTTTTTAGCTGCTCCGCATGGAGCAAAGATCAGATTATGCGTTCAGCCAAGAGGTCAGCTTCGGCGTGATCAACTCGCTGTTGATCGCCTCGTCGTCCTGCTCGACCCAGCGACGCACGTCGCGAATGACGCACAGGCCGACGTTCTTGTAGCGCCCTTCGAGCTTACGCAGGAACGAGAACGTCCCGCCCTGATTTGAGACAGCGAGGAAGAGCACGAACATGCCGTATCCTCCGCGCTCCATCTCCTCGAAGATCCGCCATGTCGCCGCCTCATCATCGCTGTCGCCATCGGTATTGAAAACGACAAGCGACTTGCGGGGATTGAGCTCCACCGCAGACGCAGGACCTGGTGCCGAAGCGCCGCGTCCGAACATCTTCCCGAAGAAGCCGCCCGAAGGAGCACTCGCCTCGGCGAGTTCCGGAGCGACCCAACCGAATGTCTCGAGGTTGGCGCGCAGGACCGGCGCATAGACCGTTCCGCCACACCAGCCAGGAACCTTGTCGATGATGTTGCGACGCACGAAATCCTCGTAGTTCTCCATCGTCACCATATCCACGTGATGAGCAGCGCCCACGCCGCGGGAAAAGGTGAAAAGGTCGAGCTGCTTGTCGGGATCAAACACCATGCCCCACGGCACGAGCCGCGTGAGCAAAGCATTCGTCGTCCCATCTTTATGCTCGTCCTTGTAGGAGCCGGAGACGTCCATGTCGAACGCCAGCTCCATCGCCGGGATCTTCGTCACGCCCGCCTTGGAGAGGTCGAGTTGAAGTTTCGCGGCGCTCTTCTGCAGATCGAGTTTCAAAGCCATATCAGTTTCCCTTCACTTTCGCGATGATGTCTCCCAGATCCGTCTTCACTCGATAGAGGTCAGTGTCGGTCTTGGAAGGCTGTTGTCGGATGGTAGTTACGGCTTCGATCCAAGCGGGGAGCATATTGAGTATTCCGTCTTGGATCTGACCAATCAGGCGCTGGATGTTGTCCGTCGCCTGATGCCGAAGCAATGAGCCCCGTGTGACCTGTGCGACCGTCTTCAAAAGACTGACCGACCGATCCCATAGCGCCGCATACTCCGACTCGCCCTGCTTGGCGTCGCCCCACACGTCTTCGACGATGTAACGCGCCGCAAGAGAGCTTCCCATGAGAGTTACTTCGAGCTCGACGAATTCCTTCGCAAGCGCGATCAGTTCCCCATGGGTCTTTGTGATCATCGGGAGCAAGCCCCCGATAACCGTACTCAGCTGTCGGATTTCCTGAGACGAAGCTTGATAGGTATCGATCGGATCTTTACGCCTCCGGAACAGGGATCCCCTGTCGTCAAAAGCCTCGCTGATCTGCTCAAGCACTTCATGCATTCGTCCCAAATGTCTGGCGCAGTCATGTTGGGCCTTGGAGCCGACAAGCTCGGTCGATTTCTCGACGAGCTTACTATACTGAGTTTGCTCGTCCTCACCCCACCGCAAACATGCGTTGAGATTGAGGAGCGACAATACAGTATGCTGCAACACCCGCTGTGCCTCCGTGAGAAATTCCGGCTTGGTACCGGAAAATTTCTTCGAAAGCGCCACGAATGAACAGTCGATTCCCCTGCGCTTTTCTCCCGCGATAGCCGATGGTGTTGAGACCATCGGTGTGATAGGCGAGGCGACAGGCTTCGCCGTAGATTTGATGACCGTTGCAGTCGAACGTGGCGTCGAAGGAGTGGGGGCTTGCGCCTCTTCCTTTGATTGCGTCGGCTGTTGTATAGCGGTCGGCCGCATGATTGTCGGCGCAGATGCGGATGATTGTGGTGGGCGGGGAGCGTTACTCCCCGCCGCTCGAATAACCGTCGGTCCTCGAGATAAGCCAGAGGAACCGACTGGTTTGTTCTTGTCCGTATCCTCTGGCATCACATACTCCTTCGCTTATGAGAAGTTTTCGAGCACCGTGTTGAAGTCGCCGTTGAAGCCGACGCCCACCTGGGCGAACGACCAACCGCCATCACCGAGAACAACCGAACCCATCTGAACGGCATCGAATTCGCCAAACTCCTTCGAAAGTTTGAAGTCGGCGAGCGCAACGCCCTGATCGTTCCGGATGCGGACGCCCGCTTCCTTCACCTCCGCAAACTTCGCGGAGTGCGATGGATGAATCGTGATGAAGATCGGGATTTCATTCACGCCCGCCGGCACCTTGGCGCCATTGATCGTGATCGTCTCGTCAACATCCGTGTTGACGCCGGTGCGCACATCACCGCTATGAGTGAGCGCGCCGTCGGGTGTTGAGAAGGAACCGTCCGCGTTCGGCGTAAGAGCGCCCCCCGGATTGGTCTTCTTCATGTTGTAAGTGCTGAGCACTTGCTCGAAAGACGACACCTTCGCTCCGCCGCCATTATTCGTGGCGAGTAGCGCATGTGCGTCGAGATCGTGCGGACTATCCCAGAAAAGTTCGATGCTGAACACCGCTGGCTTGGCGAGATTCAGTTTGAGCTTCTTGACTTCGTCGCCGGGTTTGGCGAGCGTTAAGGTAAGAGCCATTAGAGTCAACTCCTCGTTTGCGTCTTCTTTCTCGACAGACGCGGGTTACAGGTTTTGACCGGAGCATCATGCCCCGGCCATTCACCGTTAACGCCGGACCGACGTATCGGGCCGGATCTCTTTGCCCGCCTCAAGCAGCTTCTGCTGCGTCTGGGCGATGCTCGCGCGCACCTGCGTGAATGTCTGCACCGTATTGGCGCGGGCATCCGACACAAGCTTCTGCAACGCGATCGTCTGATCGGCGATCGCGCGCAACTGCTCGGCTTCGCGCCTGCGATTCTCCGCCGGAGCATTGGCCGCATCAGCGACCACGCTCTGGAGGAGTTTGCCACGCACCGCAAGCAGATTGGCGTCGAGCGCCGCGCCACTTGCAGCGAGTCGCTGCACGTCCCGCGTAGCCAAAGCCCCGTGGAGGGTGAGCAACGTTGACTTGATGTTCGCAAAACGCGAGCTCGCCGTCGTTGCCGTTTCTTGCAGCGTACTGATCGCGGCGGTCTGCAATTGCCGAATGACGACTTGCTCGGCCGGGAGCGCCGTCATCTTGGCCGTAAGGGCCAAGGTGCGACTCTCAAGTGCAATGAGCTTGTCTTCGAGTTCGGCAATTTCCATCTGCGACATTGGGTCGCCAGCGGTGCCGACCGCACACTTCTTCTCTTCCACGACCGCGCGCGAACGCTCTAGAAACGCCTCCATGAATGCCACTGCCACGACGAAGTCGCGGAAATGATCGCGGTATGCGTCCTTGAGCTCTTCGAGACTCGTCACCTCGTCGTCGAGGTCTCGGCTTTTGGCCGTGAGTTCGACTTCGAGGCGGTTGACCTTGTCGACGAGTGTTGTCGTTTTGGCTTTCACCATCTGACGCACCTCATCGGCGGCCCTGCGAAGGGCTTCGTCGCGCTTCGCGGAGTTGAGAAAGCCCTTGAGCTTATCCAGCATACCAAGTTCGTTGTTGAGAATCTTGTCGGCGAGCGCCGGCAACTTCTCGGCGTCGATGTCCTGCTTGAGCGTGTCCATCAGTTTGAAAAGCTCGGGATTCTCGAAGGCATTGACCTTCGCGAGGAATCCGTCGAGCGTCCGATGGAGCGCTTGAAGCGCTCCATCCTCCATCAAGGCGATGTCCCGCAAGGGAATCGCCGTGACATCAGTCCGATCAAGCTGCTCCGCCACCGTGCGAATCTCAGACTCGGTCAATTTGACCGCAAAGCCGGTAAGGCTCGCGGGAACCAACGGTGCGTACCGCGGAGTTTCCACCACACGCACCTGATCCGTGATTCGCGGAGACTTAGCTCCGATAATCGTGGGCTGCATCGTGTTTTTCCTTTCCCTTTTTAAACGTCAATGTACCTCTTTCGGAACCTGATGACTCTTAGAAGCCATCGGATGCCGAAGAAGGTGGGCGAGATTCACGGACTCGCCCAAAAACTATTCTCCGTAGGTACCGATTGTTACTCGGCAGGCGCGACCTTGACGAGCACGTTCTTCGCATTGCGACGCCGCCGAATCATGTCGTGCACGATCGCTGCGCCGATCAAGAACGCCACGCCGACGATCTCGAAAGTCTGACCGAGTTCGATCTTCCAGGCCGGGATCTGAGCGACCCAACGGTTGATCTCCTCGAGACCTTCCGTGCCGTGCTCCGCGAGCATCATCGCGCCCAGGAACCCCAGGATGAGGAAGCCCGCGCGCTCGAGGCTCGGGAACGTCCTCATAACCATCTGCACCAGCTTGGTCGCGACTGCGAGCATCGCAATCGAGATCAAGACACCGATGACGATGATGGCCAAGTTCTGGCTCATTGCGGCGACCGCGACCACATTGTCCAGGGACAACGAGAGGTCGAGGATACCGATTGCAATGAGGGCCCCGACGAGCGATCCGTGCTTCTTGGCGTCTGCCTCTTCCTCGTCCGTAGAACGGAAGTGATTGAGGCAGAGATAGATCAGATACCACGCGCCGAAGAACTGAATCGACGGATGGCGCAGAATGAGCGCCGCGCACATGAGCGCGACCACCCGAAGCACCGCCGCAAAGACGAGTCCGAGCCAGATCGCCATATTGCGCCGACGTTCTGGCACGCCCATGGCGAGCGCGTTGATCGCCACCGAGTTATCCCCGGAGAGCGCTGCATCGAGTGCGACGACGCCGAGAATAAGGCTCAGGTCAGCCGCCGAAAGGCGGCTGAAATCCGACCCAAACTGGGCCAGAAAATTAGCGAAATATTCCCACATTTTCTTCTCCTTCCACGGTATGAAGTCAAACTTTAAGAGCACCTACCTATGGTGTCCGGACGATATGATACTTTAAATGAATCTTTTTGTCAATATCCCTCTACACAACAATTCATTGAAAATTCAAATCTGTGACTTTTTCATGAAGAAGGTCCCGGCTTGTCGCCGGGACCTTGGTAAAAATATGGCCCTATTCGGCCACATTTTTTGCTATGTCTTTCCTGAAGAACAGTTCGCCGGCAGAGCGGTTTGCTATGACACTTGCCACCTCTCGAGAGCCTTGAGCGGCGGATTCAAAAGTATCTCCTATTGCGACCACAGACAGTGTCCGCCCGCCGGTGGCTTTGAGTCTGACCACCGGAAACATCCGAGTGCCCATCATGATAGTGTCGCAATATTCTTCCTCCGTACCTCCATGAAATACCGTTACCCGGGGATCGATCTTTTTGAGATGGTACGTGAATATCGAAAAACCGATCTTGTGCACACCGGGATATCCTTGGGGCACCAGCACGGTGCATACGGCGCATTTCTGCTTCACGCGGAGAGGTTCCATTTTTGCGAGACCGCCCATCTGACTACATGCAGAGAGATACGGGATGATATCTGACTCGATCAAAGGCAGGATCACCTGACACTCGGGATCGCCAAAGCGGCAATTGTATTCGATGAGCTTCGGCCCGTCCTTGGTGACCATGATCCCCGCATAGAGCGCCCCTTGATAGGAAGTGCCTTGAGCGGCCATACCATGAACGGTCGGGAGAATGATCGTATCTCGAATCTCCGCGAGCAGTGATTCGTCCACCCGCACAGGAGCATACGCTCCCATGCCGCCGGTGTTGGGGCCTTGGTCGCCGTCGAGTAGTCTCTTGTAGTCTTGCGCGATCGGCAAGAACACGACCGCGAATTCACCCTTGAAGCCGAACACCTGTACGATTTAAAAGTATGGGATACACACATATAGACGACAGCGAACGAAGGAGGATCGAGAAAGCGATTAATAGCGGAAAAGGGGTACGGAACATAGCGAGAATGACCGGA
>JACROD010000017.1 GCA_016214605.1 Candidatus Kaiserbacteria bacterium
TCTCGCTGTTGCGGGACTTCTCGTCATCATAGCTGTCTACGATCTTCGCCATACGATCATCCCCGACGAATGGGCATATTGGTTCGCAGGTCTCGCTTTCTTGGTGACGCTGGCGGGGATCACCAGCCAAAGGGATGCATTTGATATCGTGATGTCGCTTTTGGCGGGTCCGCTTGCGGCTTTTCCGCTCTTTGCGCTCTGGGCGATCTCTCAGGGTAAATGGATGGGCCTGGGTGATCCCAAGCTCGCACTCGGAATCGGGTGGCTGGTCGGAGTCCCTATGGGACTCTATGCGATCTTTTTCGCGTTTATCATCGGGGCGGTCATTTCGGTCTTCGTATTGATACCTTTCAGTTATTTGAGGGGTCGAGTTGGGATAACTCGTTTGGACACTCTTCGTCCCGGGCTTACAATAAAAAGCGAAGTACCGTTTGGCCCCTTCCTCGTCGCGAGCTGTATCTTGGTGTGGGGTATGATGATGTACGGCATAACCATTCCTTTTTTCATCGTATGAGTTCAAAGCTAAAGCATATTTCGACCCATCTAAAAAGAGGATTTACGCTCATCGAATTGCTCGTCGTGACAGGCATTATCATCATAGTGAGCGCTGCTATATTGGCCGATAGTGGAAGACTTGGCGGGCAATTCATCCTGGATAATTTTGCGTATGATATGGCGTTGACGCTTCGTGAAGCGCAGCAATACGGTATTTCGGTACAGAATTTCGGCGGCAATTTCAATGTCGCTTATGGCGTACATTTTGATTCATCCAACAATGTGAATTACGTGCTTTTTGCCGACGCGCTCACTCCCAACGGGCTCTATGACACGGGTGAGATTGTACAGTCGTATACCATTACGCGCGGATTCAGGATTACTGCCATCTGTGCGACGCCATACGGTAATTCGAGTGTAGAGAATTGCGGGCTCACCAGTCTTGATATTTTGTTCAAGCGACCAGAACCAGATGCGCTGATCAGTATGAACGGCAATTCGTGCGTCTTGGCCGCGAGCAATTGCCAAGCAAGTGCGCGCGTCGTACTGACCGCGCCGCGCGGCAATACAAAGAGCGTCATCATTCCGGCAAGCGGACAGATGTCGGTGCAATAGCATATGTATAAACGAACTAAAAGACGATACATGGGAACAGGGGGATTCACAGTGATCGAGATGATGGTCTCGGTCGCGCTCTTTGCCGTGGTCATGGTCGTTTCGGCGGGCGCACTTCTTTCTCTCGCGAGCGCCAATCGCAAGGCGCAGGCCCTGCAGTCCGTCATGAACAATCTCAATACCACGCTCGACAGCATGGTGCGCGCCATGCGAGAAGGATACACTTACGATTGTGAGCCGGCTGTGGCTGGTGTGGTTCCCGGGAAAGTGCATGACTGTATGAATGGAGACACACAGATCGCTTTTGAACCGCGTGGTGGCAATGCCGCCACGCAAGATCAACATGCGTATGCGTTTATCGCACCCAATGGAGCACAAGCCGGCTACATCCAAAGATCCGAAGATGGTGGCGTGACATGGTCGCGTGTCACGGCTCCCGAAATATCCATTGTCGATATGAAGTTTTATGTGATAGGCACGACACCCGGCGACACCGTTCAGCCCAAGATAGTGATCGAGGTCAAGGGTGTAGCAGGGGGAGGCCAATCAAAGATCACATCGACCTTTCATATCCAAGCGACAGCCGTCCAACGCATTCTTGATATATGATGAACACACAACATACAAAAAACAGACAGCAAAAAGCAGGAAATACCAGAAGGTCCAATTCTACCCCTTCCCGCCAAGGTTTCACTCTAGTGGAGACTTTGATCGCGATCACTCTCTTGATGCTTGCCGTAGTCGAGCCGATGGCGCTCACGGCGCAGGCCCTCAAGTCTGCGTACTATTCACGCGATCAGATCACTGCTTCCAATCTCGCACAGGAAGCTATCGAGACGGTGCGCAGTGTGCGTGATTCGCAGATACTTCAGATCGCGCTGAACCCTGCCGTTTCGGTGGATATTTTCGGACCGATCCCTGTCGACCAGGACTTTACGATCAGCACGACGGACAACACCATGACGGTCTGTAACGGTACATGTCCACCTCTACAGACCAACGGCACATTGTATGCTTATAGTGCCGGATGGACCAATACAGGATTCACGCGCACAGTACATGCCTGTTATGTTCAGCGGGTCGCTCCGTTCGATTGCAACGCGAATCCTTCCGATGAGATGCGTTTGAAGGTTACGGTCGTATGGCGGACTGCTTCGTATCCTGCCCGCTCGATCACCATTTATGAGAACCTTTTCCGATGGGTGAGTAACACCTAATATATGAGAAAAAAAAGAACACAAGATGAGGTGCAGAAGATCGCAACAGAGCGCAAACTCTCGCGTCGGCAGGCAGGATTCACCTTGCTTTTGGCAGCGCTTGCGGCATCAATCGCGCTTACGCTCGGTTCATCGATCTTCAGCATTGCGACAAAAGAGGTACAGCTCTCATCGATCGGGCGAGACTCACAGTTCGCATTTTATGCCGCCGATTCTGCTGCAGAATGTGCACTGTACTGGGATATACGATATTCGTATTTTAGTACTTCGACCCCGCCTGATCCGCAAAATCAATACACGTGTAATGGCATAGCGTTGAATGCCGCCGGGCGGCCTGCGGCGAATAATCCGACACCCTATCCTTATACGATGACATTTCAGATTGAACCAAATGGATATTGTGCAAATGTGTCCGTCCTCAAATGCGACGGACCCATCAGTTCTAATGGCACTTGCACACATGCGAGTCCCCCCTCGATCCGCACCGTCGTACGTGCCGACGGCTTCAATACGACATGCAATAAAATCTCGACGAGTCGGGATGCGCTCCAACGTTCCGTCGAACTCAACTTCTAGTGCTGGCGTCGCGCCAGTCGGGGCGGTATCCTATTGAAGATGATACCTAAAGACGTACGGACGCGATACGACAAACTGAAAGCGGCGATCGATCACTATCGCACGCAATATCACGTCTACGATCGCGAAGAGATCTCCGCCGAAGCGCTCGACTCGCTCAAGCACGAACTCGTAGAGATCGAAGAAAAATATCCCTCGCTCATCACACCCGATAGTCCTTCTCAACGCGTGGCAGGCAAGCCGCTTCCCGGCTTTGCCAAAGTGCGGCATCAGATCGATCAATGGTCTTTTAATGATGCATTTTCTCCCGAAGAGATGCGCGAATTCGATGCGCGTGTACGGCGCTTCCTCGCGTCCAAGGGCGATTCCCGCACACCGACCTACGTCTGCGAGCTCAAGATCGACGGTCTCAAGATCGTCCTTACCTACAAGCAAGGTATCCTCGTCACGGCTGCGACCCGCGGAGACGGCGAAGTGGGAGAGGATGTGACGCAAAATGTCCGCACGATAGAATCCGTCCCGCTCTCGCTCACGCGCCCTATAGACATTATCGTCGAGGGCGAGGTGTGGATGAGTTCCAAGAATCTGGAGCGGCTCAATACCGAGCGCGCCAAAGCGGGCGAGCCTCTCTATGCCAATCCGCGCAATGTCGCGGCCGGATCGATCCGCCAGCTTGATCCTCGGATCGCCGCATCGCGCAAGCTCGATGTGTTTATCTACGACGTGGCCAAGACCTCAGAATCTTTCCCATCGACCCAGCTCGATGAGCTCGATTATCTGCGCAAGCTCGGTTTCAAGGTAAATCCCCATCACAAAGCCGCTCCGACGATCGAAGAGGCGATCCGCTTCTGGGAAGAGTGGAAAAAAAAAGGGCGGCATCAGGAATACTGGATCGACGGTGTGGTGATCAAGGTCAACGAGCGTTCGCTCGAAGAGATCCTTGGCTATACCGGCAAGGCGCCTCGTTTTGCGATCGCGTTCAAATTCCCCGCAGAACAAGCGACGACCATTGTGGAAGATATCGTGTTCCAAGTAGGGCGTACCGGCGTGATCACGCCAGTTGCACACCTTTCGCCGGTGTCTATCGCCGGGACGACCGTCTCGCGCGCAACCTTGCACAATGAAGACGAGATCAAGCGTCTCGACGTGCGCATCGGGGATACGGTCATACTCGAAAAGGCGGGCGATATCATCCCCGACATTATCTCAGTCGTCCCCGAGCTCCGTCCGAGAAAGGCGACGCCTTTCTCTTGGCCTAGGCGGGTCGCCGCATGCGGGGGAGACGGCTCGATCGAGCGCATCCCGGGGCAGGCCGCGTGGCGATGCGTGGACATCGCTTCGCCGGAGCGCCAGCGCCGCATGCTCGCATATTTCCTCTCGAAGAAAGCGATGGACATCGACGGAGTCGGCGAAAAGGTCGCGTCACAGCTTTATGATAGCGGACTCGTGTCCTCATTCGACGATCTCTTCACGCTTGTCGAGGGCGACTTTCTCGCGCTCGAAGGATTTGCGCAGCTGAGCGCTCGCAATGCCGTCGAAGCGATCAAAAATGCATCCCGCAATGTGCCACTTGCACGACTTCTCACCGGGCTTTCCATTCCGCAGGTCGGCGAGGAGACCGCACGCGATCTGGCCGAGCACTTCGGCACGCTCGGGAAGATCAAAAAAGCGAGCGTGGAGAAGCTTGAGGCGGTGGAGGGTATCGGGCCGATCGTGGCGCGATCGGTCTCGGATTGGTTTGCGGACGCCGACAATCGCGCGATGCTCGATCGGCTGCTTTCGCATATCAAGATCGCGCCGGCAGAAAAGAAAAATGGCGCGCTTCCGCTTGCCGGCAAGACGTTCGTTTTTACCGGCACGATGGAGAGTATGTCGCGCGACGAAGCAGGAGAGCGCGTGCGCAAGCTTGGTGCCGATGTATCCGGGTCGGTTTCCAAAAAGACCTCGTATGTGGTCACGGGAGAAGAAGCGGGAAGCAAACTCGAAAAAGCCAAGGAATTAGGCGTTAAAACCTTGACAGAATCTGGATTTCTTAGTCTATTGCAAAAATGATAGAGTGTGCTATACTAAACATTAGCTGAAGACATCCGTCTTCTCGCCAGCCTCTCAAAGGGAGGATTCGATGAAAAAGCGACTGAAGAAATTGGCCTCCAGGGTCAAAGAGGTCGGCGAGAAGATCGGGGAATGGCTTGTGCCCGAACCCCCCGTTCTTCGTCCGGCTCCGATTTCTAGACGGCCGAATCCGTATAGGTATCGGTAAATGCTCTTAAGAGCCCCCATCAAACAAAGATGCGGGGCCCTTAGATTTTGTATATAGTAGGGGTATGAGTGACGAAAAGCCCATTATCAATATCCGCGCGCTTGCGGAACTTTCGCGTTTGGCGGTGTCCGATGAAGAGATCGCCAAGCTCGAGAAAGAGATGCCGAGCATTCTCACTTTTGTCGAGACAATCCAAAAAGCCGACATCTCGTCGGCAGTCGCCGATACTTCGCTCCGTAATGTCATGCGCGCGGATGAGAATCCTCACGAGACCGGCAAGTACACGGAGGTGCTTTTGAGCGCCGCTCCCGCTCGAGAGGGAGATCGCATTGCAGTTAAACAAGTCATAACCAGGAAGAACAACTAATATGGATTTGACGAAACTCACCATCGCAGAAGCTCGCCGCGCACTCGATGCCAAGGAGTATTCCGCCCTTGACCTCACCAATGCGTACCTCGATGTCATTCGCGTCAAGAATCCCGAGATCCATGCGTATCTCGAGGTGTGGGAAGAATCGGCGCGTGCAGAGGCAAAGCGTGCCGACGAAATGATCGCTCAAGGTAAGCAGATGCCGCTCACCGGTATTCCTATTGCGATGAAAGACAATATTCTCATCGAAGGCCGCATTGCGAGCGCAGCATCGAAGATCCTCGAAAACTACCACGCGTCTTACGATGCGACCGTGACCAAAAAGCTGAAAGTGCAGGGTGCAGTATTTCTCGGACGCGCCAACATGGACGAATTCGCCATGGGCAGCTCCACCGAAAATTCCGCCTTCGGCCCGAGCAAAAATCCTATCGATCTCTCGCGTGTACCGGGCGGATCATCCGGCGGCTCTTCGGCGGCGGTCGCGGCTTCCATGGCGCTCGCAGCACTCGGCTCCGACACGGGTGGCTCGATCCGCCAGCCGGCTTCGTTTACCGGGCTCGTCGGCCTCAAGCCGACCTATGGCGCGGTATCGCGATTCGGCCTCATGGCGATGGGTAGCAGTCTCGATCAGATAGGGCCGCTTACGCGCACGACAGAAGATGCGAAGATACTTTTTGATGCGATCAAGGGCAATGATCCGCAGGACAGTACCTCACTGCCAGAAACTGGAAGGTCTGACCTTCCAAGCTTGGAAGGTCAGACCTTCCAGCGACCGAAGCGCATCGGCGTGCCGCGCTCATTCCTCGCCGAGGGTACCGATCCCGATATCCTCAAGCGTTTCGAAGGGCAGATACAGAAACTTGCCAAACAAGGATATGAGATCGTTGATATTGAAATGTCTCATGTCCCGTATTCGCTCGCGGTATATTACATCGTCATGCCGGCCGAGGTCTCGACCAATCTCGAGCGTTTCGACGGCATCCGCTACGGACTCTCCGTGCCTGCGGAAGGGATCAAAGAAGTGTACTCGAAGACGCGTGGCGCGGGTTTTGGCGCTGAGGCGCGGCGCCGCATTCTTCTGGGAACGTTCGTGCTCTCGTCCGGTTATGCCGATGCGTATTATCGCAAGGCGCGCGCCGTGCGCAGCCTTATCCGCGACGATTTTATGAAGGCTTTCGAGATCGTCGATGCGGTCGCGACCCCGACGTGTCCGGCGCCCGCGTTCAAATTCGGTTCAAAATCAGATCCGCTTGCCATGTATATCGAGGACATCTTCAGTACCCCCGCCAATCTCGCGGGTGTACCGGCAATATCCGTTCCGATGGGCGCGGTCAATCGCGACGGCGTTGATCTGCCGGTAGGGATTCAGATAATCGCACCTCATCGCCGCGAGGACGTACTCTTTGCGATCGGGACAGATATTGAGCGTGCATAGATGGTCAACGCACTGTTTTTGGTAAGGTATAATATATAGTAATGAACGGAACGGATACCGTCTTTGGGTCGTTTGGCGTGATCGCGCAGTTTTTTGCACACGCGACTTTCCAATGGCTGCCGGGTTCGATCAGTACCGCTTTTAGTCCCGGCGAGCCGGGGAGCCTCATACCGCCGATAGCGCCGGTCAGTAATCCGGTCGGTTTTGGGGAGATGATCGGCTTCCTCAATCAGACATCTCTGGCGAGCACGCAGTATCCTTTGTATCAAAAATGGATCAGCTTCGTTGTGTTTTCGACGCTCGTCTCGCTCTGTCTCATCGCCTTTATCATCTATTGTTCGATGCGGATCAAGCAGATCAGAGCAAACGAGGAAGAAAAATTCGCCGCCTCAGCGCATACAATCACGTCGCAAGACGTGTCGCGTACGCAGATGCGCTGGCACCGGATCACCGAACAGATCCACAGCGACGGCGAACAAAACTGGCGCCTCGCTATTCTCGAAGCGGACATCATGCTCGGCGAACTGCTTGATGTACTCGGGTATCGCGGCGAGACGATGGGGGACAAGATGCGCAATGTCGAGCGTGCGGATTTCAATACGATAGACATGGCGTGGGAGGCACATCGCGCACGCAACAAAGTCGCGCACGAAGGCACGAGTCTCCTCTTGAACGCGCGCGAGGCACGCCGCGTTATCGCACTCTACGAACGGGTGTTTCGGGAGTTCCAATTCATCGAATAGATCTGTCAAACAAAGGCTGAAAGATCAGCGCTCGCTTCATGTATCGTTCATTGGTATGGCGTACTATTGAGCGGCGCTATGGACAACCTTCATGATGATGGATCGCAGGTCATACCTCAGGGAGACCTTAGGCCCCGTCCACAAATAAATTCTACAGTTGTGGACGGTGCACAAAGGGCTCTAACCACAAATAACGAGTACGTTATTTGTGGAAGACCCCTTAGGTGGGTCGGGACCGCCTTGATACTCGTGTCGATCATTATGCGTGCGTTCTCGTATCCGGTCACGACATCCGACTATACGGGTTTTTTGAGCAACTGGTTCGCTGTGCTCGCGATGCATCCCGGCCTCACCGCATTTCAAACCGTCTTTTCGGACTACACTCCGCTGTATCTCTATTTCTTGAAGGCGCTCACTTTTATTCCCGTATCGAGTCTCTATAGTATCAAGACGCTCACGCTGTGTTTCGACATTGTGATCACGGTCTTCGCCGTCTTGATCGTGCGCGCCGCTCAGAAAGGAGCGAGCATAGGTCAGCTGTATCTCTCCGGAGCGATCATGTTCGCTATCCCGACGCTTTTGATCAATAGTTCGCTGTGGGGGCAATCTGATGCGGTGTACGCGACAGGATGTATTGTGAGCCTGTACTACATACTCAAAGATCGCCCACTGCTTGCCGTACTCGCATTTGGATTTGCCGTCAGCGTCAAACTTCAGGCGATATTCTTTCTCCCGGTCCTGATAGGATACTTTATGCGCGCGAACGAAAAGTCGGAATGGTCGATCGTGCGGCTTGGGTATCTGCTTGTCGTCCCGGCGTTCTTCGTACTCACACTCGTGCCGGCGTGGCTCTCGGGGGGATCATTGTCGGCGCTCGCATTGACCTATGTGCGCCAGTCGGGGGAATATACTGATCTCAACATGTCTTCGCCGAGCGCGTTTGCGTTTGTACAACAGCATCTGCTCTCCATATCGGCACAAAACATACTCCTCTTCGTCGGGATCGGTGCGGCCGCTTTGTGCGCGCTCGGCATCGTCGCGGTAATGTCTTGGACGTCCGCTTCGACATCCCGTCGGATGATCATCATGCTCGCGTGCCTGTCCGCGCTCGCCGTGCCTTTTTTCTTGCCGCGAATGCATGAGCGGTACTTCTACCTTGCCGACATGTTCAGCGTACTCTATGCACTTTCGTATCCGCGCATGTGGTATGTACCCGCATTGATCGTATCGGCGTCACTTCTTTCATATGTGCCGTATTTGTCGGGGCAGGTCGCGCTGTTCTCAAGTCTACAGATCGATCTGAGAATCCCGGCGACGGTATTAGGATTGACGCTCGCGACCCTTTTCTATCAGCTCTTCGCATCGCAGCGAAGACAAGCAAAATTGTCGAGTGTATGACCGATGAACACCGAGAGATGATTCGTCAATTCTTCACTTTTGCGGTCATTGGCGTCGCAAATACAGCCATAGACTTCGCGATCTATGGCCTGCTGACGCGCCATGTCGGCGTGTTCGACTACCGCACGCCGGGGCGCTATGTAGCAAACGTCATTTCTTTCGGCATCGCGACCACATTCAGTTTCTACTGCAATCGCATCTGGACATTCCGCCGTCGCTATCCTGCGCAGATGACGGAGGTGGCACGTTTCTATACGACGACCGTGAGCGGTTTGCTGTGGAACACCGCGATCTTGTTTGTTTTGAGCAGTATGGCCGGGATCAACGATCTCATCGCCAAGCTCTGTGCGACATTGTTTAGCATGATCTGGAATTTCTTTTTCAAAAAATACTGGGTGTTTGCGAAGTAAGGATTATGTACACAAAGTATCTTTCCCTTCTGCTCAAACGCGCCAACGTACCCGTCGTGATCTTGGATGAATTCGCTCGCAAACTTCGTCTGAATCCTCAAAAATAAAAAAACCCCCGGATACGCCGGGACGTATCAAGGCCCCCCTTCTTGTTTATAAAGACATAATATATCCTGTTTCATTCGTGTCAATGGTTTGGCGTGTTAGTAACGGGATTTCAGGGTATCATCTGCGAGAGCATAGACGAACCTTCGATAGGCAACAAGATTTTTAGATGAGTACTTTGTGTGGATGTATAATTATTACCACATGGAAACTTACCAACCAAAAAACCAAGAATATTCTTTCATAAGAAAATCATATCGCGAAAGATACTGGGTGTTTGCGAAGTAGGGATTACACCACGATACCGTGCGCGCGGATCTCTTCTATAACGGGAGAGTTGCTTTGTTCCAGGTCCTCAGGCGAAAGCGGGTACGGTTCGATGCGGATATCCGCAAAGCGCGTCTTTTTCCAAAGAGTCTGCATCTCTTCCACATCGTCATGGCCGAACTGCGGCGACACGACGGCAAGATCAATATCACTGCGAGGATTTGCCAGTCCTTTTGCGTATGAACCAAACAGAATCATCTTCTGCACGGGAATGCCGGAGGACTCCACGACGCTTCGAAAACGAGCGGCGCTTTGCAGGACGTCTTGATCTATTGTTATTGTGTTTTGAGCCATACAAGGATATGTTCGGTTTCGCGCAGATAGTTTTCCGTATATTCCGTGGTCGCCTTCTTGTAAAATTGCGACTTGAATTCATCATAGCGGCCTTTGATGTTGAAGGTGTTGATTTCCGCCAAGCTCTCTTGCATGGTATCGGAAAGCTGCAATCCGGCGTCAGACGCCAGGCGTTGCAGGTTGTGATCATAGGCGGCGTTTGCGTTTGTCTTGCGGACAACGAGCGCCTTCAAGAGTTTCTCAATCGCAAGATGACAGAAAAAGAGTGCGTAGGTATTGCGGTTTGAGGCAAGAAGCATCTGCGCGACCGCGAAGTCCTCACCGCTCTTCTCGCGCCAGAATTGCTGGATGTGTTCAGTATCAAACATATAATGTCATACTACCGCGTTTCCATGGATTTATCCATGCCTCCTCGTGTTGCGCCCAGTGTTCACCAAAAGATCACGAATGCAAACGTGATCTTTTTCTCTTGGTACGAATCAGTGCGAAAAACAAGGCTCGGAATCTTCATGAGATTTGCTCTTGCGCGATTATTTTTGCCGGGCAAAAATAGTGAAGGTTTTATGAATCGGGATGGAGCGATTCGTCGCGCCGTTCCATAGACAATAAAAAATAAGTATGTATTCAAAAGCAAAAATTATCGACCTACAGAATGTGTCTCGCGTCTTCATCGTGTGTCTCACGGCAATCGTACTGTCGTTCGTGCACCCCGGCATCGCGAGCGCGGCTTCGGTCAATCCTTGGTGGCCGGTAGACGGCGCGCACATGACGGGCGTTCAGCCGTTCAAGGCCGAGCTCTCGGGCGTCTCGGTCGATCAATACCAAATGTACTGGCAAGTCGACGGCGGCGGGCAGGTCGCGATGGACTCCAACTACACCGGCTATCCGCACAAAGAAGCATCGGTCAACGTCACGCTGTGGACATGGCGCGGGGCGGGGCCGTACACGGTGACCTTCGTCGCCAAGCAAAACGGCGCGATAGTCGCACAGCAATCGGTCTCGATATACAACGACGCATACACGCCGACTGTGACGACACCCATTGCGCCGACCCCGGCGCCTGCACCCGCTTCATCTGCACCGGTAGTATCGATCACGCAACCGGCGCCTGTACCGGCTCCCACTCCAGCCCCGACGCAAGTACAGATCAATGTCTGGTGGCCGACTGCAAACGCGACCGTGAGCGGCGTGCAACCCTTCAAGGCGATGATCGCCGGTATGGATACTTCGACGTATAGCATGTACTGGCAAGTCGACGGCGGTACCTTGAGCGTCATGAGCAACGACAACACCGGGTATCCCCACAAGGAAGCTTCGGTCAATGTCGGCGCGTGGAATTGGAATGCGAGCGGGAACTACATGGTCACCTTCACCGCGAAAAACGCAAGCGGAAGCGTGATCGGACAGGTGAGTATTCCGGTACACATTCCCGTCACGACGATCACCCAGTCTCCGCAAAATGCTACGGCGGGCACGGTCTCGCAACCAGCGACGACCTATAGCGGCAATCCGCTTGCAGGCATGACATTCTGGGTCAATCCCCATTCGTCTGCCGCCTCACAAGCAGCCGCATGGAGCTCAAGCGACCCGACCGATGCGGCGCTCATGCGGATGCTCGCGGCACAGCCGACTGCGCAATGGTTCGGCGGTTGGAATAGCAACATCCAAAACGACGTGCACGCCACGGTCGCGAGCGCACAAAGCGCCGGTGCTGTGCCTGTGCTTGTTGCGTACAACATCCCGTTTCGTGATTGCGGCGGATATTCTGCCGGAGGAGCCACAAGCTACGCAGCGTATACGAGCTGGATACAATCCTTCGCGGCAGGTATCGGCAGTGCCAAAGCCGTCGTGATCCTCGAGCCCGATGCGCTCGCGACGATCTCGTGTCTCTCGTCGAGCGATGCACAGACGCGGCTCACACTCCTCACCAATGCGGTAACGACGCTCAAGACAAACAGCAACACCAAAGTGTACATCGATGCCGGACACACGGGCTGGATCGATCATGCGCAGATGGCCAATGAACTGCGATCAGCAAATGTCGCTCACGCAGACGGATTCGCGCTCAACGTCTCCAACTTCGGTTGGACGAGCGACAACACCGCCTATGGCACTCAGATCTCCAATGACCTCGGCGGCGCGCACTTCGTGATCGACACCTCGCGCAACGGCCTCGGATCCACGCCCGATAATCAATGGTGCAATCCGGCGGGTCGCGGTATAGGTACGCATCCGACCACGGCGACCGGCAATTCGCTGATCGATGCGCTCCTCTGGCTCAAAGTTCCCGGCGAATCCGACGGCAATTGCAACGGCGGTCCAAATGCCGGCACTTGGTGGTCCTCCTATGCCGTCGGTCTAGCCCAGCGAGGCGTGCAGTAAGATCACTGACGCGCGAGCGGCGTGTCGTATCGCAACTGATACACGTACAGATCAAGGTCGCGGGAGAAATGCTCAGTGCCGATCCGGCGATAATGCTGATCGAAGTATGATTTAATCGTCTGTTCGTATCCTTGATCGTAGCTCAAGACGAGCCATGCTTTCTGATAGCCGTCCGTGAGCGTAGCGACTTGTGCGGGGAGCTGTGCAGGAGAGAATGCGGGTATCGGACCGGTATCGTAGCGGTTCCATATCGGCAGTGTCGCGAGTGTCGCGGGAGAATGATAGTAGTATTCTATCGGATAGATCGTAAACGGCGTGGAGAGTATGATCGTATCTTGCGGTCCGGCATGTTCGTTGATGTATGTCACTACCTGCCGATAATTCTCTTTGACCGGTGTCGCGGGGCTCTGGATCTGTATCACGAGCCCCGCGACCATGACGATCGCGACGCTCCACCGCGCCGCTTGCGCCAATCGCGGCGGATATGCATCGAAAAAGTGCGCCAACACCAGATACAATGACGGAACGGTAAAGATGAGGTAGCGGCTGACGAATACGGGCGTTAAGACGAAACTTCCGATAAAGAGGGCGGCGAACGAGCATATGATAGTGTACAAGAAATACTCGGTCTCGAAACGGAATCTTGCGCCGCGTCGCAGCGCGAGAAATACCAAGATCACGGTGATCGGCCAGAGCGATACGAAGATCGTGTTGAGTGTATCGTCTTGAAATCCGAACACGAACTGGGAGAATGTATTGAAGAGATCGACGGTCGTTGGAGGCATCAAGAGGGGAAGTTGCATCCCAGCTTCTTTCAGTGCGTACACATACCACACCCATGGCGCGAATGAAAAGACGAGTACGGCCGCGACGATGCTGAATCGCGCCAACGACCGCGGAGGAAACAACGAGCGGTGCAGGAAATAAAATACGGCTTGCGCCGCCAAGCTCAAAAAGAACAGATAGTGCGTATAGATGCCGAGCATCGCGGTCGTCCCGTAGCCGATCCATATGCGAGCGCTGCCTTGCTTGATGATCCGCAGGAAGAAGAATTGATTGAGTATGATGAGCAGAGTGAAGAGCGCATACATGCGTATCTCATTGCCGTACCAATTCATGAATGGAGAGAGGCCGAAGAGGACCGACGCATACAGTCCCGTCGAACGGGAATACGCAAGGCGTCCCAGTATATAGATTGCGGGGATCGACAGGATATAGAACACGAGCGAGAGCGAGCGTGCGGCGGCGACAGAGCTGCCGAACGCGACGCGCCACATATGCAGCAGTATGTGGAAGAGCGGCACATGCACATCCTTGGCGACGATCATCAGTAGCGCGGACGGACTCCGGCCCGATTCCCAGAGGCTCTGTGCTTCATCGAGTCGCAAGCTCTGCGGCAAGAGAAAGAAGACCGAGACGGCGGCGCAAAAGATCATGGTCGACATGAGTATGATGACTGTGCTCCAAAAATGCCGTCTTTCTCGCGGCGGATTAATCTGCATATGAACTTTGCGTTTGCATAAGCTGTCCCGGGCTGAGGATATCTTCTCTCCGCAAGGCTTCCTCGGCGGATCTTTGTACGGCGACGGCGGCGTTTGCTTTCTCCGGCCATGACGCATAGATAAAGGGTATAAAGATCGTCACGTTGAAGAGGGCCCACATGCTGTTGTTGAGGAGCGATGCAGTCACTCCTTCTCGGTCGTATGCGACCACTATCCCGACCAATGCGAGCGCGCAGTAGAACAAGTGCCATTTGACGATCGGAAGGAAGTTTCCTTCGAGCGCTCGTTTCGACGTGACAAGAAAATCATTTTTCCTCCCGGTGAGTGCCGCGAAAAACGCCGCCGTGTGAATGCTGAACGATCCCATGGAAAAACCGAGCGACCGGAAGGTGAAGTGTGCGTTCGATACGCGCTGAATGACATAGAATGTCAGGAAGATATAGGGAAGAAAGATGGCGGCGAGAAGCATGCTATTCATCTGTACCGCGACCGCTCCCGTATAAAAGAATGCGATCGGCAAGAGCGCATCGATCATAACGACGATGCCGGAAAGGTAGAAACTTGCCGAAGAGAGATATTGTATGCGCTGCGCTCCGGTGAGGCCGCGCATAAAGAGCGGATTGTAGCGGAAAATGACGTCGAATGCGCCGCGCGCCCAGCGGAACTGCTGTGTCGAATATGAGCGCAGATCTTCCGTCGCGAGACCCTCTGCCAGTACTTCGGGCACGTATACCGATCGATACCCTCGCGCATGCATAAGCAGGCCGGTGACGAAGTCTTCGGCGATACTGTCGGTCTTCATGCCGCCGACCGTCGCGAGCGCCGCACGTGAGATGACCATGTTGGTGCCGCAGAGGGTCGCGCTATTGAGGCGATTCTTGCCCTTGCAAATGGGCCCGAAGAAAAGCTCCTGCTGTTCCCATGAGCCGTTGGTGAGGTGACTCTTTTCGAGATTCTTGTAGAACTGCGGCGTCTGCACGAACGCGACCTTATCATCGACGAAATACGGCACGGTCTTTGCGAGGAAGTCGGCATGCGGCACATGATCCGCGTCGAAGATGGCGATGAGCGGGCTTCGCGTGAGCGACAGCGCGTGATTGATGTTGCCGGCCTTCGCGCCTCCGGGTATCTGTCGCGTGATGCACGAGACACCGAGACGCGCGGCCAATGTCTCCATGTCGCGCCAATTCTTTTTGCCGGCGACGTACCCATCATTCAAGATATATACCTTGAACGATGGGTACGTCATCTGCTTGGCGGCGCGCACCGTTGCTTCCATGATCTCGATGGATTCGCCCGCAGCGGTGATATATACGTCGACCGAAGGACGCAGCAGCGTATTGCGCGGTGCGATGTGGCGGGTGTCCCATACCGTGTAGAGGAACGTGAGCACTTGCCACAAGTGAAACGCCTCACCCGCGATGAGAAAACCGAACAGTATGCGATTTCCCGGCATGAAGAAAAAGGTGATCGCTATAAAATAAGTGATCGCCATGATCGCGTTGAAGGCAAGAAGCACGCGGGGCGATTCCGTCCTGAGAAAAGAATGTTTCCGGTCGCTCATGTCGTAAACATATTTCATAGGCTTGCTTGATCTAGTGATAATCGGGGAAGGGATGCGGCGATGTTTGGGAGGAGGTCGTTGTACAATGCGATGCCGAACCATGCCCAGTTGTCGCCGTAGTACGACATGTCGGTATTCCACGTATTGTTATCGGGGCTGAACAAGCTTTCCAGCTTCGTCGTGTACACGACGGGCGCGAGTGAGGGATCGACCGTCATGAAATATCCGATCGTGCCGCCGTACATGGCCGGCGATTCATGCGCTGTGCCGGTCGCCGTCGATCCGTCGTGCGCGTATGTCGCGTACAGAAAGCTGTTTTTGTTCCATTCTTCCGAAAGGAACGAGAATCTCTTGAGTATGGCTTGGTCGTGCGAGTCGTGGAACCATTGCCAGTCGAGCGTAAGCCGCCACGGCAGCCGCAAGGCGTTGTATCCGAAATCGGTCGTGGTCTCGGGAGTGTCATGCAAAGGTTCGATCGCGCCGGTCTGCTTGTGGATGCGTATCCAGTCGGGTGGCAGATCGGCGCTCTTTTTCTTGTCGAGGGTGCTATCCGATGCGCGCGCGATCAGATCATATGAACTATCGACAAGCTCCAGCCATGGGTGTGCGGTGTCGATCCGGGCGAAAATGCGAAAAGCAGCCGGATTCAAATAGGACGGATTGACCGCCGCCCATGGAGACGTCGAAGTCTTCTCAAGGCTGTCGGCTGTGAGATATGGTGTCCCTTGTATGGTGATGACCTCGGCATTCCAGATAGCCGCGATGGTCGTGCTCGCACTCTCGAGGTACGCGGGATCTTGCCAGCGTGCATATGCGAACACAAGCGACAACGCGATATCCACGTCTGCATCAGATGCGCTCGTCATTCCGCCTTGGTCGGCGAGTATTCCGTAGGTGCCGTCGCCCTGCTTTCCGTAGAGCCATGCAAACACATGATCGGGGCGTTCGAGCGCGCGGTGCGTCCAACCCCACGAAGTGTCGAATGTCTCCTTGTCTCCCATCCAGACGGCGCGCATCATCGTATAGCTTTGTCCTTCGGACGTTGTTGTATTGTTGTGGCCTGGATCGATCGTGCGTCCGTCGCTCGCAACATACACTTTTTTGTAACTGTTCCACAATGCGGACAACATCTGTGGAGGCGAAAAGACGAGCGCTTTACTCCCTTGATGAACGCTAAAATAGCCGCCTCCGGCCACGCCAGCGATCATCACGGCGCCCAAAAGACAGTTCGCGACTCGGGATCTTTTCATGTTATATGCGGGCCTGTTCATCATAGCGATCTTGGGTTGGCGTGAACCATATCTTGGTGCGGAATGGACGGCGCAATAAGAGAAGCCGAACCCAGTTCACTCATATAAAGGGACAGAAGTTCGCGGATCGCGCGGAAGATGACCGACGGTTTTGCTCCGGTCGGCGATCCATAGATGCGTGGTAAATGAGAGACCGGTACTTCTTTGATCGGGATGCCGCGCCGCATCAATCGGACCAAAAGTTCCGCATTGACCATCGCGCCGTCGGACGTGATCCGTATTTGTTTGATCACGGAGCGCTCGAATAGCTTGAACGCGCAATCAATATCGCGTATCCGCAGGCCGAAAAAGATCCTATTGAGAATATTCCAGCCCTTTGCATTGACCAGCCGCATGAACGAATCGCGCCGCGGTGCACGGTATCCTGTTACAACACAGTACTCAGGCACATGGATCACCAAATGCTCCAGTTCCAAGAGGTCGAATTGCATATCGGCATCCGTGAAAAACACGTATTGCATGCGCGCTTCTTGGAATCCTGTCTTGAGCGCGGCACCATAGCCCTGGTTTGTCGGGTGATGCACGGTGCGGACCTCCGTATGGCGCTGGGCGAGCAGATCGGCGAGTGCGGGAGTTGCATCGGTGCTCCCGTCGTCGATAATCACTATTTCATACGCTTTCACATACGGGCATTGCCTCGCAACGTCAATCGCGCGCTCCACCATGGAGACGATATTCCGCTCCTCATTGAAGGTGGGAAAGAAGATACTGATCGATATTTGTCGCATATATTCCCGAGTGTATGCGTCGGATCATTAAGTTTGGCTGAAGTATGCATGGCTCATTTGGATTCTGAATTTAAAATCAAAACATGAACGGCGGCTTTCAGGTGTTCATTAACCCAAAACTCACGTGTGCTCGTTCATATTGCGACCATTATCGCGTAATTATTTTTCATGATCGAATATGACCACTAAACACCTGCATCTCATGATCGCCTTCGCGGCCCTTATCAGCGTGCTCTTTTCATGTGCCGGCACTTCATACGCGGCCGCGGTCGTGCCTGCCGGTTTCCAGATCAATACGATCGTGAGCGGATTGAATCTCCCGACGTCATTCACGTTTGCTCCCGACGGCCGCATGTTTATCACCGAAAAATCGGGAACCGTACGGATATTCAAAAACGGCCAGCTTCTCTCGACCCCTGTCATACGCTTACCCGACTTGAATGATTTTGGCGATCGGGGACTTGAATCGATCGCACTCGATCCCGATTTCTCCCACAACGGCTATATGTATGTGGCATATACGTATGAGAACACGCCGGGGCAAAATTACACCGGACCAAAGACCGGGCGCATCGTGCGATTCACGGTTGTCGGCGACACGGCCGATTTCAACAGTCGCGTTGTGATATTGGGCACGGTCGGAGGTGATGCGGCACATCCTTCGTGTTCGACGTTTGCCATAACGAACGATTGCATCCTCTCGGACGCCAGTACCCATTCGATGGGGGATATGCACTTCGGGCCCGACGGCAAGCTCTATGCGAGCCTTGGCGACGGTGCAGGGTACACCGGTGTGGACCCGCTCGCTCTCTTTGCGCTCGACACCCGTGCGCTTGCCGGCAAAATCGTGCGCATCAATACCGACGGCACCGGTGTCTCGGACAATCCATTCTATACCGGCAACGCCCATGACAACCAGTCGAAGATATGGACGTCTGGTCATCGCAACAGCTACCGTTTCAGCTTCCGATCGACCGACGGGAAGCTCTTTTTCGGCGAAGTGGGGTGGTCCACGTGGGAAGAGATAGACATCGGCGTCAAAGGGGCCGACTACGGCTGGCCATGCCGTGAAGGATATGTCGCGACTGCATACAATTGCACGCCGCCGACTTCATGGACCGACCCTATCTACGTATTCGATCATACTACCGGGACGGCATCGGTGATCGGTGGCATTTTCCCTGCGGCAGGCGTGTATCCTGCGCAATACACCGGCAATTACTTCTTTGGCGATTACAGCAACGACCGCATCAAGCGTATGGTGCTCAACGGCGACGATACCGTCGCGTCGGTCGAGGATTTCATCACGGGCGCCGGCGGGCCGGTCGATTTCGTTCCCGGTCTCGACGGCACGATCTACTATTCTTCGATCAATACCGGCCAGATCAGGCAGATCGCGTTTTCAAACGCGAACCGTCCGCCGGTCGCAAGAGTGAGCGCGAATCCGATGACCGGTGTGCCGCCGTTTTCCGTGCATTTCTCGGGTGCCAATTCGAGCGATCCCGACAACGATCAGATCACCTATCGGTGGGATTTCGGCGACGGAAGCACTGTATCTACTGCGGTGAGTCCCGATCATGTCTATTCATCGTTGGGCACGTACACCGCGACACTCACCGTGACGGATTCTCATGGGGCTGTCGGTACTGCGACCGCCGGTATCATCGTGACAAACACCCCGGTGATCAATGCGCTTCCGCATGTGACGCAGACGGTCCAATCTCCCGTGCCGCCCAATGCCGTGGGGCGCGACGTGCTGGTCACGAGCACGATAACGAACAGCGGCGCCGCGAGTCCGTTCATCATTGATTTTGAGATCTATAATACGAGCGGACAGCTAGCCGCGCAGAAGATCTATAACGGGCAAACGATCCCCACGGGAGGACATGCCGACTATGCGATCGACTGGTTTCCCGGCACGGTCGGCGACTACACGGTCAAAGTCGGATTGTTCAAGGCCGGCTGGGTGGGCATGTACGAGTGGAATGATCAAGCGCTCTTGCTGCATATAGTCGATCGCGCCGCGACAGAATCCTCCTTTGCACATCAGGGTACGACACTGTCGCCCGCATCTCCCGCGGTTGGGAATGCGGATCTGATCACCAGCACGATCACCAATACCGGTGGCGCAGGATCGGCCTTGGTGGATATGGAAGTGTACAAGGATGGGATCAAGGTCGGACAGAAATTCTTTAACGATCAGGTCTTTGCCGCAGGACAATCAAGAGATTTCTCGTATTCATTCACACCGCTTGCCGCTGGCACGTATACGGTTTCGATCGGCGTGTTCAAGCCGGGCTGGACGGGTATCTATGCATGGTTCGATCAGGTAGCCGCGTTCAGTACTATGAGTGCGGATCAGAGTGTGTCTATTTATCAGGATGCGCTGGCACCGGGCTGGTACAATTGGTCGTGGGGCAGTACGCAGGATTTCTCCGACACCTCACTCGTATTCGCGGGAACGAATGCAATGAGGGTCGCCTATGATGCGCCGTGGGGCGGTCTCTTCCTCCATCACGCGGGCATCAATACATCCGGCAAGAGAGCGCTCTCCTTCGTTATCGCCGGATCAGGCGGCGGCGGGCAAAATCTCCAGATCTATACCTTCGACAGCAACGGCGTACAATCGTCGGTCAAGAACCTCTCCGCGTATGTGCCTGATGGGACCATAATTGCAAATACCTGGAAACAGGTCTCCATCCCGCTTGCGGATATCGGTGCGGATAACAAGGCGATAAGCGGTATTATCGTTCAGTCGGCAGGTGCGGCAAGCGCCCGCGTCGATATCGACGCGATGCAAATACAGTAAAATATCCCGGTAATGAACAATAATGAAGAATTCATTATTTCTTCATAATCGGGCTGGTATGATAGAGAGGCGCTTCAGAGCGACGCAATTCCATGTCTTTTCGCCAGATTTTACAGGATATTCGCGATACCATCCGTGTCATCATGACGCTGACGTGGGAGCGCCGCAATGTCTTCAAGGAGCTGCATGAGAAGAATGCCGAACTCCGGCGGGCCCTCACCAAGACGCGGCTAGAGGATCATGCAAAAAGCGAATTTCTCGCAATCCTTGGACATGAATTGCGCAACCCGCTCGCGCCCATCATCAGCACTCTGGAGCTGCTCCAGGTCGATGAGAAGGATCATGATCGAGCGTCACTGATTTCAGACGCGCAACAACAGGCGGCGATCCTGAAGCGTCTGCTCGACGACCTGCTCGACATATCCCGCATCACGCATGGAAAATTCGATCTCAAGAAAGAGCCGCTGACGCTGCAAACGGTGCTTGAGCAGTCGATCGCGAGCATGAAGCCGTTTCTGGAAGACCAGCAGATCGCCTTTTCGGTCTCATTGCCGTCCGAACCATTGTGGGTATACGGCGATCCTGCGCGCCTTGTACAGATCTTCAACAATCTACTCCATAATGCTGGCAACTGCACACCGCATCACGGGAGTGTGACGCTTGCTCTCAAGCAAGAGGGTGCCGAAGGCGTCATACAAGTCGCTGACACGGGCGTAGGTATTGATCCCGCGCTCCTCGATAGTATCTTTGAAGCGTTCATAAGCATCAATCCAGCCTCCCAGGTACGGACCGGACTTGGGATCGGATTGTCTTTGGTCAAACGCTTGACCGAGCTGCATGGGGGCCGAGTACAGGCACAGAGCCGAGGCAAAGGTTTCGGGAGTACCTTTACCGTACGATTGCCTCTCTTGAAACATGATTCACCGTTGAGGGTTGCCACTGCGGCCGGATCGGGCCAGATGAAGCCATCGACCGTCTTCAAGATCCTCCTGGTCGATGACAATGAGATCGCGGCGCGCGGTATGGGGAAGCTCCTCGAGTATAAAGGGCATCAGGTCTGCTTGCGGTATACGGGAAAGAGCGCGCTTACAGCCATTCCCGTTTTCCAGCCGGATGTCATATTGCTCGATATTGGACTGCCCGATATCAGCGGATATGATGTGGCGCGTCAGGTACTGCGTGCGACATCGCAAGCGCCTCGTCCGGTATTGATCGCGCTCACCGGATTCGGACAGGTGCGGGATAAGAAAGCCGCCGCAGAGGCGGGCATGGAATACCATCTCACCAAACCCGTCAGCATCGCCGATATCGAGGCGATCCTTGCGCGCATCGCGTCCGAGCGACGAGACCGCAAACATTCATGAAAACTTCACGATACATTTTGCATAATGCACGGGACGGAATAGTCCACGGGGAGGTCGTTATCGTCATTGATGCTCTGACCAATTTAACAATGGTATAATTACAATAGGATTTTATGAAAGTACTTCTTGTGGAAGATGACGCGAAGCTCGCGGATTCGATCAAGCGCGGTCTTGAGCTTGAAGGATACGCGGTCGATGTTGTGCCCGATGGAAAGAAGGCGCTCACGCGCGTGTCGCTTCATCGTGATGATTATGACATCGTGATCCTCGATCTCATGCTTCCGTCGATGGACGGCCTCGCCGTATGCAAAGAGATGCGGGCGAAGGACATCACGCTGCCCGTACTGGTCCTTACGGCGCGCTCCGAGGTCGAGAGCAAGGTGAACCTCCTTCTTTCAGGAGCCGACGATTACCTCGTGAAGCCGTTCTCATTCGCCGAACTCTCAGCGCGTTTGCAGGCGCTTCTGCGGCGGCCGCATGAAAACCTGCCGGAGATCCTGGAGGCAGGCGATATCAAGCTCGATCTGGGCACCCGGCGTGTATCGCGCGCGGGCACCACCATTCCGCTCACGCTCAAGGAATTCGGATTGCTCGAGTACTTCATGCGCCACTCGAATCAGGTCGTGAATCGGGAGGATATTCTTAATCATCTTTGGGATTTCAATTATGTCGGATTTAGCAACGTGGTGGACGTCCATATCAAAAATCTTCGACGCAAACTCGGCGGGAAAAGCGGCGATGGAATCCTCGAAACGGTTCGCGGGATCGGATACCGGCTCCGCGCATAGGCCGAAGTCTGATATGCTACAGAAACAATTCATCGAGAATGCCGCGCATGATCTGCGCACGCCGCTTTCGGTTATCCGGATGAACGCCGAGATGGCACTCTTGTCTTTACATGAAGGATCGGAACTGAGATCGACGTTTTTGGGCATTATCGAAGAGGTCGATCGTATGTCGAAGATGCTGAGTGAGCTTGTATCTCAGGCGGCGTTTTCTGACACGCAACGCGATCAAGTATAATCAATACGACGATTCACTCTCATCTCATGCGTGGTGCGTATCATTATTGATAGATAAGAAAAGAGATCTTTCATGATCGTATCGCGTATCGCGATAGACGCTTTGGAAGGCGTGGTGCATCTGGGCCCGGATGCACGCATGCGCCAAACGACCCGATCATTACGAAGCGAACTTTAGAGGCACCTTAAAAAGAGATGCGTCATATGCAACAAACGCTCTTTGGAGTCAGTGAGCGCTCAGAAGACGAGCGTCGTATGCTGACAGTATGAGCCGGAGGCCGTCAACACTACAGCTGTGTGGACGGCCTCCGGCGCGTATGGCCATGCTACACTAGGTGCGTATGGAAAATATCCCAAGGCAATGGCTCGAGGCGATTGCACAAAACGCGGCGACAGCCGTGATCATCCTTGATAAGCAGCGGATCATACGATACGCCAACGATGCCGCAGTGCGCATGGCGGAGCGCAGCGGTAAGAGCAATAGTGATCTGATCGGCACATGCTACGACGATATCCTCAAGCTGAGCGTCGTCCGGAATGAGAAGGGGGACAGAGCTGATCCTGCATCGTTTCCCACTCATCTGGCTCTTGAGCAGGGTATCGAGACCAACCAAAAACTCTTCGAGCAAGTCTATGCGCTCCGGCACTACTGGCTCAGTATTTCATGCATTCCTCTTTTCAATGAGCACGGAGCGGTCGAGTATGCGGTGGCGTATTTCCGCGACATCTCGGAGGAAAAACTGCACGCAGATCAATTGGCATTCCTCGTCGCCTCGTCGAAGATAACGTCCGTCCAAAGCGACGCGGAAATACTTCTCATGGAAAATGTCCGATTGATCACGCCTTCGCTCGCGGATTGGTGTGCTATCGACGTGATCAATCCCATGGGCCAGTTCATTCGGCTGCCCGTAGCGGGTGCGAACGAGCCGCATGCAGTATCGGGGCCGATCGACGGCATATCATGGGAACCGGAGAACACGACTTGCATGGGTACGGTCCTCACGAGCGGTACATCAGAGCTGTATTCCGTGTTGCGGCAAAAAGAAAAATTCCGGGAAGTGGTGCCACAGCAATGCCTGCATCTCGTGCATGGCTTGGAAGCGAGCTCTCTGATAGTCATTCCGATCAAGATGCGCGGGAATATCGTCGGGGCGCTCTCGCTTGCATATACCACTTCGGGCCGTCACTATACGCAGGAGGACCTTGTCTTTATGGAAGATTTTTGCCATCATCTCGGTCTCATCATCGAAAATGTTCGTCTCTATCACGAACTTGAAAAAGCCGGCCAAGAGAAGGACGTGTTTCTCGCGGCTCTATCGCATGAATTGCGCAACCCTCTCGCGCCGATCAAGAGTTCGATCGAGCTTCTGAAGATGAAACAGTCCGAAAAAGAGAGTATCGAAGAACTGTCCATCATCGAACATCAATTCGACCATATCACCAAGCTGGTAAACGATCTCTTAGACGCGAGCCGGTACTCGTTCGGGAAGATCCATTTGGATCATGAGCGTATATCGCTCAATGAAGTGATTAAGCAGGTGATCATGTCCAACCAGGGACTGCTCGATAAACAGCGCCTGCATTTGGACGTCTCGTTGCCCCCGGAGGATATCATGCTGTATGCGGATTGGACGCGGATCGAACAAGCGTTGACGAACATTCTGCACAATGCCGAGAAATTCACGCCGGAAGGCGGGAGCATTGTTATCAATGCGCATAAAGAAGGCGAGAACGCAGTCATAACCATTGCCGATACGGGTATCGGCATAGAAGCGGGCGAGGCGGCACGTATCTTTGACGGCAGCCTGCGCATGCGGCAGAGTAAGTATCCCAGTAGAGGGCTTGGTATCGGTCTCCTGCTCGTTCGCGAGATCGTACAGCTTCACGGTGGCCGCATCGAAGCGGCGAGCGAGGGCTTAGGTAAAGGTAGTACCTTTACGATCACGTTGCCGCTCACTCAGGGTGGCAAGACTCACCGCGCCTAATGCCGCCAAGCGTGCATACGGTGGTGACCCCAGGATATCGCCTTACGACCCCGCTTCCTAGAATGTCCATTTTCATATACATCTCATGACGTGAGGCGCATTATCGTATGTATGCGCCGTATACTCATGCTCGAGGACTCTGCGACCGATGCGGAGCTTATAGAGCGCAAACTCAGCGAATCCGGTCTGGTCTTTACGGGGCGACGCGTATCTTCGAAGTCCGGGTTTCTCCAAGCAATCAAAGATAAGGATGAAGCGCCCGACATCATACTCGCCGACTACACGCTCCCGTCTTTTCTTGGCAGCGAGGCGCTTGCGTTTGCCAAAGAATATTGTCCGGACACACCGTTCATATTCGTGACGGGTACGATGGGCGAGGAGAGGGCTATTGAGGCGCTCAAGAGCGGGGCGACCGATTACGTGCTCAAAGAGCGGCTCTTCCGGCTACCCGGTGTCGTTAATCGCGCCTTGGAAGAAGTGCAAGAGCGCAAGCGTCTCAAGCTGGTAGAGGCGCGAGAAAAGGAGGCTGAGCATGAGATCTTCGAGGCGAATCGTGCAAAAGACGATTTTTTGGCGCTGCTCTCGCATGAGCTTCGCAATCCTCTGGTGCCGCTTCTGATCAATGCCGAACAGATAGCAGGAGAGACGGAGGATCCGGCGACTCAAGAGCGTGCGCAAGCGATCTATCGGCAGGCTTACCACATGTCCAAACTTTTGGACGATCTCCTGGACGTCACGCGCATCACGCAAGGCAAGATCACACTCAAGAAACAGCCCGTCAATCTCAAACGGATCGTTGAAGAGGCGGTCGAGATGGTCCGGCCGCTTGCTGATGAACGGGAACATACAATCGTCGCGGAGCACGTCGAGGCGCTTCGCCTCAATGCCGATCCGGTACGGCTCGAACAGATTTTGGTGAATCTCTTGAATAATGCCGTCAAGTACACGGACAAAGGAGGTCTGATCGAGATCATGGCACATCGGGAGGATGACAATGTGGTCATCACGGTCAAAGATACCGGGGTCGGCATCACTCTCGATCTGCTTCCGCGCGTTTTCGACCTTTTTGTCCGCGGCGGGCATTCGCTTGCGCGCACATCAAGCGGACTCGGCATCGGTCTCACGCTGGTCAAAAGACTGGTCGAACTGCACGGAGGTGTGGTCTATGCGACAAGCGAAGGTCCCAACCGCGGAAGTACATTCTCGGTTCGTTTACCCATTGGAAATGAAGAGAGAGATGTCGCGCATAAGAGCCGTTCGTTGTCGCGGAATGCCGCGCAGGGGACACCCCATCGGAATGTACTCGTCGTGGACGACAATCGTGATCTGACCGATGCCCTCGGGTCGGCCTTGCGCGCCGCCGGACATACGGTGCATGTGGCGTATGACGGCAAAGAGGCGATACGCATCGCTGAGAAGACGCAACCGCAAGTCGTTTTGCTTGATATCGGATTGCCGGACATGGACGGGCTCTCGGTCGCACGGACGCTCCGTCGGCAATTCGGACGTTCGATGGAACTTATTGCATTGAGCGGGTACGGACAGGAGAAGGATAAACAGAAGGCTTACAAGGCAGGATTTGACCGCTATATCGTCAAACCGATCGGGGTCAAGGAATTGCAGGAGATCGTGTAAGTAACACTAAAGACCATAAAACAAAGAACATATACGATACCTATGAAAAACTTTCTGACTATGTGGAGAAACGACAGGCGTGCGGCGATCCTCTACGGTATTGTCGCGGTATTGTCGATGGCGTATCTGATAGTGCTCTTTTTTGAGCCGGTTCCTGTCGGCCCGCAAGCGTTTGGACTCAGCCTCATGGCACGGGTACTGCTCCAGATCACGGTCGCGGCACCGATCGTATTGATCTGGTTTGTGGGCATCGCATCGATCGCGGGAAGTCTGCGTCACGCCGGTGGCGTCATCGATCCCGCGCTCAAGACGCGCTATCGGATGCTTGGGCTCGCACTCGGCTTTTTGGTCGGCGGATTGATCATGGGGACGCTCATCGGAAGCGTACAATCATATTTCCCGGGCGTCGCTGGTATCCAGCGCATGAGCACGATCCTGGCGAACTATATGTACGTCTTTCCTCCGCTCGCCGGCTTCCTCTCTCTGTATCAAAGCGCGCGCGCTGGCAACGGCAAAAGACCGTTCGATCAAAACAGCGTGGTCGCGGGACTGCTCGCGGTCATCGTGGGAGTGCTGTGGACCGGCATTATCTTCACCAACACAGGGAGGCAGACATCCTCGATCCCCGGCATCCAGCCGAGCTTCTTTCTCAGTGATGCGGCTATCATCGTAAGTATCGTTATCCCGACCGTTGTATCGTGGTTCTTTGGGATCTTGGCGGCGCTCGTGTTCTCGGATATTTCCATCAGCACGACCAATCGCGATCACGCACTTTCGAGGCTCGTGTCGGGCATCTGGTTCCTCATCTTCAGCTACATTATCATCCTTGGACTGCTCTCCGCGGGCGGGGAGCGACTGCTTCGCTTAGGGTTGTGGGGCGTATTGATCGTGATCTACCTCTTTCTGCTCGTCCTTCTCGCTGCACATTGGCGCATTGCATCGGCCGTCCATCGATTGACCGATAAAGACATATGAATATCGCCAATAAAACGATTTTGATCCTGATCGCGTTTGCGCTTGTGCCGCTCGCTCTGGCTGCCGCATTCATGTATACGACGGGAAATGAATGTTTCCGCGAGCAAACGTACCAGAGCTCTTTTCTGCTATTCTCTTTCATGGTCGCTCTTGCGAGTATTTTCTTCGGACTCCTCGCTGCAAAGGCGCTCACCGATCCATTGCGCCTGCTTGCGGCGGCCGTCGCCGACTTTGCTGCACATCCCGATCAGTCTCTATCGGCGCCTGTGATCGCGCCGGACGGACATGACGAAGTGGGTGCCTTGCGCGATGAATTCCATATCATGTCCGAAAAGATCCGACATTATCACGAAGACCTCGAAGACGAGGTAAAGAAGCGGACTGCGGAACTCGAAGCCTTCAGCTATTCGGTGTCGCACGATCTGCGCGCACCACTGCGGGCCATGGACGGGTTCGTAAAGATGCTCGATGAAGATTACGGCAAAGATTTTGACGAAGAGGGGAAGCGCATCATCGCGGTCATCCAAACCAACGCCAAGCAGATGGGCAAGCTCATCGATGATCTACTCTCGTTCTCGCGGCTCGGGCGGCAAGACGTCACCAAGACGCGCATCTCGATGAAGCCGTTGGTGCAGAGCGTCTACATCGAGATGCAGCGATCTGATCCCGGTCATGTGACGGATATCACTATAACGGAGATGCCCGATGCGTTTGCCGATCCCAATATGATACGGCTCGTGTGGACGAACCTGCTCTCCAATGCGATGAAATTCTCGCATATGCGGGAAAAGGCGCATATCGAGATCGGCGGCACAGAAGAGGCTGACACGGGCACGGTGTCTTATTTCGTCAAGGACAACGGCGTCGGTTTCGACATGAAGTACGTCGATAAACTGTTTAATGTGTTCCAACGGCTCCATCCGGCATCGGAATTCGAAGGTACCGGCATAGGACTCGCCAATGTCCGGCGCATCGTCGAGCGTCACGGCGGATCCGTGCGTGCCCGAGGCGAGGTCGATAAAGGTGCCACCTTTTATTTCACACTTCCCTCACCGAAGGAAGCGGATATGAGCGAGTATGATTAATGATACCAATTACAACGCAGTAGATATCTTGCTCGTCGAGGATAATCAGAACGACAGCGAGCTCACCTTGCGCGCCCTGCGCAAGCACAACCTCGCCAATCACATCCACACCGTCGAAGACGGCGAGGCGGCGCTCGAATTCATCTTTTGCACCGGACGATATGCGAGTCGAGACATCGTCATTCCGCCCAAGGTCATTTTGCTCGACCTCAAGTTGCCAAAAGTGAACGGGCTTGAGGTATTGAAAAAGATCAAATCCGATGAGCGGACGAAGTCTATTCCTGTGGTCATCCTCACTTCATCCGCAGAAACGAGCGATCTTGAAAGTGCATATCTGCTGGGGGTCAATAGTTACCTCGTCAAGCCAGTCGATTTTGAGAAGTTTATACGCGTCCTCGGCGATGCGGGACTATATTGGTTGTTGATTAATAGATCTCTGCGACTTTGAATAGAGAGTGTGGTGCCGGTAGAACGACCGTCATCATTGCATCCTCTTTCCGAAGATGTGTCCTCACATTATTCTCATGTTCTTTTGATAAAAATAAGCTTGGTGCAACAAGGCGCGTGCGGCATGCCTTCGCGCACCATTGATCATGAGACGCCAAAGGAAGGAGAGGATACAACCATGGAGATATTCAATGCCGATACCTTCAGACACCTCACATGCACGATCGATCCGTTTGTCCGCGGATGGGAGACCGAGGACAGCATGAAAAAAATCGATCAGGAGACCATCCATGAATGCGTCCAAAAGGCGGAGCGGCTCGTCATGGAAGGATCCTCTCTTGAGGATTTTTTCCGCGAGACGGACAAGACGTTGTTGTTGGAAGTCCAGGAATTTTGGCGCGACAAGTGGATCCAACATAGTTTTGCGGAACGAGGATTTGCTTAAGCGGGATCAGCGGCATATGCCGCGGAATGTTGTTCTTTGAACTTTGGCGGCCGCGTTTCACGCGGCCGCTTCCTTTGATACCGTCTCGTGGACTGAAGCGCAGGTGAAGACATGTGACGTATGGGTTCATGCAAACTTTTACCTCCCGCGTGTATCTTGATGGTATGTGAAGGCCGAGACTTCGCATACGCTTGTTTGCAGAGTCGAGCATTATTAAAACAATAAAACAACTATCTATGTGGCAAGATTGGACAAATGCGATCTTGGGTCTCTTGATAATCGGAATTGCTTTTCTCGGATTACAGGGTTCCCAATCGACGTGGACGTTCGCAGCCATCGGTCTGCTCGTCGCTGTGATCGGTTTTTGGGGAGTCAGCGAGCAAGGCAAACAGCAATAAGCGAGTATTCGTTTTTGCGTCGTGCACTGTACTCGGCAGAGCACCACATTGCTGCGTTTGGCAATTTCCGACGAAGAAGCGCATCGGTGCTTGATTCCCCGTAACGCACCACCAAGATCAAGACCACCGAAAGGTGGTCTTGATCTTTGCTTGTTGCGGGGGCGGGAATTGCACCCGCGACCTCAAGGTTATGAGCCTTGCGAGCTACTACTGCTCCACCCCGCGATACCCTCAGAAGATACCACAATCTTTCATATTTCTCCACTAGCGTCTTTTATTGGAAGCCGAGAATAACCCCGCAGCTTGCTGCGGGGTTGAGAGGCTAATAGATTTGAAGCGGCGGCGGCCGCTACACCTTCCAAAAAAACAGCCTGGTGTCGCCCGCGCAATACCTCGCAGCTTGCTGCGAGGATGCGACGGGCGACCTGTTTTATTGGTATATGACCGCGCCGATGGCGACGGTGGTATTGACCATGATCCAACCGATGTAGGTGATTTTGATCACCGTGTTTTTATGCACGAAGCCATAGATGATAAAGGGAATGTCAAGTGTCGCGAATGCTGTCCAGGAGAACACTGACACGCTGCCAGCGCTGTGGAAGTAGTAAATCTCCCAGATTTGCGGGATGGTCATAATAGGTCCGATGATCCCTGCGGCGATTGCCGTTATGTCGAGGAATCTGATCCATGGATGCGGAGAAGGGTAGGGATCAAGCGCTTTGCTGGCGCGTTTACGCCGATTGATATGGTGCAGAACACCTCCTTTCATGAATGAATTGTATCATTACCACACGAAGATTGACGGGTGTTGACGTATGGTAGACGTACTTGACAATGTATGGTACATTATCTGCAGTCTCAACGAGAAAGAGAAGGAGTATTGGTATGTGTGTCCAGAATGCTGTCTTTAACGAGAAGACACAACTTGAATTTGTGATCTTTAGCCGCGCGTTTGGATGCAAAGATCGCGCAGCGTGGCAAGGGGTGACACAGGAGGCATTGGATCGGCGGACAGCGTGGATCATGGAGCGGGTTGTGTCTGAAGACATCAGCGAGCACATGAACAAAGTGTATGAAAGGACGGCGGAGCAATGCGCGGCAAATCAAGCGCATCAATTCGTTATCCCAGAACTTTTCGAGTTTGTTTCGCTGTTCAATGATGGAGAACTGGTACTCGACATGGGATGCGGCAATGGGCGTGACGCGTTCTTCATGTGTTCGTCCGATCAAGCTTATCGCGCGAGCGTTATGCGGAGTACTGTCGATCCGTCAACGATGCCGACACAGGCACTGCGTGTCAAAGCGATTGACGCGTCCGCACACATGATCAAAATCGCCGAGAGAGTCGCGAAAAGGGTGGATGCGAGCGGGGCGGTCAGATTACGATACCCGCCGATCTTCAAACAGGCGGATATGCACGATATGAGCGGGTGGGCGAGACTCCAGCAGGGCTGGTTCGCAGGCGTCTGGTCGTGTGCATCGTTTCTGACACATACGCCGCGGCAGTGGATTGAGCCGACACTTAGACAGATCGCATGTCTCTTGAAGAGAGGAGGCATCTTCGCAGTGAGCTACACGCAGCGACAAAGGGACGGTGGATACGACCATCTCAAAATCTCCTCTACCGGAGAGATCAATTACTTTTCACATCCGGATCCGAGCGAGATATGCAAGCTCGCGGCCAAGTGCGGCCTCTTGCCGATCAGGCCTCCACGGACGAGTGACTATGTCGGTGCAGGCGGCGACGTGGTGCAAGACCTCTTCGTTACGCAATTCTTCCGCAAGGAAATGTGAATACGATAAGGCCGCGACCCATGTAGGGTCGCGGCCAATCTTTTTACTATTCGAATTCGGCCCCAAGGAACTACGGCACCGTGATGAGACCAATTTTTCTTAGCGGTAGCCGCTTTAGAAAAATGGCCATGCCCTTGTGGTTCAGAATCCAGCAGGATTCTGCCTTTTTGTCCAAATTGACAATCAGACGAGAATCACTAGTATGCGAACAGGTCAGATCTTTGATTCCATCACAACAGAAAGGTGGCTCCCATGACTCCCCAAAAACGCCCGTTCAGTTCCGGTCCGACTGGCACGCCGGTGACGGAAAGTATCATCCAATCAATCCGCGATTTTAGGGGTACCGGCATCTCAGTTCTGGATTTTCCACACCGCGAGGAGCTCATTCTCGACAGGATGAAGGCATTCGACAGTCTCATGCGGCGGATCGTCGGCATATCCGACGAGTACGCGATCATTCCGTTTTCGTGCGGTTGTAGCGATCATTTCAATCTCTGGATTACCAACGTTTTGAGAGTCGGAGCACGGCCGCGCAAGATCGCCTATTTGCGCTCGGGTTTTTGGAGCGATAAGGCGCTCGCAGAGGCGCAGCGCCTCGAAAAGGTTGGCGAATGTGAAGTCTCCGTTATCGAGCATGCAGACCCACAGTTTCGTTCCTTGCCGGACATGTCCTATCTGCAAATGCGTCGGCCGCTCGATGCGGACTTTCTCTACGTGGTGGCGAATGAAACGACGCAAGGCGTACGGCTTCCATATGAGACGATCACATCAAACCTTCCGTTCCATGTCGTCGCGGACTTCAGTTCGTGTTTTCTGGAAGGGCCGCTCGACGTCAGTAAGTACGGGATTATTTTTCTCGGCGCCCAAAAGGGTCTTGGGCCGGCTGGTCTTTCCATCGTTATCATCCGTCGGGATCTCATCGGCCAGAAGGACAATCCGCACGTTCCACTGTCGAAATCGTACGCCGTTCAAGCGAAGGAAGGGGGGCTGTACAATACTCCCAACTTTCTTGCTATCGAGAGCGTGTGTCTGATGCTCGAATGGATCGAAAAACATGGCGGACTCACTGCCATGGAAGCTCAGAGCAAGGAGCGTGCCGCATACGTGTATGGCGCGATCGGCGCTAGTAAGCGTTTCTATGCTCCTGTCGTGGAAGCGGCGCGCAGTAGGACAAATCCAGTCTTTTGTCCTTATGAGCTGATCCACTTTGAGCAATTCCTCTCGTTTTGTAAGGAGCGGGGGATCGAGTTCGTCAAAGGACACCGAAGCGCAGGAAACTCGCTTCGCCTCGGTTTGTTCAACGGCAAACCCATGGAAAGCGTATATGCGTTTGGTAAGACGCTTGAAGAATTCGAGCGGACCGCGTGACATCAGCCCCGCACCATCTTTCGCTCAAAAGCGAAAGATGGTGCGGGGCCCCTTTTTTCCTGCAAAATAGCAACACACTATTCGTTTGCTTGTTCGGCGTCGCTTTATATAATTCCTCCTATGATAGAGGCTCGGGATCTGACCAAAATATACGGCGCACATACGGTGGTCGACGGCATTTCGCTTGCCATCAAAAAAGGCACCATCTTTGGATTCTTGGGTCCCAACGGAGCCGGCAAGACGACGACCATCAAGATGCTGGTCGGCCTCAACAAGCCGACCAAAGGTACCGTGCGTATCGACGGCAAGGATCCGGCGGAGCATCGCATGCGCGAAAACATCGGTTTTATGCCCGAGTCCCCGGTCTTTTATGAGCACCTGACCGGCTACGAATTCCTCAAATTTTGCGGAGATCTCTTTCATGCGAAGGCCAAGTCGCAAGGTTACTATTTCGATATCCTGAAAAAAGTAGGCCTATCCGAGGCGCGCGACCAAATGATCAAATATTATTCAAAAGGAATGAAGCAGCGTATGGCGTTTGCGCAGGCGATCGTCAATGATCCCGATTATCTCTTTCTCGATGAACCGCTCGACGGCCTCGATCCGATTGGCAGGCGCGAACTCAAAAAAATAATCAAATCCCTCAACAAAGAAGGCAAGACGATATTCTTCAATTCACACATTCTCTTCGACACCGAAGAGCTCTGTCACGAGATCGGCATTCTCAATCGCGGGACTTTGATCTATAGCGGTCCGATCGAAGCATTTACCAAGGGTCGCTCACTCGAAGAGCAGTTCGTGACGAGTATCGAAAAAATATCAAAACCACTATGAACACCATCTTCCTGCAAAATGTACTCACGGTCGCCAAGAACACGTTCAAGGAAACGGTTCGCAACAAGATACTCTACGGAATCTTGGCCTTTGCCCTCGTGTATATGCTCTTCACACTTTTTCTCGGATCGATTTCGCTCGGCGAGGATCTGCATGTGATCCGTAGTCTCGGACTCGCCGGCATCTATCTATTTAGCATCATCATCACGGTGTTTCTCGGAAGCTCACTGCTCTACAAAGAGATCGAGCGCAAGACACTCTACTTCGTACTATCAAAACCCGTGTCGCATGCGCATCTCGTGCTCGGCAAATTTTTCGGATTGCTTGCGAGTGTCGCGGTCGCGGTCGCGGGCATGGCGCTCGTGTATCTTTCGGTGGTCGCTTTCAAAGGCGGCGGCTTTGATGTATTGGCGCTCCTCTCTATTTTTTACCAGATGCTTGAAATGGCCCTCCTGATCGCGCTCTCGATCTTCTTCTCTACATTTTCCATGCCACTTATGTCGACGCTCTATGCGGTCTTGATCATTTATATCGGACACTCACTCGACCTACTGGTGAGCTCTGTCGCAAAAAGTAGTGTGGCTGCGAAGGCGATCGTGAAGGTGATCTATTATCTGCTGCCCAACCTGTCAAAATTCGACATCAGGGATCTGGTGGCCTACGGCACGCATATTCCATTTACCCAGACGTTGCTCGTGATCGCCTATGCACTGGTCTATATCGTTGTCCTCCTGTACATGGCATCCTACCTCTTTGAAAAGCGTGAACTATGACACGGATCAGTATCGTCGTCGCGCTCCTCTTCGGAGTCGTTTTCGCCCAGTTCCTGTATGATTCAAAAAAACAGCCGGAAGGTTTCGCGCCGATTGTCGTGTTTCCTGTCCCGGTACTTCGTTCCGCAGATCTCGGACTCCACTCCGCTTTCGGCTCTTTGATCTGGCTCAACGCCGTCCAAGAGGTCGGGACGGTCGACGGATCGTATGAGGGATTGGTCGAGGATATCAAGGCCATCAATGCGCTCGATCCCTTATTCGCATACCCGTATGCCTTTGCTGAGCTCGTCTTGCCGGCACTCGATAGATCAAAGGTTTATGATGCGGTCTCGATCGGCAAGCAAGGTGTCGCTTCTGTTTCGGATTGGCGCATCCCTTTTTATCTTGCGAGCACCTACATGATCTATCTGGATGATCGGGAAAGTGCCTTGGAGTATTTTCAGATAGCGGCGCGTACGCCTGGGATCCCAACTCCGATACAGGGCACTGCCTTAAACTTCGGCACCCAAAAAGACAAACGAGCACAAACCAAGGAGATATGGAATGCACTCTATCAAAGTACCGATGACGAGATTCTCAGGGATCGTGCGCAAGCGAATCTCGTACATATCGACATTCTCGAAGCTCTTGAGAAGGCGATCGCCGTCTATAAGCAAAGGAAGGGGGTGTTCCCAGCGAGCGTTGACGATCTCGTGACCGCAGGAATCTTGAAGGCGATTCCGCAGGATCCGCTCGGATTCATGTTTACGATTGACGAGAAAGGCGCGATCGCCTCGCACCTTTAGGCTTAGGACATATAAAAAGAGATGGCGATCTCACTCAATAGCAACAGTAGAAATATCACCGCTGCATATGCGAGCATGGTCCAAGAAAATGTCAGGATCGTATGCCCGATCGCAAAAATAAGAAAAATGGTCGCAAGGACCAAAAGTCCGGAATTGATGGTGAGGATCATGGGGACCATTACCCACAGTGTACCAAAAAAGCTGAATATGGTATATTCTTATCTCACATGCCGGCGTAGCTCAGTGGTAGTAGCATCGCACTCATAAAGCGAAGGTCACAGGTTCGATCCCTGTCGCCGGCACTAGCAGTCGCTCGCGGCCAATGGTCGCACGAAGGTTCTTGAGGCCCACATAAATGGTTATAGTAATGTACTGTCATGGTATAATTTATGCGCATGACAAAGAAGACCCTCGACCAAGACTTCTTCAAGAATTGGGCCCCGACCATGGCCTATGTGCTTGGATTTTTTGCCGCCGACGGCACGATGATCAAAAATAAGCGAGAGGGACATTTCATAGAGTTTCACATTACTGATCGTAAGCTACTCTTTGATATACGACGCGCCGTAAGTTCTAATCACAAGATTGCCATACGTGTACGAAATCCAAAATGGAAACTAGGATATCGGTTGCAGATAGGATCCAAGAGATGGTTTTCCGACCTCCAGAGATTGGGTTTTTCTTCTCGTAAGAGTAATGTAATGCTCTTCCCAAATGTGCCGGATGAATTTCTCGGTTCGTTTATACGGGGTTATTTTGACGGAGATGGATGCGTATATTTCAAAAATCTGAAGTTTGCCGACCGTAAGAAGGCTCGATGGATATTAATGTCTGTTTTTACGTCAGGCAGTCGACAATTTCTCATGCAACTTCACACTGCACTGAAAAGACATGGTGTGCAGGGAGGGTCTATTCGAAATAAAAAGAGCGGGTATGACCTCTCCCTGAGCCACAAAGATAGCCTTGCATTATATCGTCTTATGTATGATACTGTGTCCGATACAAGCATTATGTTGCCCAGGAAATATCGTTTATTTACTAAGGCGATTAATACATTGTATCCTTTGCGGCCGTAGCTCAACTGGTTAGTAGCACCCGCCTGTCACGCGGGAGGTTGCCGGTTCAAGTCCGGTCGGCCGCGCATAGAAAAAGCCCGCCGTAAAAGGCGGTGCTTTTTCATGTGTGTCCGGAGTGACAGCGCCTTCGCACCCGTGACCCCGCAGCGATCCGAGTCTGGTCATATTCCGTTTGAAGTTCGAAGGTATAAAGGGAATGACTGATAATTTCGTCAAGAAAATATTCAAAAAACAAAGAACGAACACTACGAAGTGTCCGTTCCAGGTTTTCTTTGGATGAGGTATCATTTGGGCTCGTCCCCATCTTTGTTCGTAAACTTGGGATCGCAGCCGTATCCCGCCCCTTGCCAGAGCAGGATACGGTGCTTCTCGCAGCAGTAATACTTTTTCAGGCCGCGGATGATGTCCGGCGGATCATACGTCACTTGCGAGCAGACATTGCAAAAGCCGGACGGTTGCGGTTCGCCTCCGGATTTTTCCGATTTGAACATGTGCTCTCTCCTCGAATGAAGATTCTATGACTAAGTATCACCTGCCGTACCAATAGTGCAAGTCTGTAGTAGCGCATGATATGCTATCTCCATGGAAGGACCGACTCAAAAAATATTTCGAGCGATCGTAAAGGGGCGCGTGCAAGGCGTGCTTTACAGAGATTTTGCCCAGCGCAAGGCGCGGGCACTGGGTCTCACTGGCACGGTCCAAAATCTGCGTGACGGCTCGATAGAAATATTTGCTCAAGGCGACGAGAAGAAGCTCAAGGAATTCCTCGAGAAGCTCAAACGCGGGTCCCTTTTTTCAAAAGTCGAGAGCATAGAGGTCGCTTGGCAGGAGACCGATAGGGAACGGGATGATTTTGTGATCTTGTATTGACCCGTGAGTGTATAGTTGGTACTATCTTTGCATACGGCTGAGCCGCACTTTATTCGGATAGACAAATACATATGGAACGAGATCAGCAATTTTTGGAATTCGTGGTCAAATCTTTAGTAGACAATCCAGATGACGTCAAGATTGATCGCATAGTCGATGAGATGGGGGTTCTCCTCAAGCTCTCCGTACATCGCGACGATATGGGCAAGATCATTGGCCGTTCGGGTGCGACCGCCAAGGCGATCCGCACGATCCTGCGCGTGGTCGGCATGAAGAACGACGCTCGCGTCAACCTCAAGATCGAAGAGCCGGAGGGCAGCACCCGCAGCGACAACGGCGCTTCCAACGACGAGCCTACGGGTCCGATCGACCGCTCAGTCGATGATCTCATCGACGAGCTTAAGGGCGGAACTGCGGCATAATCGCAATGGTGCACTTCCACATCGTCACACTCTTTCCTGAATCGATCGAGCCGTATTTAAAGGCCTCGATCATCGGCAAGGCCCAAGAGAAAGGGAAGATAAAAGTCTCTTTTTACGATCCGAAGGATTTTCCTTCGAGGAAGTTTGATCGCGTCGATCGCCGGCCATACGGTGGCGGACCTGGTATGGTCCTCGAGCCCGAGGCTGTGCTTCGCGCGGCGATGAAGGCAATAGGAAAAAAGAAATCCGTCGAGGTGATCTTTTTCTCCACCGGCGGAGCGCAATTCGACGAACCAATGGCCCAGAAGCTTGCCAAGAAAAAAGACATCGTATTCATCTGCGGTCACTACGAAGGTGTCGACGCGCGGGTTGGTGAGATACTCAAGGCACGGCTCGTGACCATGGGTCCGTACGTGCTCACCGGCGGTGAGCTTCCTGCTGCGACCATGATAGACGCGATCAGTCGCCACGTAAAAGGTGTGCTCGGCAAAGAAGAATCGCTTGAATCTTCGCGTGTATCGAGTCCGGATGTCTACACTCGCCCCGAAGTATTTGTATGGAAAAAGAAAAAGTATCCCGTACCAGAGGTGCTGCTCTCAGGTCATCACGCGAAGATCGATGCCTGGAAAAAAGAACGTCGCAATGCAAAACATGAATAAAGAAAAGCAGAGCGAGCGTCGCGCGCGGGCGCGAAAGATCGTCGCTTATTTGAAAAAGGCATACCCTGCGCCCAAGACCGAGCTCATTTACAAGACGCCGTTTCAGCTCGTGGTCGCAGTGATGCTCTCCGCGCAGTGCACTGACAAGGTCGTGAATCGCGTGACAGCGGAGCTTTTTAAGAAATACAAAACACCTAAAGATTTTGCCACCGCGAAGCCGCTGGTCTTTCAAAAAGAGATTGGCTCCATTCCTTTTTTCCGCAACAAGACCAAGGCGATCATTGCGGCCGCCAAAATTGTCCAAGACAATTTTGGCGGCCGCGTGCCGCGCACGGAATCGGAATTGATCACGCTCCCTGGTGTCGCCTACAAGACCGCGCATGTGGTACTCGGCGAGCTCTATGATATATGGGAGGGGATTCCGACCGATACGCACGTGAAGCGTTTTGCATATCGCTTCGATCTCTCCGACAATACTGATCTCAAGAAGATCTCCAAAGATCTCGAAGCGCTGACACCGAAGAAAGATTGGAAATATGTGAATAATGGTCTTGTGCTCTATGGGCGCTATGTATGCCCGGCACGCAAGCATGACTGTGCGGTACATCCGCTTACAAAAATTTGGAGGCCAGCGAATGATCGCTGGCCTCTGGCGCGTTAGCCGTTGACGACGGCTTTCCCAATCTACTCTTTCGGAAGGAGTGTTCCCCAAAGCGTTCCCTTTTTCCTGATCCGCGCGAAGAGCACATTGGGATCGAATTCCTTGCGTTCGTTTGCAGAAAGGCCGCTGGTAAGTCGCTCCCAGGCTGCCACGACGCAGATTCGTCCGAGCGTTTTGGGGTCGAATGAACTTCCCTTTGCGGACGTTTCCACTCGAGTGATGAAAGTAAGCTTGTCGCTTTCCGGCACTGGCAAGGCCGCAAGCCACTCCTTCTGGACTTTATCGCCGAGCTTTTCTTCAAACCTTTCAAGCCCGGCTTCGGTGACTTCCTGTCCGTTTGGCAGTTTGACTTTGCGTTGGACTTTTTTGTTGCTCATACGCATTCTCCTTATCACGAACAATATACTGGTGGGTACTATACCGATTTTCTGAGGTTTAGCAAGAGGTGCATGACTCGTGTAGGATAGCGGCATGAGGCAACAGGAACGAATCGTGGCATTTCAAAGGGCAGTGTGGAAACACTACCGTGCAGATGGCCGCCACGATCTGCCGTGGCGTCAGCCTACGTTAAAGCTTCGGTATGGCAAGCAAGACTTTGACCCCTACAAGATCCTTGTCTCCGAGGTGATGCTCCAGCAGACGCAGGTCCCGCGCGTGCTTGAAAAATACAAGGAATTTCTCAGGGCGTTTCCCACCGTGCATGCGCTCGCACGGGCGCCGCTTGCCGATGTGCTGCGTGTGTGGAGCGGGATGGGGTACAACCGCCGGGCGAAGTATTTGCGCGAGGCAGCGAAGGTGATTGTGGGTGAATATGGCGGCCGCGTCCCCAAGGACGCGGCCACCCTGCGCACCATTCCCGGGATCGGCCCGTACACGGCATCCGCCGTACTCATCTTTGCCTTCAACACCCCTGATACGATGATCGAGACCAACATCCGTGCGGCCTTCATATACCATTTTGCTTCCGGCAAGGCCGGAAGCACCCTGCGTGGCCTTGGCGGAGCAGAGCGGTTGATAAATGACCGCGATCTATTGCCGCTTATCACCAAGGCCGCCGAGGGCCAAGACCCGCGAGAGTGGCACTGGGCGCTGATGGACTACGGGAGTCATCTCAAAAAGATCCACGGCAATCCTGCGCGCAAAAGCGCTCATCATGTGAGGCAATCAAAGTTTGAAGGCTCCATCCGCCAAGTCCGCGGTGCGATCCTTCGTGAGCTTCACAAAGGACCGTCCTTTGTGAAGGGTTTGCCGTTTGAAAAAGCAAAGGTCCAAAGCGCGCTCGCAGGGCTCGCGCGCGACGGGCTTGTCAAGAAAGAGAAGGGGAAATGGAGGATTTCTTGATGTGTGCTATATTTTGCATATGGATGACAACACAACAGACATGCTGGAGATTGTGAATTTTATCAAGGATAACATGGTCACGAAGAGTGATCATGACGAGCTTGTTGCGAGGGTGGATCGTATGGAAAAGAAAATGGATGATGGCTTTTCAGGCCTCAAAAGCAGAGTGGGTGGATTAGAAAACCGCATCGACAACGAATCCGCTCGTACTACCGACCTCGAAAACCGCGTCAGAGTAGTCCTCCCCAGTCTCCCCGCCGCTCCTGAGCGAGTGTAATCCTCAAAATATACAAAGGTAAAAAGCGCGGATCTAATCCGCGCTTTTCGGTGGTTTACTTGATCAGGATTAGAAATGACCTTGCGACAGTTTGATGCCGTGGTTCTTTTCCCATTCAGCCCAAGCCGTCTCTTGCTTAGCCGTCTCTTCGGCGACAATCTCTTCAAGGGCTTGCTCGTAACTTATCCCCTTTTTTGTTGCTATTTCCTGAAGAATTAGTCTGCCTCTTTCGAAGTCCGCTTCAACAGACGCTTCATCCTTGTAAGCTGGGTACATGTGTGATTCCTTTCAGGTTTTGAAGAGAGAGTTGCTCGAAGGGTGTGTGGAACACTCACCTAATCACATTTTTATACTTAGCTTCGGATTATGTCAAATACTCACAATGACCGGAATCACAATCGGGCGCTTCATGGTCCTTTGGACGAGGAATTTAGAGACGCTCTCGGCAAGGTCTTCGCGGGCATCATCGAGATCGGCTGAGCGTGGATTCTTCATCGAGGTCTCGACGCTCTTGCGGACGATGAGGCGGGTCTGATCCATGAGGTCTTTATTGTCGCGGAGATACACGAATCCGCGCGAGATGATGTCGGGGGATTTGTGGAGCTTGCCGGTGCGGCGGTCTACCGTGGCGACGACGACGCAGAAGCCTTCCTGACCGAGCGCCTTGCGGTCGCGCATGAGCACATCGGAGAGCTCGGATACAGTATGGCCTTCGACGACGCGCAGTTCGGCCGGCGCTTTCATGGAGAGTCTGGTGACCTTTTCACCCGCCTTGATATCGATGATCGAGCTGTTGTCGGGCACGCAGATATTGGCGGCTGGCACACCGAGTTCTTCGGCGATGTCGGCGTGCACGCGGAGCATGTAGTGGTATCCGTGGACGGGGACAAAGAATTTGGGGCGGATCTGTTTGTGGATCCACACTGCTTCTTCGCGGTTGCCGTGGCCGGAGGCGTGCACGTCGGATGAGTGGTAGGTGATGATGCGAGCACCTTGGCGCGAGAGATTGTCCTTGAGCTTCTGTACCGAGCGCTCGTTGCCGGGGATCACCGACGACGAAAGGATGATGGTGTCGGTTGGGTTGATGCGGATGTATTTGTGGGTCTTGTTGCCGATACGCATGAGCGAGGCGAATTCGTCGCCCTGGGCACCGGTCGCGAGGATGACGAGCTTCTCTGGCGGGTATTGCTCGATATTTTCGACAGCGACGAGTGTGTCATCCTTGTGTTTGAGCATGCCGATCTCACGCACAATCTCGAGATTCGCCTTCATTGAGCGTCCGTCGACGACGATTTTTTTGCCGATACGTTCGGCGATCTCGACAATGTGCATGAGGCGCTCCAGATGTGAGGCAAACATGCCGATGATGAGGCGTCCGCGGTTTTGGTTGGTGATGAGGTCTTCGAGGGTCGCATGGACGTTGCGCTCAGGGATCGAGAAGCCGGGGCGCTCGATGTTGGTGCTATCCATGAGGAGTGCGAGCACTTTACGGTCTTTGAAGATACTAAACTCGCGTTTTTCGAGATCGCTCGGATCTCCCTGGCCGTCATGGTCGAGTTTGATGTCGCCGGTGAAGACCACATCCCCCCATGGGGTCTCAATGATGATACCCATCGAATCCGGCACGGTGTGTGTGACGCCGAAGAATCGGATGTTGGTATTGCCGAGCCGGATTACTTCGGTTTTCTCGACTTCGCGGATGACGGTCGGGGGCAGATGGGCGAATTCTTCCTGACGGCGCTTGATCATCATGCCGGTCAGTTTGCGTGTGTAGATCGTCGGATTGCCGATGCGGTCGATAATGTAGGGGATGCCGCCGATGTGGTCGAGATGGCCGTGCGAGATGAGGAGGCCGCGGATCTTGTGGCGGCGCTCTTCGAGATAGCCGGTGTTGGGGAGGATGTAGTCGATGCCGGGAGTGTCTCCTTCGCCGAATCCGAATCCGCAGTCGAGAATGAAGATGTCATCACCGATCTCGATCGCGGTCATGTTGCGGCCGATCTCTTCGACACCGCCGAGCGGTATGATGCGTACGACATCCGGTGCGGGTGCGGGGATGACCGGACTCGCGGAGCGGCGGCGAGCATCGCTCGGTGTTTGGTGTTCGAGGCGAGTCTTGCCGCGTTGTCGCGGAGGGTGGCTCGAGCGTGAACTGCCGAAGCGTGGACGCGGACGCCCGTCCGGTCGTGTTCCTGGTCGTGGACGGGATGTTCCTGGACGCGGTGCACCGGGGCGGGCGGCACCTGCTCCTGATGCTGGTTTGCGGCCGTCTCGCGGCGAATCTGGCCGAGCTCCGGGTGCGGAGCCTTGGTTTCTTTGTGGTCCCATAAGTTGTGTTTGCCCGGGTATATATGACCCGGATCCATTAGTCGATAATATTGCTAATAATGTGTTTTAAATCTGTGTATTCGCGCTTGCGAAGATACTCCACACGCGTTCGGTCTCTGTATACCACTGATATACGTTGAGGAAGCGTTCTGCCGGGGTCGTGATCGCACCGGTCTCAACACCGTGCAGTGATGCAGGTAGTATATAGACAAAAGCGGGAGAATACAAGAAGACCGCCGGGACGTCCTTTTTGAGGATAGTAGTGAATTGCTGGTAGATCGCCTTGCGGTCTTTGTCGTCATGGGTGCTGCGGGCCTTGGTGAGGAGACTGCTGGCCTGTGAATTGGCATACATAGAAAGATTGAGGCCGGGATCATTGCGCTGACTGGAGTCCCAAAAGGCGAATAGATCCGCGCTGCGCCCCACTACTTCACCGAAGAGGATCGCATCATAGTTGCGTGGTCGCAAAATGGTCGAGTTGAAGTCGGAAATAGGGTATACGTATACGTCGACTGTGATCCCTGCTGCCTGCCAATCTGCGGCGACCGCATGCGCGGTCGCGACGAGCTCGGGTTCGTCTGCGGTCGCAAGTGTGAAATGAAGCGTTAGTTTGCCTTTTTCCCAAGTGTTCGTCTCGGTGTTGAATTTCCATCCGCCATTTTGCAGGATCGTGCGTGCCTCTTCGGTGTGGCGTGAGTCGCTCGTGGTGGATGTGGGAGCGATCCCCGCTTCCTTTAATGCTTCTGTAGACGGGGTCGCGGGCGAGACATCACCAAAGATCCCTTGTGGAATAGGGCCGTCCAATACGGCGCCATAATCTTGGAGTGCGTTCCGGACTAAGGCCTGTTTGTCGACGGCAGCATCAAGCGCTTTGCGTGCGGCGAGATCGACGAGAGCCGGATTATGGCTTTGGTTGAAAAAGACACCGAAGACGCGCGGCAAGATCGATTTTGCCAGAGCTGCATCTTTGCGATCCTTTAAGATTGCCACATCGCTCGGATCGACACCTGCGATCGCGTCGACACTCCCACCCAAAAAGGCTTTGTTGAGCGCGTCTGTATTGGGATAAAAGACAAGAGAGATCGTTGCTATGTGTGCTTTGCCGAGGGTAAAGTGAGAGAAGGGTTTAAGATCGTAGCGTGTTACTGATCCTGTTTTGTCGGTATTTACGCGGTCGATCATGTACGGACCGCTGCCTATGGGGTGCGTATTGAGAGCATTGTAAGCGAAATCCTGATCGGATATTCCATCCCAGAGATGCTTCGGCAGAATGCCCATTGTCGTATCTTCCATAAAAGGTGTGTATGCATGTGGGAGTTTGAAAACCACCGTGCGCGCGTCTGGAGTCGTTATGGTGACGCCGACCCAATCCGCTTGGCGCGGGCTTTTGAGTGCGGAGTTTTGGGTCGCTCGTATGGTGAATGCGACGTCTTCGGAGGTGACCGGTGTGCCGTCTTGAAAGGTTGCATCAGAACGCATTTTGAATGTATAAGTCGTGCCGTCCTCTGAGATGGAGTAACTTTCGGCCAGGTCGGGGACCATTGATCCATTCGGCATAGCACGCATGAGGCCGGAGTAGATGAGCTCTGTCATGTCTTTGTCGGGACCTGAGATCGCAAGGACAGGATTCACGAATCGTGCAGGGCCGATTTCGCCTTCGACGAAAGAGCCCCCATATTTTGGTATGGTGACAAGCATAGTGTCGCTCAAATGGACGATGAGTATGAACGTGCTTAATGCGATCAAGCCCGAAAATATATAGAGAGCCAAGCGTTCGCTCGGCGAAAATTGCCGCATGAGCTGGCTGAGATATTCAAATCGGCGCCAAGAAATACTGGCTTTGCCAGCAAACGGATATTGCTCGCCTGTCCTCACAGGCGGCAAAGGGGATTCTTGAGGCGTTGTTTCAGGGGAATGGGAATAAGATTCTTCCATAACAGCACATGTGTAACACCCTGCTCCGAAAGAGAGAGTGTTGTTTAATAGCTAATGATGATGTTGAGCAATGCCGAAAGCGCAAACAAAATGCCGAGCACGATTGTGGCGTTGAAGAGGGTCTTCTCCAAGCCGCGACGGGTGTGAAAACCCGACGAGAAATTATCCGCCCCGAAGGCTCCGCCCAAGGATGCTCCCGTGCGCTGCAAAAGCACGGTGACGATAAGAAGCGCAGAGAGTATGATCTGCGCGTATGGCAATATATGGACGAGATAGGCCATGTAGAAAAATAGTAGCATAGGTGATGGGAATCGCAAAATAGATAGCGGGCGGTTTTCCCCAGGGGAAAACCGCCCGCCTAATGACCTGCCGTTTAACAGAAGTAGCCGATACACGCCGGATGGGCGAGGCTCGCCTGGCCCGGTGTGTAAGTTCGATTTGGCGAAAAGATGATCTGGTCAATCTCGAGACATTGGGAATCAACCCGATAGGCTCGATGACGCTTCACGTCTTGGTACCAAAAGTACCAAAACACACCTACAATCAAGAGGAAAACGAGAATGCATCCAGAATAAACTGCCAATGATGAACGTTCATCGTTCGTCATGTTCCTTCTCCTGCAACGGGCCGACATGAGTGCCAATAACATCATACACAAGAGTAGATGATCTGTCAACTTTACCTCAAAATCAGGGGATTTTTGCCTATTTTTGACCGCATAACACAAAGCGTCTCATGTCACGTCTCGACAGGTTCGGGGACCTGGTATACGCTGTTTTCACTAAGCGTTCATCCGCAAAACCTCCACAAGTATGTCGTTTTCTATTCATTTCTCGCGTATGCCCCTTTTTGTCGCTGTAATTATAGCTACAGCCGCTTTTTTGCCTTCTGCGGCCTCAGCCGCCGTCGTCCCGGCACGGCTTTCGGGCTCCAATTACGGTATGGAAGATCGGGTGCGCGAATACTTCGCGGATATTCCGGTGATGATCGAAATCGCTCGTTGTGAATCCCAATTCATCCAATACGGCAAGAGTGGTCGTCCGCTGCATGGTGGTACTGGCACTATGATCGGTCTTTTCCAGATCAGCGAGGTGTTGCATCGTGACGTGGCGGATAATTTTGGTTGGGATATCGATACTCCGGAAGGCAACATGTCGTATGCGCGCTATCTCTATGAGCAGCATGGCACGGCACCCTGGCTCGATTCCAAATCTTGCTGGAACGCTCCGGCGAGTGCCGCACGATGGAAGGTTGCGACACAGGCAGCGAGCAGAGAGGTCGTAGCGACATCTACCGAACAGCTCGGGGGTGGAGGTGAAGGTTCCTCAACATCAATTATCGATATCCGAGATAAGTTTCTGGTCTTGCTCGCAAAATTGAGTGTGTACCAGGCAGGTTTGTCCGTACAGACAGGTCAAGAATTGGCGAGTGCGGGCGTATAATGCGCATCCTCGCGTATGAGGTGAATGCAAAGGACCCTTGAGTCCGTTCGTATATTGCTCTATGATGCATGACACGTAACATTATCAGTTCTAGCTATCTATTTTGTATGAAAAAAGAAACAAAGAGTTCAGCGGCCGCATTGAATATCCGCCCACTCGGTGATCGCGTCTTGGTGCGTCCCGAAGATCATGCGGACGCAAAATCTCCTTCAGGGATCATCATTCCCGACACGGCGCGCAAAGAAAAGCCCGAACGCGGTATCGTGGTCGCGGTAGGCGAAGGCAAGCGCACCGATCGCGGCGAGGTGCTCCCGATGCATATCAAGGTAGGCGATACTATCATATTCGATCGATACGGTTTTACTGAGGTAAAGATCGACGATACAGATTACTTCATCGTGTCCGAGTCCAACATCCTTGCGATCGTTAAATAGAATTTCGAACTTACGAGACCCTAATGGCTAACAACATATTCCTATGGCAAAACAAGTTATTTTCGAAGAAGATGTGCGCTCAGCGCTCAAGCGCGGCGTCGATGTGATCGCCGCCGCCGTGCGTATCACGCTCGGGCCCCGTGGGCGCAATGTCGCTCTCGACAAGTCATGGGGCTCTCCCGTCATCACCAATGATGGCGTCTCGATCGCCAAAGAGATCGTGCTTGCCGACAAGTTCGAGAACATGGGCGCTTCGATCGTCAAAGAGGTCGCCACCAAGACCAACGACAAGGCCGGCGACGGTACGACCACAGCGGTCGTGCTGACCCAGGCGATCGTGCACGAAGGTCTCAAGCGCACGGCGCTTGGTGCCAATGCGGTCATGGTGCGTCGCGGTATTGAAGCTGCTGCCAAGGACGCCGTCGAGGAGCTCAAGAAAATGGCAAAGCCGATCAAAGGCAAACAAGACATCCGCCAAGTCGCGACCATCTCGGCTGAATCCGAAGACCTTGGCAAGACGATAGCTGATATCGTCGACAAGGTCGGCAAAGACGGCGTGGTCACGGTCGAAGAATCCCAGTCGCTCGGCATCGAGTCTGATTTTGTGGAGGGCATGGAATTCGACAAAGGCTATGTCTCGGCGTACATGATCACCAATGCCGACCGCATGGAAGCCGAAGCCAAAGACGCGCCGATCCTCATCACCGACAAAAAGATCTCGACCGTCAAAGACATTCTTCCGTTGCTCGAAAAGCTCGCCCAAAGCGGCAAGCGAGACCTCGTCATCATCGCAGATGATGTGGACGGCGAGGCGCTCACGACGTTTGTCCTCAATAAACTGAAAGGCGTATTCAATGTACTCGCGATCAAAGCGCCGGGATATGGCGACCGCAAGAAAGAAATGCTCGCCGATATTGCCGCGACCGTGGGTGCGCAGGTGATCTCCGAAGATGTGGGTCTCAAACTCGAAAGCGCGGATATATCCATGCTCGGCAAGGCACAGCGCATCGTCGCGACCAAGGATTCGACTGTGATCGTCGGTGGCAAAGGCAAGAAATCCGATATCGATGCGCGCGTGTCTCAGCTCAAAGCACAGCTCGAAAACACCGATTCAAAGTTCGACAAAGAAAAGCTCCAGGAACGTGTGGCCAAGCTCACGGGTGGCGTTGCGGTCATTCGCGTCGGCGCTTCGACCGAGACCGAGATGAAGTATCTCAAAGACAAGATCGAGGATGCGGTCAACGCGACCAAGGCGGCGATCGCCGAGGGGATCGTAGCCGGCGGCGGCGCAGCACTTGCCAAGGTTGCCGATAAGCTCGGCAAAAAGATCGATGCCAAGGCACATGATGAGTATACGATCGGCTATCGCATCTTGCTCACGGCACTTTCTGCCCCTTTGCTCCAGATCGCCAAGAATGCCGGTCGCGAGGATGGTGCCGTAATTCTACGCGAGGTTATCAAGAAAGGCGGTGCTTTCGGCTACGATGCATCCGGCGTATCGGATGAGCCTAGAATCGTAGATATGATCGAAGCGGGCATCATTGATCCGGTCAAGGTGACACGCAGTGGTGTCGAGAATGCCGCTTCGGCGGCGGCGGTCTTGCTTACGACCGATGCGGCCGTAGCAGATATCCCCGAAGAAAAGAAAGACTTGCCGGGCGGAATGCCGGGGGGTATGGGCATGGACTAAAAACAAAAGCACCCCCTTAATTTCTAACGTAAATGGTTCCCGGCCCCATATTCCTCACAAATTAGATGCATCTCACCTAAGACATGAAAGAAAACACATTCGAGTCGATAAAAAGAATTGATGAAAACGGCAGGGAATATTGGTCTTCACGGGAGCTTGCCAAAGTACTGGAGTATGCAGACTACCGTAAATTCCTCAATGTTACAGACAAAGCAAAGGTGGCGTGTGAAAATAGTGGAGAAGTTATCCACAACCATTTTGTCCATACGGACGAAATGGTTCCGATTGGTTCAGGGGCCGAAAGGCCTGTAGACACGATCTTTCTTTCTCGGTATGCTTGCTATCTGATCGTCCAAAACTCCGATCCGACTAAAGTCGTCGTGGCAAAAGGTCAGACGTACTTTGCGATCCAGACTCATCGACAGGAGAAGGCAGATAACTTGATCGAAGACCACAACCGCGTCTTCCTCCGTGAGGAGATGAAGAAGCACAACACGAGCCTGATCCAGACGGCGTCTCAGGCAGGTGTAGAAAGCTTCGCCATCTTTCAAAACGCTGGATATAAGGGCTTGTACGGGGGACGTACGATGCAAGATATACACACAAAAAAGAAACTGAAGAAGTCACAGAAGATTCTTGATCACATGAACAGTGAAGAACTTGCCGCCAACCTCTTCCGAGCTACCCAAACAGACGCAAAGATCAAGCGTGAAAATATCAGAGGCCAAGGGAGTGCAAACCTAGCACACTACGAGGTCGGTCAGAAGGTTCGTGCCACGATTGCCAATCTGGGCGGAACAATGCCGGAAGAACTCCCGACCCCTGATGCTATCGGTAAAGCACAAACGCGAATAAAGAAGGCGCAGGGAGTAAAGAAACTTGGAAAAGGGAAAGGTACTCTGTAAAAATAACAGCAACTACAAACTTAGGTAGAGATAAAACTTCATTTTTCGTACAGGGGTGCGGGAGCATTCTGGTAAATATGCAAAGATCATACACCGACAAGAAAAAGACCTTGCGGCAGACGGATCATTTGACGACCCCGCCTCGTCTCGAGGGCAAGGCAAAAAATGCCGGCATGAATCCGGTCCGCAAGAAGAAAAAAATGACGGGAGAAACTGAAGAGAAAAAATGACATTTTACGACAGAAGCGAAGCGGGCAGACTCCTTGCAAAAAAACTTGGCGCTTACCGCCGCGCGGATGCGGTCGTCCTCGCGCTTCCGCGCGGCGGCGTGGTGCTCGGATATGAGGTCGCGCAAGACCTGGATCTGCCGCTCGACATCATCGCGGTGCGAAAAATAGGGCATCCGAACAATCCCGAATTTGCCGTATGCGCTGTCGATGAGCATGGAACGTTATTGTGCGATGAAGCCGGTCGTGCGTCGCTCGATCCCGACTGGCTACGGCAAGAAGTGATGCGCGAGCAAAAAGAATCGCAACGCCGCAACAAGGTCTATCGGCAAGGCAAGAAGCCTCTATCGATCACCGGCAAGACGGCGATCATCGTCGATGACGGGGTCGCGACGGGCCTTACCATGCGGCTCGCGATCATGGCGGTGCGATCGCAGAAACCGAAGCGTATTGTAGTAGCGGTGCCGGTCGCACCGTTTGAACCGGTCGAACAGATCAGCGAGCAAGCGGACGAGTCTGTAGTGCTCACCCCGCCCGAAGATTTCCTCGGAGCCGTCGGTACCCACTACGAGCGGTTTGCGCAAGTGAGCGACGATGAGGTCATCCGGTTGCTGAGTTGACGTGATATTCAACAAAGGTTATTTGGGATACATTGAGTCAATGCTAAAATAGTCGCGGGATAGCGAGAGTTGGTATTTTTCGGCTTTTGCCGGAAACGGGAGTCGTGCGATAAGTCCGTCATCCGCCTTGTGCGGTGGATCGTCTGAAAGGATGAAGGTGCGGTAAAAAGCGACAACCGGCTCACGGGTGTACCAAGAGCCCATTCGGGGAGGTGAACGAAAGGCGAAGCGGGCGACGAAATCCCGCCTATCTTCAAGTAACCGGTTATCCCGACAAAAAACTCCCCGCTCGGGGAGTTTTTTGTCGTTGGACCACCAACCTAGGATTGCACCTGCTTCATATGGTCGTCTATTGACACCGATATAATGTGTATGGTATACTGAAACCAGCTGATGGATCAAGGGATTCCCTCGCGATTCCAGGACAGCTCATTTACAAACTACAGGAGACTGACCATGCCGAAAGGTATGCTCGGGAATAGCGAAGTGCTCCGCCGCATCATGAGCGGACCGTTCGCCGACCTCGCCGTTAAACTCAATAGCGAAGACTCGGATGAGTGGGAGGCAGCCCTCGGAACTTTCTTGCGCAAGGAGCCCACGTGGGTGGGCGGCGCAGTTGCCAATGTCGAAAAGGTGAAACCCCCGACCCTCGTCCTCATCCAGACGGCGACTCTCGGCAAGATCGAGGGCAAGGAGACCCGCAGTTGCTTCGCCGGCGCCATCTGGGGCTATCGGGACAGTGACATAGACCGCTGGTTTCCCGCGCGACAGATCGCGCAAACGGCCGGTTCGGTCGGAGTCTATCAGCTTCAGAATCCGAAAGGCACCGCCTTCCGGGAAATGGCGCTGGCGGCTCTGAAAGCCTCACCCGATACCTCCAACGACCAACTCGCCAAGATGCTGAAGGAGCGCGGACTCACGTTCACGATCCAAGCCATCGAACGACTGGTCGAAAGGCAGGAAAGCGGCGAGGACGTCGGTTTGCGTACCGATGGTTACGCGAACCTTGCGTTCGCTGAAGACGCGAACGGGAGCGTCTCGGTTCTCCGTGTCGGCCGCAGCGTCGACGGGTGGGGCGCCTACGTCTACCGGTTCGGCGACGGCGGCAGGTGGCGTGCCGAGTACCGTCTGCTTCTCCGCAACTCGGTCACTGCGACGCTCTGACACTTGGACCCTTGCATTGGTCCCGTACCCCGCACTTCTGGAAACGGAAGTCGCGGGGTATATTTATGCATGAACACGCTGGCATCTCCGGTCTGGCTTTTGTTTTGGACTTGAGGTGGCGAGGTTCGCACTTCTTCAAAAAAAGAAGAGAGTTGGTGCGCTGTGCTCGCGGGCTTGCGGCCCCACATCAGATACAGCCCGGAGAGTATTCTATGGGCAGTGGCCTTCGCGGGCGTCATGGATGGCACGGCGCACGAAGCGTCTCGGTTCTCAATGTCAACCGCAACGACGACAGGTGGAACGCCAACGTCAACCGGTTCGACGACGGCAACAGGTGGAATGCCGAGTACCGTCTGCTTCTCCGCCACTCACTCCTTTCTCCCCTAGCCCTATGCTCGGGGAGTTTTCGTTTCCAAATACTCCTTCCAACCGACGAGCATTTTGCTCGCCTCTACGAGCGGAGCCGAGAGATGTGCATATTGTTTGTCTGTGACCATGTCGATTTCCCAGCCGACAAGCAAAAAGAACTTTACCAAATCAAGGCGAACCACGGCGGCTTCAATTGCCGTTACTTTTTGTTGCCCCGATAGATAGCTGGCGCGGAAGGCCCATTCGAGCGTGGCAAGAAACAACTCATCTATCTTCTCGCCGAGCGTGCGTCGTTGTGTTTTAGCGATGTGCGGCAGGAGCCCTTGCCAGAGGCCGTAGGAATCTTTCAATACCAACACCACGGGGACGAATTTTGGTTGCTGAATCGTGCGGGGGGGGGGTACGCTTTGAAGAATGAGCGGAATCCGGTTTATCCATACCTATGAGGATATCATTTCTGTAGAAAATTTGCTCGCGGCATGGCGGGAATTTTTGAGAGGCAAACGCAAGAAGGATGACGTGCGCAAGTTTCAATACCATCTCTCCGACAACATCCTCGCGCTCCATCGCGACCTTAAGGACAAAACATACCGCCATGGCGCATACGAAGCCTTCAAGATCAATGACCCCAAGCCGCGCGATATCCACAAGGCGACGGTGCGCGACCGCCTGCTCCATCACGCGATCTACCGACACCTCTATCCATTTTTCGACCACACCTTCATCGCGGATTCGTATTCATGCAGAAGAGGGAAGGGTACACACAAGGCGATGGATCGTTTCAGGTCATTCGCATACCAAGTATCCAAGAATCACACGCGCACGGTATGGGTCTTGAAATGCGATATCAAGAAGTTTTTCGCATCCATCGACCAAGCCACACTGTTTGCTATCGTCGCGCGATACATCCCCGACAAGGACATCAGCCGACTCATTGGCGAGATCATCGGGAGTTTCCAGACCCACACAACTATGCCTATAGGACGATCTGTGTGTATGGAAAAGAGAAAAGGATTACCGCTCGGTAATCTCACTTCGCAACTGCTCGTGAACATCTATATGAATGAGTTCGACCAGTTCGTGAAGCACAAACTCAAAGCAAGACACTATGTGCGTTATGCCGACGATTTCGTGGTCATGAGTACGGATCGAGTATGGCTTGAAGGACTGATCCCGCTTATCGCGCGATTCCTCGACGAGCGCCTTGCGCTTTCGCTCCATCCAAACAAGGTCTCAATCGCAACACTTGCATCCGGTGTCGATTTCTTGGGATGGGTGCATTTCTCCGATCATCGGGTACTACGAACGACGACAAAGCGTCGAATGTTGCGGCGCACCGCAGACCTTGAAAAAGACGACCCCACCGTACGGTCTTATCTTGGGATGCTGAGCCATGGTAATGGGGAGAAATTACGGGACATGGTAACGAAAACAGTTTTTGCTTTACGCGAACCGAGCAAGCTAAAGTGATAGAAAGCCACCTCTCACGAGAGGGTTGTGTATAGGAAATGTGGAACAATATGCAACCCATAAACAGATCAAGGACAAGAATGAAAAGGTAGGGTATAATCGTGCGATATGGCAAAAAGACCGAATCAGGATATTAAAAACAAGACCTCACGTTCACACAAGACGAAAAAGCGTCTTGCGGCGAAGGTTGCAATGAAAGCTGCACGTAAACCGAAACAAAAATAAGATTTGGGTGTTTTTATAAAGCAGGCCGACGCGCCTCAGGCGCGTCGGCCTGCTTTTTTGGCCTGCTTTTTGGATCGCAAAGACCTTTCCGTGTTACAATATCTAAATGAAAATATACATAACCCGCATTATTCCCAATAAAGGTATCGCGCTGCTCAAAGAGCGCGGCTTCGAAGTAGTCATGAATCCCGAGGACCGCGTCCTTTCTCGAGAGGAGCTCATTGTCGCGCTCAAAGCCGACCGCTACAATGCGGTGCTCTGCCTCCTCACCGACAAGATCGACGCCGAGATCATGGATGCGGCGGGCCCGCAGTGCAAGATATTTGCCAACTATGCGGTCGGTTTCGACAATATAGATCTCGCGGCGGCGAAAGCGCACAATGTATTGGTAAGCAACACGCCGGGCGTGCTCTCCAATGCCGTCGCCGAACACACCTTTGCGCTCATGTTTGCGGTCGCACGCCGTGTGGCCGAATCCGATCGATTCATCCGCAAGGGTTCATTTGAGGGTTGGGCGCCGATGATGTTGCTCGGCAACGAGATTATGGGCAAGACGCTTGGTATCATAGGACTCGGTGCGATCGGATCGCGCGTGGGACATAGTGCCGCCAAGGGATTTGATATGAAAGTGATCTATCACGATATGAAGCGCTCCGAGATGTTTGAGCAGGATTGCGGCGGATCATTCCGCGAGAATGTCGATGATATTTTCAAAGAAGCTGATTTTGTCTCGATGCATGTGCCGCTCTTGCCGACGACCCAGCACATGGTCAACGACGCGCGCTTGCGCATGATGAAAAAGACCGCCTACCTCATCAATACCGCCCGCGGTCCGGTGGTAGACGAAGCCGCACTCGTGAAGGTCTTGCAGGAAGGCACAATCGCCGGTGCCGGTCTCGATGTCTTTGAGCACGAGCCGCAATTCGCCCCGGGACTCACCGATCTCGCCAATGTCGTACTCACGCCGCATACCGCATCTGCGACCATAGAGACACGCGACGCCATGAGCGAACTTGCCGCAAAAAATATCGTCGAGGCGCTTGAGGGGCGCACTCCGCCGACCTTGGTCGTGATGAAATAATCGGAAAGAAATAGAAAAACCACCGCGAACGTTCAGACGTTCGCGGTGTCATGAGGCCTTCAGTGTGAAGTAATAGTCGGGATCGAGATATTTGGTGTTGATCTCGTGCACGATCTGCGGGGGATCAAGCTTGCCAAAGAGATACTGCCAAGATTCTTCCTGGAGTTTTGTCGGTACTTTGCTTATCTTCTCGCCGCGTACCTGCTCTGAAAGATCCGGGTATTGGGGCGTCTCGATCTGTCGACATGCGACCCTGATCCCATGGAAAGGGTGCCATACGTTGATCTGTCGCGCAATATTGGTGGCGTAGAGATGACCAAAGATGTGATGCCATGCATAATGCGCGCGCATCGTCAGTGTTATCATGTTCGGTTCTTTGGTCGGACCCTTATGCCTGCGTGGTCGGCGATGATGGCGGCTCTTTATCGTATCGGAGATGGCATCAAGTCGTTTTTCTTGCGGGATGGGCGGCGGATCGCGCATGTGTCACCTCCATGTGCTCGTACCTTCTATGGTGCTCTCTGTAGTATATCGCATGCACAGGAGAGTGCCGATCCGTGTTTTGTTGACCGATCGTGGTGCGGGTGGTACTGTCGCGACAGAAGAAATTCTTGAAATGGAGAGGTGGTTGTGATGAAAAAGATCATCCGTTCTGGACTTAAGTCTACCATTGTATATCTCGGAATATTTGGATCATCTTTGGTTCAGCCTGCGATCTCTGCCGAAGGTAAATACGATCCGCTCCCACCCCCTAAAGAAGGCACTCTCTCCTGGGATCTCGAGCAGGGGATGCCTTATTGGGTGTTGCCCGGAACGGAATACACCAGTAGGATCAGGGCTTGTAAGGATCGACGGGAAATTGAAGAAATTCAAAAAGTGCTGGTCGCCCACAAGGGGGACCTAAAGAGGGGGGTGGAATTAGGCGCTCAGTTGTCCGACCGTCTTGTATCGGAGCACAAGTGTGTGGTGTTTCCGCTCCCGATCGATTATACAATCGTCGAGATCACGTCCACAAACCGAGTGGTCAATATCAGTCCTGATCCGGCTCTTACTCAGAAGCGTATGTTGGGGATGGTCGAGATCAAGATCAATGGTTCTCAGAATCTCTTTATGAGCGTCATGTTGCCGTATGATGTCGAGTTTTCTATATAGACCGGCACCGGCAAACCATAGGGCGCCTTGCACGCAGTGCAAGGCGCCCTATTCTTTTGCTTTTTGGTGCTATACTTATGTGCATATGTACTACAATCACATGATGGATGGTTTTGGTATGGGTTTCCCGGGTTCTTTTGTGCCGCTCGTGTTGGCATTATTTATTTGGAGCGTCTTCTGGAAGGGGCTTGCGCTCTGGCACAGTGCGCGCCGCGGCGAGCAATGGTGGTTCATTGCTTTTCTCTTTATCAACACGATCGGGATTCTTGAGATCATCTATCTCTTCATCTACGCCAAGTACAAGCTCGACAATCTTTTTACCAAAAAATAACACCTTTACAGACACAAAAAGCGCCGCTTACGCGGCGCTTTTTGTTGAAATCGACTTGTCGATTTACGCGACCTTGCTCACCTTGACTGCGTTGGGGCCCTTAGGGCTCTCACCGACTTCAAAGCTCACGTTGTCACCTTCACGAAGCTCATCGAAACGAGCGTTCACGAGTTCGTTCGAGTGGAAGAAAAGATCCTTTTCTTGCCCCTCGATCTTGATGAACCCGAAACCCTTATCGGTGAGTCGTGCAATTATGCCTGTTTGCATGATGATATTGCGAAGAGTGGATAAAATATCAAGTCAGTGCGCCGAAGATGGAGATTCGAGCCTAGGTCTCTAAGAGTCAGCTCTGCGATTGATCCAATAAAGATAGCATGCCTCATATATTTTGTCAAGCATTTTACGCTGGTTATCCCCATATCCAGCCGAGTACGGTATACTGATGCTTCATGACCAAAAACAGCTCCGGTATGCGGGTTTTCTTGTATCCGACGATCGCGGGAGTCGTTGGGCTCGTCGCGGTACTCTTATCGAGCGGCTTGTCGGCCTTCTTTACCGCATTGCTTCTCGTACTGCTTGAAGTGACTTTGAGCTTCGACAATGCGATCGTCAACGCCAAGGTCTTGAAGGGGATGTCGGCCGTATGGCAGCAGCGTTTCCTCACGTGGGGCATCGCCTTGGCGGTCGTCGGCACGCGCGTGGTCTTGCCGATATTGATCGTGAGCGCCGTGGCGATGCTCTCGCCGGTGGCAGTCGCATACATCGCTTTCGCAGATAGTGCCGCTTATGCGCAGCTGCTTCAGCATTCGCATCATGCGATCGCAGCTTTCGGCGCAGCTTTCTTGCTGATGGTATCGCTCAAGTTCTTCTTTGATGTCGAAAAAGAATTGCACTGGATCGATGTGATAGAAAAGCAGCTTTCCAAATGGGGCAACATCGAAGCTGTCGAAGCGGCGCTCGTGCTAACCTTCCTACTCATAGTTTCCGCAGCCGTGCCGCATGAGAGCACTACTATTCTCGCAGCAGGCGCGATCGGTATCGTCGTCTTCATACTTATGGAGGGGATCACCTCGACTATGAGCGCGGGAGCTTCTCGTATGGCCCACGGCGGCTTTGCGGCTTTTATGTATCTCAACACGCTCGACACTGCTTTCTCACTCGACGGCGTGGTGGGGGCATTTGCCATCACGACTGATCTCCTCACGATCGCAGTGGGCTTAGGTATCGGCGCATACTTCGTGCGTTCGATGACCGTCTATTTGGTGCGCGAGGGGACGATGGCGACCTTGCCGTACTTGGAGCATGGCGCGCACTGGGCGATCTTTGGTCTCGGCTGTGCCATGGCACTCTCGCTCATCACACCGATCCCCGAAGCCGTGACCGCCGGAATCGGCATCATCTTCATCGGCGCTTCGTACATCTCTTCAATACAAGAGCGCACACTTGTTCAAGGACATTCATAGAGTCGGTTTTTTTCGTGGGGTATACTGATGGTATATGGACCCCAAGACTTCGCAGTTCTATTTTCTCCTTGCGCTTTTAGGGGCATCTTTTCTGTTCGCAGTCTTGATCTTTTGGCCTTTCCTCGCGGCGCTCGCACTCTCTCTCGTATTTGCCGTGGTTCTTCGGCCTCTCCACAAAGACATCTCGTCGCACATGCCAAAGCTTCCCGGCATCGCCACCCTCTTCACACTTTGTGTTGGTATCGTTGGTATTCTTCTACCGCTCGTGATCTTGGGTGTACTCTTGGTGAGTCAGGCCGAATCTTTGTATTTCACCCTCACGCAAGGGAGCGTGAAAGCATACCTCCAGATACCGTTCTACAACATCGATCATATGATCAATACCTACCTCCCCGGGACGCATTTTTCGGATGCATTCTCTCCTGATATCGATACATACCTAAAGCGCGGACTTGAGTGGATCATACAGAATATCGGCGTCGCATTCTCGACTGCCGCATCGCTTTTCATCGGATTTTTCGTCTTTTTCTTCGGACTCTATTATCTTTTGCGCGATGGTGCGGTCCTCAGACATACGGTTATCCGCTTGAGCCCGCTTGATGATAAGCAAGATGAAGCGATTCTTGATCGTTTGGAGTTGGCGATCAATTCGGTCATCAAAGGCAGTCTGTCCGTCGCGCTCATTCAGGGGATACTGACCGCGATTGGCTTCACGGTGTTTGGTGTGCCAAACGGCATCCTATGGGGTACGATCGCGGCGATGGGCGCGCTCATTCCCGGTGTGGGGACGACGATCGTGTTTGTCCCTGCCGTCATCATCCTCTACTTTACCGGCAACATGTTCGCCGCGATCGGACTCTCTGTGTGGGGTACGTTTGCGGTGGGGCTTATTGATAACTTCCTCGGTCCGCGTCTTATCAGTAATAGAATGCACATGCATCCGCTCTTTATATTGCTCGCGGTCCTTGGCGGCGTGTCATTCTTTGGTCCCGTCGGTATATTTTTGGGGCCGCTCGTAGTTTCGTTCTTTTTGACCATGCTTTTTATCTATTCGGATCTCGCGAAGAAGAAATAGGGCGCTTGGCCCCTCGGAAGGGTCCCCGCCGAAGCTATTGACAAACACAAAAAAACGTTTACACTGTCGTGCAGTGTCTCAAAAGTCTGAATCGGCCACGTGGTCGATGCAAAGAAAGCAGGAGGAAGTGATGAGTAATAAGAAGATGCCTTATGTATTTTGGGCACTGTTCGTATTCGCTGCCGTGGTCGCCTATGCGACAGGATCACAGCGTCATACGCCTCATGCGCCAATGGTGCTCATCGACCAGTAAAAGGTCGGGCAGAAGCCAAGAGAAGCGTCCTTGCGGACGCTTCTACCTTTTGCACCGGGAGGGATCATCAGTATACTGTCATGCGGAATAGTTCTTCACATGTCACATCGAAAAAGGAGGGCGCATGCGCTCTGTAGTAGCTATCTCGCGAAGAAAACTGTGTGCGGGTGCGGTGGCCTCGCTCGCAAGTACTTTTTCGCCTTCGTCTGTCATAGCGAGGGAAGGCCGGTCATCGCAGGAGAAATTCTCGGTCACCGAGAGTAACATCCGGCGCCTGATCACGGATCATATTCGCCTCGCATCCCCTCATGAGGTGCACAAGCGCACGTGTTCGGATGATCGGGTCGAAGAAGATGACGGAGCGACGGCCGTGTTTGGTGCCGATGGCGGTGCGCTGGCGGATATGCTCGTACTGATCCGTGAACTCAATGATCAGGGTATTCGTATCGCACAAAAAGACGCGATCGATGCTTTCTTCGAAACAGTCGGCGGATCTCCGCGGTTCTGTTATCACACGGATGAGGAGACCGACGGAAAAGACGGGCGCGGGTGCGCGCATTGTCGCCTCGTTCAGGAGCAATCCAAACGATACGGACTTACGCCGGAACTGGCAGACCTGTTTCGTCAGACACTTCTTAATGTCGAGGCGAGACCCGATGTGCTCAAGGGTAAGCACGAACCGGTAATGCTCTTGAGCCTGTATCAGACGAGTGCGATCAAGTTGGATGGTTCGGGTGCCTTAATACTCGATCATCGTATGCATGTGGATGGTCAGCAGGTCCAGGCGTTTGTGTATCGTCCCGATCTCATGTGGCGGCAGATCAATTCGCTTGCAGGCACGTTGATGCGATATTCTTCGACGCTCCGATCTTTGGGGATGACCGAGGATATGATCGCAGGAAGGCTGTGGAATATTCAACGGCATAGCTTCGCGGTCACTGCCGGAGAAATAGCCTCCAAGATCCCGCATGTGATCGCGCGTGTGGATAGTGATCTGGTGTGCAGAATGGTGCGGATCACATAATCCGCAATAGGTCGACGCCTGAGTGCGCCGACCTATTTCTATACGTGGATAAATAAGTCGAATGCTTTATACTGAATGTCACTATGGATTCAGATGGGCGGGAACACAAAAAAGAACAGGCGTGGTATACACATTCCATCGAGAGTATTTTTGAAGAATTAAAGTCAGGCGAACATGGTCTCTCTGCTATAGAGGCTGCGCGTCGCCTCGCACAGGCCGGTCCCAATACATTGCCGGATGCCAAGGTTGACGGACATTTCATCGTATTTCTGCGGCAATTCCAGAGTCCGCTCATCTATGTGCTGCTCGCGGCGGCGCTCGGGGTCTTTCTCACTTCTGATCCCGCTGATACCGGTATCATCCTCTTTGTCCTTATTTTCAATGCGATCATCGGTACCGTCCAGGAAGGCCGCGCCCAAAACACGCTCCTCGCGCTCAAAAAATTCACCGAGACGCAGGCGACCGTAGTGCGCGACGGCCGTGAGCTGATCATCCCGGATCGCGAGGTCGTCGTCGGCGACGTGATCATATTGCAAGAAGGTGCCAAGATCCCGGCTGATGCACGCATCATCATGGTGCACAATCTCAAGATCGACGAAGCGTCGCTCACCGGCGAATCCGTCCCGGTCGGGAAGATGTCCGAGGTGCTTCATGGTACTGAGAGGAGTGTCGCCGAGCAGAAGAACATGGTTTTCAAGGGCACGCACGTCACGACAGGTGCCGGTCGTGCGATCGTGATCGCGACCGGGCTCTCCACCTCGATCGGCCGCGTGGCCGCAGAGATAAGCTTGGTAGATACCGAGATCCCGCTCAAGGCCAACATCAGACATTTAGCTTATGGGATCATCAAGGTCGTCGGCGTGATGGTGGTCGTCCTGTTCGTCATCGGGATCATGCTCGGCCACCCACCGCTCACTATGTTTGCGACGGTCGTCTCGCTCGCAATCTCGGTGATCCCCGAAGGGCTCCCCATCGTACTCACGCTGGTACTTGCGACCGGCGTGTGGCGCATGTCCAAACGCAACGTCCTCGTCAAAAAACTCCAGGCGATTGAAGCGCTCGGACAAGCGCAGGTGATCGCAGTCGACAAGACCGGCACTATTACGAAAAATGAGCAGGTCATCCAAGAAGTCTGGACAGGAGGCGTATCCTACGATATCGGCGGGGTCGGCTACGAGGCCACCGGCGAGGTGAGTATCAAAGAGGAGGCTATCGTCCCGGCCGATCACCCGGATCTGCTTTTTGCCGGCAAGATCGCAGCGCTCTGCGCGAGTGCGCAGGTCATGTATTCCGAAGAAGAAAAGATTTGGCGTGTCTCGGGTGATCCCACCGAGGCGGCAATGTTCGTCTTTGGGCAGAAGGTTGGATTCAATAAAGGTGACGTCGAGCAGGAGTCGCCGATGATCTCTGAGATCCCCTTTGATTACAAACTCAAATATCATGCGACGATCCATTCGGTCGAGGGCCCGCCTTCGCCTCAGGCTACGGCGAGACAAAGCAAAAATATACTGACCGTCGTCGGGGCGCCCGAACAGGTCTTGGCGCTCTGCAAACATATCCGTCACGGAGATGGCGCATCGGCGCTTACCGCGGAGAAAAAGGAAGAGCTCGAAAGCGCGCTTACTCATATGTCGTCCAAGGGTCTGCGCGTGCTCGCGTATGCGACCACTGTGGGCGGGCCCGATGTGATCGCGCCCGAAGAGATTCACAGTCTCACCTTCGGAGGATTTTTTGGCATGAAAGACGGCCTTCGTGCAGAGGTCGAGGATGCAATGGCTCGTGCGCATGCGGCGGGCATTCGCGTCGTCATGATCACCGGCGATCATGTGCTCACGGCGCGCGCCGTCGCCACGGAGGCAGGGATATTCCAGGAGGGCGACGAAGTATGCACCGGCGAACAGATCGACCAGATGACGAGTACGCAATTGGCCGCGAAGCTCGGTACGGTATCAGTCTTCGCACGCGTGACGCCCGAACACAAACTCCACATCATCCAAGCATACCGGGCGCGCGGCGAGATCATCGCCATGACAGGCGACGGGGTCAACGATGCGCCGTCTCTCGTCGCGGCGGATCTCGGAGTCTCCATGGGCAAGATCGGTACCGAGGTCGCCAAAGAAGCGTCCGACATTGTACTCTTGGATGACAATTTTGGCAGTATTATTTCCGCCGTCGAAGAGGGGAGAAGTATCTACAAGACGATCAAAAAGGTCGTGCTTTATCTCTTTTCTACCAGCTTGGGCGAAGTACTCACAATCGCGGTCGCACTCGTCATCGGCTATCCTTTGCCGCTACTCGCCGCGCAGATCATCTGGCTCAATTTTGTCACCGATGGATTCTTGGATGTATCGCTCGCGATGGAGCCCAAGGACAAAGACCTCTTGTCGCGCACCTATGCTCATCCCAAGGGTCATATCGTCGATCGCCTCATGATGCAGCGGATCGTGGTGATGGCGATCCCGATGATGATCGGTACGCTCTTCCTCTTCTCCTTCTATATCGCCGACGATATGACCAAGGCGTGGACGATCTCGCTCACCACACTCGCGATGTTTCAGTGGTTCAATGCATGGAACTGTCGTTCTGAGACCGAATCGCTATTCAGGACGAATCCTTTTTCCAACAAATTCTTGATCATGGCGACGGTGACCGTGATATTCCTGCAAGTGCTTGCCGTCTATACGCCATTCTTGCAAAATCTCCTGCACACCATGCCGCTCACGCTCGGTGAATGGCTGATGATCGTCCCCGTCGCCGCGACGGTGATCGTGGTAGAAGAGATTCGCAAGTGGTGGTATCGAGGGCGAATAGCGCGAGGTGCATGATGTATTTTGTCTACATCTTAGAATGCGCCGACGATACGCTCTATGTCGGGATTACCACTGATCTGAAGCGGCGCATCGAAGAACACAATCACGACAAGAAAGGTGCCCGCTACACCAGAGGACGCCGCCCGGTCCGAGTGGTGTATTCAGAAGAATGCGACACCAAGAGCATAGCCCTCAAAAGAGAATTGGAAATAAAATCCTGGTCCCGCGGGGAGAAATTGGGGTTGATCGGAAAATTGCGGTAAAATAAATCATGCACGAACACGGCCACACACATCATCAACATGATGTCGGGTCATCGGTGAGTCGTGATGCGGGGGTAGATAAGCATGCCGGGCACCACACGGCGGATTTCTTGAAGAAGTTTTGGGTGGTGCTCACGCTCACGATCCCGATCATTGCATACTCCGATCTCCCCATGCTTTTCTTCGGATGGATGGCACCGGCGTTTTCCGGCTCCGCGTATCTCTCGCTTGTGCTCGGCAGCGTCATCTTCTTTTATGGCGGACTTGTCTTCTTGCGCGGAGCGGTGAGCGAGCTCAGGGCGCGCTTGCCCGGCATGATGACTTTGATCGCGCTCGCCATCACGACTGCGTATCTCTACAGTGTCGTCACGGTCTTCGTCGGCGGTATGTCGCTCTTTTGGGAGCTCTCGACCTTGATCGCGGTGATGCTCCTCGGACATTGGATCGAAATGCGGGCAGTCATGGGTGCTTCAGGAGCACTCAATGCGTTGGCCAAGCTACTGCCCGACACCGCCGACGTCGTGCGCGAGGGCGCGACGCAGACGATTTCCGTATCAGCATTGAGATCGGGAGATATCGTGATCGTGCGACCCGGCGGCAAGATCCCTGCCGATGGAGAAGTGATCGAAGGCCGTTCGGAGATCGACGAATCCATGCTCACCGGCGAGTCCAAGCCGGTACCCAAAGATATCGGTGCGGTGGTCGTCGCCGGATCAATCAATGGCGATGGGACGCTCCGCATTCGCGTGTCCCATATCGGGGAGAGCACGTTTCTCGCCGGTATCATGCGATTGGTCGCCGAGGCCCAAAGCTCCAAATCGCGCTTGCAGATGCTCTCCGATCGCGCCGCTTTTTGGCTCACAATGCTTGCTGTGGGGGCGGGAGCGATCACTTTTGTCGCATGGATCTTTGCCCAGGCGGGTGTCGGATTTGCTACTGAGCGTTTGGTCGCCGTCTTGGTGATCGCGTGTCCTCATGCGCTTGGGCTCGCGATCCCGCTCGTAGCCGCGATCTCGACCACGATGGCCGCGCGCAATGGCCTCCTCATCAAGAAGCGCATCGCACTCGAGGCGGCGCGCAAGGTGACCGTCGTCGTGTTCGACAAGACGGGGACCCTGACCCAAGGGCGATTCGCGGTCACCGATTCGAGCTCAGATGATGCGCTCGCGCTCGCCGCATCCGTCGAGGCGGGTTCAGAGCATTCGATAGGCAAGGCGATCCTGGAAGAAGCTCGTAGGCGCAAGCTCGACATACGTGAGAGTCAGGATTTTCGACGCATCCCCGGGGTGGGAGCGGAGGCGCTCGTCGACGGTGCGCGGGTTTTCGTCGGTCATCGAGGTAATGAGTCGATCCGTGTCGAAGTTGCAGGCAAAGAGATCGGTACGATCAAGGTAGCGGATACGATACGACCGGAAGCGCGCGATGCTGTACGATCGCTCAAGGCGATGGGCCTCAAGATCGTGATGATCACCGGTGATGCCGAGGACGCCGCGCGGGTGGTAGCGCAAGAGCTCGGGATCGATCAGTATTTTGCGCGTGTCCTGCCGGGCCAAAAGGCCGACAAAGTACTTTTGTTGCAAAAAGAAGGAGCGACGGTCGCCATGGTGGGCGACGGGGTCAATGATGCGCCGGCGCTCGCGCAAGCGGATCTTGGTATCGCGATCGGCGCGGGCACCAATGTCGCGATCGAGTCGGCGGGGATCATCCTCGTCCGTAGCGACCCGCGCGATATCGCCAAGGTGATCAGACTCTCCCGTCTCACCTATACCAAGATGATCCAAAATCTCTTTTGGGCGAGCGCGTACAATGTAATCGCGCTCCCCATCGCCGCAGGGGCGTTGTTCTCCTGGGGGATCATCCTCCAGCCGGCAGTAGCTGCTATATTCATGTCCGCCTCGACCGTGATCGTCGCGGTCAATGCGTCTCTATTGGGCCGAAAGAGTCTGAGTGAGTAGCGGTCGCGTGTGTTACAATCCCTCGATGAAAATCTTATTTCTCGACACGGAGACCACCGGCAATGAGCCAGGGAAAGACCGACTTTGTCAGGTATGCTGGGCTGTAGATGGTGTCTATCACACTGAATACTTCAAACCGCCGGTCCCGATATCGGTCAAATCGATGAGTATCACGCACATCACGAATAAAATGGTCGACGACAAGCCGCCATTCGAAGGATCTGCTTTCAAAGCGGAGCTGGAGGAGGTGCTCACCGATCACATCCTCGTCGCGCACAATGCGCGATTCGACATGGCGATGCTTGCGACCGAGGGGGTCGCGGTCCCGCGGCATATTTGCACCCTGCGCGTCGCGCGGTATCTCGATCCCGACAACAAGATCCCCGAGTATGGCCTGCAATTTCTCCGCTATTTCCTCGACCTGGATGTGGAGGGATCGGCCCATGATGCTGAGGGCGACGTGCGTGTGCTCGCGGCGCTCTTTGCGCGGCTCTTTGCCAAGATGAAAGAAAGCGGCGAATACGCGACCGACGACGACATCCTCGAAGCGATGTATCGCATCTCCACCACCCCGTCTTTTATTGCGGTATTCCAATTCGGCAAATACAAAGGCACCCGCGTCGCCGATGTAGCAAAGACGGACAAAGGCTATCTCGAATGGCTCCTGCGTCAGAAGCTTGCCGATGAAGATCAAGATGAAGATTGGATCTTCACGCTCAAGACGTACGTCGGGTAGCTGCTGATACGTCTCATCCCCGGATCGGGCAGTTGTAGGTGCGTATCCCCACACGGCACAATTTGGCGATATACTTGTTGGCATGAGTAGCCGATTTGGCATCCGTAGTTTGCGGAAGCGGTTTCCTTCCGAGGATGCATGCCTCGAATACATCTTCAAGAAACGCCACTCGAAACA
>JACROD010000018.1 GCA_016214605.1 Candidatus Kaiserbacteria bacterium
AAATCCTACAGATATTGAGCGTGTCGCTATTCGACAAAAACGGCTTGGTTGAGCTATTTTCCGAGCGCAAGCTACAAAACAACGTCAAGGGTTTTGAAAATATGGCTTCGTTGTTTGATTTTTAACGGGACACGAGTGGTAAATAATAATGCTCACATTATACACGCGATGTACGTGTGTTTCTAATACGTCCACAAGACACGCTACATACACTAACCCTACGCACGTGCGTAAAGTTAGTGTATGTACATTCTTTATGAGGAGATTTTTATGAATCAAACCTCTTGTTGTACAAGATCACATCGGTCTCACCACAAGGGCATGGCCATTTTACTAAAGCGGCTTACCGCTAAGAAAAATTGATCTCAAGGAGCTACGGCACCGTGGTGCGCCAGATTTTCTTGACGGTACCCCCGTCTTAGAAAATCCAGTGCAGATCGTACTCGATCTGCCAGAATTGAGCACAATTCTGCCTCTATGAGATACGGGAAGGTGCCCGCCCGCGTTATGCCAGTAGGCCCGTAGCTGAAGCCTTGGTCACCACCTCGATCGAACTCCCGGGATACAGCTCGCCAAACCGCCGTGCTGCCAGCGCCACAGACCCATCCGACCACTTGCATTCATATCCGTACAATGCACCATCGCGATCCTCAATAAGATCGATCTCTTTCTGATCTGTCGTACGCCAGAAGTAGTGACTCGCCGCGACACCCTCATTACTCAATCGTTTGATCCTCTCGACGATAAAATAGTTTTCAAAAAGAGCACCTACATCCTGCCGAATATCCATCGGATTGTGATTCTGCAAGATACTGTTGCGCATGCCGATATCGAGGAAATAAACTTTGTACCCCTTCCGTATCTCCTTGCCAGGGTTGCGCGAAAATGCGCGCAATCGTGTGATGATAAACATCTTTTCGAGTATGTCGAGATATTTTGATATGGTCACCAGGCTCGTGTTGAGGTGATTGGCGAGTGAATGCGCCGATACCTCCGATCCAGTGCGGAGCGCAAGTAGTTTGAGCAGATCCACCAATACCTGCGGTTTGCGCACGCCTTCGAGCGCAAGTATGTCTTTGTAGAGGGCGTTTGCCTGCAAGCTTTCAAGATCAGCGGTCTTCTTGTCCTCGGGGGCACCGATGATGCCGGGGTAGAATCCGTAGCGAAGGAATATCTCGTACCGTTCATCAAACGCCGCACGGCCGATAGTGCCGATGACTTCGGCGACCGATAGCGGGTATAGGATATATTCGCGCGTTCGCCCTGCCATTGATTCGGCGGTTTTCCGGGCGAGGTCAAAGCTCGACGAACCCGTCGCAATGATCTGCACCTCCGGATAACGATCATGAAATACCTTGAGCGTACGCCCGATATCGGGCACGTATTGCGCCTCATCGAATATGACCATGCGCGCGTCCCCGATGCGGGCCTTCACGACATCCGGATCGGGCACAAGAAAGTCGTGGACGGTACGCACCTGACAGTCAAAATAAAGTCCTCCTGCACCGTGTTCGGCAAGGATCTTCTTCGCAAGTGTCGTCTTACCTACCTGCCGTGCACCATAAATAATGATCACCTTTCCGTGATGCAGATCGGAGACGATTCGTGGCTCAATAGCGCGCTTATACATATATATACCTTATTCCTAAACTATGCTTCAGGAAAAGTATACCAAAAACTAAACCAGGCGCAAGGTTTGGCTATATAATAACAAAAACTCACTTATCAACCCCTCAGCCTGCCGAAAAGTCACGACTTTTCGGCATTTCGCTGTAGAATAGTCATGCTACGGGGTGCCTTTGTTGGCGTGGATTTTATGCTATTATGTGGATATGAAGTCAATTAACGCAGAGGTGCTGAAGGGTCTCGCCGAGAAACACGGACTTTCACTCGTGGTGCTTTTTGGTTCGCAGGCCACCGGCAAGACCCATGCGGGATCCGACACAGATATCGCCTTCTTTTCGATACAACCCAAAAACATGCTCGAGATCGCCGAGATGCAAATGGAGTTTACGGAAAAGCTCCGGATCAAAGACCTTGAGCTCGTGGACCTCGCCGGCAAAGCTCCCCTCTTTCTCAAGCAAGTGGCGGATCAAGGGATCGTCCTATACGAGAAAGATCCGAGCGTGTTTGATGAATTCCAGATCTACGCATTCAAGCGTTATGTCGAGGCGAAACCGCTCTATGCCATGCGAGAAGCGGCGCTTCACAAGTACCTGCAGACAGTATGATCAGCCACGAGGTCGTCATCAATAAGCTGGTCGCCGTCAAAGATTACCTCGGCGAGCTTCAGCCACTCCTTCAAAGAGAGTCGCGCGAGATCATCGACGACAGTGTCGTGCTCCATGCCATTGAACGCCTTTTCCAGCTCATAGTCGATACGTCTATCGATATCAATACCTACATCATCGGTGAGTCGGGCTTCAATGTACCCGAAGATTATCAAAGTACATTTATCACGCTCGGGGAACACGGCGTGATCCCGACGGACTTTGCACGCAAGATCGCGCCTTCTGTCGGGCTACGTAATCAGATCGTGCACAAATACGGCAAAGTCGATCTGAAATTCATGGTGGATCAGATCAAGGGAGAGATCGGAGATTATGCGCAATACCTAAAGCACATAGACGAATTTCTCAAGAAATAGTCTGGTTGCGCGATCCCTGTAATTACAAGATCCACTAGGACTCAAACTTCTTGTTGTACAAGATCACATCAGTCTCTATGAGGTATGGGAAGGTACCGGCGTTGTTGGGGACGAAGGTGCTGAGCTCGAAGCCTTTGGAGCGATAAAAGGCGATCACCTCGGTATAATCGGGGATCCCCTCGTAGAGCTTCTTGATCGAAAGCTCGCTCTGGATCCCGACAAAATGCTCGAGTATCCCCTCTGATCCCTGTGCGATCGCGAGGTCGCTCCCCTGGGTGTCCATCTTGAGATACGGGCGCTTGAAGCCGAGCTTGGCCTGGTATTTGTCGTACATCTCCTTGAGTGTCACGGTCTTGACAGGGATCTCGGTGACGAGCGTGTTGCTCTTCTTGAGTGTATTGCCAGCCTCTTTGTCAGAGGGCATGTTGAGCGAGCTGAACTGATCGATCGCCATGACCTTGAAGGTCGTATCGCGCGCGGTGCTATCGAGCGCGACCGCCTCGACAAACCAATTGGGATCCTTCTTGGCATTCTTGCGAAGCTTCTCGAGGGCCCGCGGGACCGGCTCGAAAGAAATGATCGGGCCCTTGTATCCGGTGCGGCGGAGCATCATCGCGTACTGGCCTTCATTGGCTCCCACATCAAAGACGCAGTCCACCCGGTAGTGCGGGAGGAATCGCTTGAGGTGCACTTGCTCAAAGATCACGCCGATGCGGCGCGGCTTCATGATACGGACGCCAAAGACCCGCTCGACGATCGGAGCGTCGAAGATCACTTCGGTATAGTTCACATGTTTGAGCTTGTTGATGATTTTCTTGAGAGTGTTCATGGCTATGAATCGAATGGGGTGTGGCAATTAATTAGACACTGTGAATGTCCCATTCGACGTAAACGTATGAATCGTATAATCACCGAGCGTTGTAACAACTCCACCAGTGGCGTTCACAGATCCCGTAGGATATCGAATGATCACAACACCTGAGCCCCCTGCTCCACCTGATGCTCCGAATCCATTCGCGCCACCTCCGCCGCCACCTGTATTCGGTGTTCCTGCACCACCTGTACCAGTGGTATTAAGGGGCGCTCCATTACCTCCACCACCATAACCTCCATTAGCAGTAGCGGTCCCATCGGCCACACTACCGGCTCCCCCGCCAGCGAGATAGTACGTTCCTGATACATTTTCACCCACCGTAGAACCCGTGATTGGATTTACAATACCTACACCTCCATTAGCATTGTAGATACCGCCGGTGCCCGGAGTATCCCCGACACCACCGGCCCCGCCGCCACCGCCACTATATCCACCCACCCCAGTACCACCCCCGTATCCTTCACTTCCAATCGGACTGCCGCCTGAGTTCACGAGGAACCCTCCTCCGCCCCCTGATCCACCGTCACCTCCAAGCGCTGCTCCTCCTACGGAGTTAGTACCATTTCCTCCCGCACCTCCGCCATGCGCAATTATCGAACCAAAAACAGAATCGCTGCCTGTTGTATGTGCAGCACCTCCAGCTCCGACTGTAACCGTATATGATCCTGTTGTTACAGCATAACTACTTCCTGTTTTAACACCACCTGCCCCTCCTCCACCGGTCCCGTTACCACCATCATTGGTCTGACTAATACCACCTCCCCCTCCTCCCGCAACTACCAGATAGTCAACGAGATTCGCGGAGGCTGTACTCGTGGCATATTTGAGCGCGTAAGATCCAAGATAAAATCCATCCACGTCTTTCACAAAATTAATCACGTCTTTTCCATTTGTAGTTGTTGTTACGGATGGCTTTGCGCCGCTATTCGGCCATTGAATATCGGATGGCCAGTTTGTGTGCCAACCACCGGTACTGTCTTGTTTAAGAATGAGTTTGTACACGCCGCCTGCCTGTCCACCTGTGAATGTCAGCGTAGTACTGGCAGTAAGGGTGAATGATTGCACATTGCCATTGTTCCAATTGATCGTAGAGGACGTAGCTGTCACCAATCTACTATAGATTGCACCAGATACGTCGAGTGCATGTGCGGGAGTTGAATTACCAACGCCTACATTGCCAGAAGATTTGACATACAAAGCAGGTAATCCTCCGGATGTGGCGACATTGAGCAGATCGAGACTACCCGATCCTTTGATATTCACTTTTGCGGCGGTCGCTGTGCCGCCAATACTCAAAATGCTGTCGGTATTATTCCAATAAAGCTGACCGTTATCCTGAGCGAAGACCCCTCCCCAGATGAATGGTATTGATCCTTCGGTAAATGAGGTCGCGCCAGTGCCTCCTTGCGCCAAAAGCCATGGAGTCGCATCCCACTGGAATGTGTGTGTGTTTGAAGCACTGACAATCTTCATATGCATCGTGGTCGTAGACGCGGTCGTTGTGGCTAGGGTCTGCGCGGTGCCACTCTGGCCATTTATACTTAATACCACGGCAGATGCGCTGCTCGGCACCACTACAAGGACCAATGCCGCGATCCCAGAAACAAGGAGTCCATTGAATTTGTTCATGTAAAAATAGAAGCAAATAATAATGCCTACATTATACACTCAGAAAAATCATTCCAACAATACAAGTGGGTGTGATATTATACAAACACAACAAGAAAGCACTTATGAAAAACATAATCAAGACTATCGGTCGTCGGCTCGGAGTGAAGATACTTAAGATTGATACTCCCATGCGCTCATTGGACATGGGGTTGGAGAAACTGTCTCGGATTATCACTCCTTCGCATGTGATCGATGTAGGCGTCGACTACGGCTCGCCTGAATTGTATGCGACCTTCCCCCCTACCAAACACAAATACATCCTCATAGAAGCCGACCCGGCCAATGCGGAGCGACTAAAAAAGATCGAACAGTCTCTCGGCCATGGTGCACGATCTGCAAATGTCTTTTGCGGACCGGAAGAAGGCAGTGTCACTCTGTATACCTATGACAATCATGCATATTCGACTGCATACAAATCGGATTATCTGAGTGATCACAAACCAGTACAAGTACCCGTAAAAACACTTGATTCTATAGTACAGCCCGAGATCGATTCGGGCGCATCTTTCTTGCTCAAGATCGACGTCGAAGGCGCCGAGATGGATGTATTGCGCGGTGCGACCGAAACCCTCAAGAAATGCGTCGCTGTGGTCACCGAATTATCGGTCTCACGAAAATACGAGGGCGGAGCGGAATTGGGCGATGTGGTCTCCTACCTGCGCGATCAGGGATTCTCGGTCTACGACCTGTGCTCAGGCTTCGACCGCGATGACAAACTCTACCAACTCGATGCAATATTTGTGCGGACCGACGCGGATTTTCGGTAGAATTAACTAAACCGCGCCACGATCCACGCCACACGGGCGGACCAGCTGTATTTCCGAGCTACTTTGTGTGGTATAATTGTTTTTATGGTAAAAGCTGAAATTCAATCAAAAATAGTGCCTATTTTGGAACGCGCCCATGTGCGGAAGGCGGCGATATTTGGCTCAACAGCGCGCGGAGACGATACCTCTGCAAGCGATGTCGATATTCTCATAGAAATGCCGCGGCCGTACAGTTTGTTTTCATTTTTGACGATCAAAAACGACCTCGAAGATTCGCTCCAAAAAAAAGTCGACCTGATCGAATATGGGACGGTCAAATCTGCGCTTCGAGAACGGATCCTCAACGATGCCGTCGATATTCTATGACTTCCGCTCCTCGCGATGTAAACGTGTATCTCGACGACATCATTACCGCGATCACGCGCATCGAGACATATGTCGAGGGATTGAACATCGATCAATTTCGTGCCGACTCAAAGACCACCGATGCCGTCGTGAGGAACCTGGAGATCATCGGTGAAGCCGCAAAGAAGATCCCCGACGAAATACGCACGGCACATCCGCATATCCAATGGCGTCCGGCCGCCGCGATGCGTGATTTTCTTATTCACGATTATCCATCCGTCGATATCGACGCCGTTTGGAACACCATCAAAAGTGACTTGCCTGTTTTACGAACAGGGATCGAAGAAATGCGGCGGGGCTAAAATAGGCTTGTGATCCGGTCTACACGAGCGGCCCAGCTGTGGGCTTGGGCTGATCGGAGATTTCTCTCCATGGTGTTTGGATTGGGCTCGGTGATCGCTCGCTCGGTCGCTCGGGCGAGACTCTCGGCATCGTCGGGCTCGTACCAGATGGCATCCGACTCTCCGATGATACTCGTGAGCGCAGGGGTATGGGAGGCGACGATGGGGCGGCGAGCGGCCATATATTCATAGACCTTCATCGGCGCGGTGTGGCGATATGACTGGTCATTGTGCTTGGTGCCGAGGATGAGCAGTGTGTCGGCGGCGGCGAGCCACAGGGGCACGTCGCTCGGCTCGCACTCGCCTGCAATGTGGAGATTGGCCGGGAGTGAGGTCCGCCCGGTGACCTTGGTAAATACTTCGGTCGTATCCCCCACCACGTACCAATCCAGCGCAGGTGCCTGCTTTGCGGCATCGACGAGGATATCGAGACCTTTCCATTCGTAGAATCGCCCCACGTAGAGTGCGATCTTTTTGTCTTGCGGAATATGAAGTCGCTTTCGCACTTCCCCCTGCGAAGAAGCATGAGCAAAGAGATCAAGGTCGACACCATTGGGCTCGATGATGGTCTTGTCTGATGAAATATCAAATCGATCACACAGTGCATCTCGAATCTGCGTATTGGTCACCACAAGCAACTTCACGTGCTTGAAGAAAAATCGCGTGAATATATTGCATGGCTTGATATCATGCATCTCGGCCACGACAGGAAACCCGAGGAGCGGGAGTAACGAAAAAGAAAACGTATCCATGTCTATTGTGTACACAATGCACCCCTCTCCTCGCATACGCTTCCACAGCAGATAGATACTGCTCGTGATGATAAATACGCACGAGCTGATAAAAAATGGGATGCGGCCGGAAGCATACAGGTCGAGCCCGGGAAGGATCGTGGTCGGTATATCGACGCGGAGTTTGTAGGCATCCTTGAGTGTCGCGATCGACGAGGCGTGCGTGCGCGGGATCACAAGCTCCAGATCGATCTCCGCTTCGACAAAAGCCTCGCACATCTTGGCGACCTGTATGCCATAAGCCTTTTTGTTGGGCAGGCGCGCATTTACTATGTAAACGATTTTCATATTTCAATTGACCTTTTGTGGATACCTAAATATCATACACATACATTTGGCATTAGCCACGTCCCCTTCGCCGCAAGCGAAGGGATTTGCTTTTTACCTCCACACCCCTACTCATCAGCTCCACACCCACTCTTCTGATCTATACACTAATTTTGCGCGGTCGCGTAAAGTTAGTGTATGCGATATTTGCTGCAAAATTACAGTCTTTGCAGTACTTACGACACTTATGATACTTGTGATGTTCGTGGCACTTGCAACTACCCTATTTTGAAATATTTTTTGAGATGCCAATCTCCTTCCAACTCTTCGACGATCATATACAACATGTCTTTACCTACCTTGAAGTCGGCTTTCAGAAGCGCGATCAAATCCTCGCAATCATACGGATAAGCCCATACACTATTTTGAAGCCTCACAAAACCAATACTGCGGAGTGCACGGCGCACCTTGTCTCGCAATCCCTTTCGGTACTCGGGAATATCAAATATAAGTACTCGCCACTTACCATCCCATCGTTTCGGCGCCTGCGATGCAAAATCTCGAGCTTCTAGGCGGCGGAGTACCGCCTCTCCCTTAGAGGTCAGCTTTAGTTTGAAACCATCACGCTCTAAGAGCCCATCTCGCACCAGACGATCGCGAGCACGATTAATAATCTCTTTTTGGCGACGACCGGGGACAAGTCCGAGCTTCCCCATTGCACTAAGAACGTTTGGTGCCACCATGGCAACCCCGAGCATCCCCGTGAGAGCAACCGTGCCCAACACAAAAGACGTAACGTCTTTCCGTCTTTTTCTTTTTCTTCCTGATTCTTCTATTTTTCCCATACACTAAGTATACGCGACCGTGCACGTTTAGTGTATATCCGTCTCCTACCAAATGAAAGCAGCCTAAGACTTTGCGAGTAGTCTGCTTTTAATGGGTGGGTGGTTTGGGTTAGGTTGGGTGCGAGGAATAGTCGGTGGAGGCAATTGGTAGGGATCAGTTTACAGGGTAATGCGATACTGCTTCGCCCAGGACTGGAAGACCATGAGTGCCCAGAGCATGGTGAGGTGATACTCGCTCGAATCCTGATGCCCTTTGAGCATCGCCTCGATCTCGTCCCACTGGAAGAGATCACGCGTCGCTTCGCAGTATGAGGGAGAAAGTATCTCGCGCGCGAGCGCGCCGAAGCGCTCGTGGCGAAGCCACCTGCCAGCAGGCGGAAACCATCCGCGCTTAGGCTCGCTATAGAGATACTCGGGCAATCTGCCGCGGAAGGCGCGCTTGAGCATGCGCTTGGACTGTGTGAGGGTGAGTTTCTGCGAGCGCGGTATGCGCGCCGCAAAGGCGACAACTTCGTTGTCGAGAAAAGGCACGCGCGCTTCTACACCCGCCGACATCGACATCTTGTCAGTCTGCATGAGACTTTCGTCGACGAGCCAGGACCGCCGATCGACATCCATGAATATATCTTCGAAACTCCCCTTCATGGGCTTCGCAAAGAATTTGTCCTTGAAAAAGGAGCGCGTCACGTCGAGCTGGGTCCCAGACCGGAGCACCCGCGTGAGCACATCGTCCTTCTGAAAGAGAAACCGAGCAAAACGATCAACTCCCGGCGCGGTATCGAGCTTTCCAACCTTACTATTGAGTCGATCTCCGATCGCGCGCAGCGGCGGCGGCAACATGCGGTAATACGAGGAGAGCAGACTCAATCGGTAGCGCTCATATCCGCCAAAGAGCTCGTCTCCGCCGTCGCCGCCACAAACGACCGTGGCCAGGGGCTTGGTGAAATGGGCGAGGCACATCATCGGGATCGCAGTCGTATTACCGGTGGGCTCGTCGAGGTGCCACACCATTCTTTCAAAAATCTCCGCAACATCGTCGCTAGAGAGCATCACCTCGTGATGTGTCGCACCATAGTATTCGGCAGTGCGACGGGCGAGTGCTTGGTCGGTGTTGTATTTCTCGGGCGTCTCGTCAGCATCAAGTGTGAAGCCCGTACTAAAGGTATTGATGGAGCTACGTACTCGCGAAGCACTGTCGAGGATGATCGACGAATCGAACCCTCCCGATAGGTAAATACCAAGCGGACGGTCTGATACAAGCTGGCGCGTGACGGCGGCATCGATCACCTCGCGCAGTGCCGTATCGGTGATCCTGCCTGTATACGCACCATGCGCAGGATCGACGAACGACCGCATGGACATGACGCCGCCCTGGAGCGTGAGCATATGCCCGGGCTCGAGCTTCTTGATCTGCCTAAACATGGTATGCGGTGCGGGCACATAGAGCACGCGCAGGTAGTGCACGAGCGATTCGCGATCGAGCTCGCGCGCGATGTCGTGATCGAGAATCGCTTTGATCTCGGAAGAAAATATCAGCCGCTTGCCGTCGGAGTGATAATAGAGCGGTTTGACGCCGCCGCGATCGCGCGCGAGGATGAGCTTCTTCTGGGCAGCATCCCAGATCGCAAAAGCAAAGATGCCGTTAAGCCGGGTAAAGGCATCAGTCCCCCATTTCTGATATGCGGCGAGGATCACCTCGGTATCACCCATAGTCTTGTACGGATAATCGGCGAGCTCTTTTTTTAATTCTTGAAAATTGTAGATCTCGCCGTTGAAGACGATTGTCGTATTGCCATCGGCGCTCGTCATCGGCTGAGCGGCCTCGGGCCGCAGGTCGATGATCGCGAGCCTATTGTGCCCGAGCGATACACCACCCCCACAATACGCACCCGTCCCATCGGGACCGCGATGCTTGGTGGTATCGTTCATCTTGTCGATGAGCTCACGCTCTTCCCAATTGAATCCGTTAATTCCACACATAAATAATCTTAGGCGACCATATAGAGTTGGTCTTATTTTCCATGGACAATATATTCATTGAGACGAGTGATGAGTGCTCGTAGTCCGTGACGACTTTCAACAATAGCGCGCAGATCGTTGTTTTTATATGTATTGATCTTTTGTGACAATATCAACTGAGCTACGCTCTCGGGTGTATCTTTTTCAGGATACACGTCTATGCCGATGGCCTGCGCATTGCCTTTTGTCGTTATGGGAAACACGCCAAAAAGCATCCCTTCAAGCATGGTTTTATCAATGGTTTCTGATGCCATGTTGATCATTATGGAGTATTTAGGGTAAACATATTTTAAGTCCCCCATAGGAACCGGGCCCATAAAATGCACGCGTGATTCGAGGTTTTCTTTTTTCACGAGCGCGAGTAACTCTTTATAATATTCTTGATCCACCGGTCGACCGTACACAGTAAGTGAGTACTGGCTTGGTAACAGTGCGATGGCGTGAATTGCGATGTCCAGTCGTTTTGAACGACTCAGTCTGTGAACCGAAATGATCTCATGGACTGATTTTGTAACAGGATGTGTGTCCACTTCCGACAACCAATACTGAGTGTCAATTCCATGACCGGTAACGACTTTTTTGGGATTTCCATCGTATTGAGGCATGCTTTGTGAAGTGGCGGCAAACATTTTCCTAGCGAATATCCCTGCCAACCACAGATGTATATGCATAGTGTAGTGGGTATACCATATATAGAGAGGCTTCTTAGTGAGCCACCACCATCCGCCAAGCGTTACATATTCCATATTCATATGAACGAATACCGCATCATACTCCAAAGAAAAAATGAGCTTAAAAAAGCGCATTATGCGGGTAAACAGACCCGCTCCGCGTTCCTTATATAACGAATGTACCGGGAATGAATCGTCAAATACGCCTTTTTCAAGACAAATGACCTGAACATCTACCCCTTGCCGAATAAATTCCTGCACCCACAAAATAGTGAACGCAAGGTCATCATCATCTTTGTGTATTTTCTGTGTGATGAAAAGCAGACGCATATTAATTGTCACCGTATACCCCATATAATAAATCAAGATCTTTTTTTGAAATCTTTAGCAAACTGATATTTTTTTGTTCAGCGGCTTCGAGGAAGGCCAGACCATCAACATCATTAACATGTTCCGCAAAAAATCCACGGAGCGCCGCCATATCTTTGATCAAACAATGCCCTCCGGCACCGCGACCGCTTTTATGAATAGGGTTTGCGAATCTACTGGGAATATTTGGATCGGCGCGCATCGCCTGCAAGATCGGTCCCCAATCCGCGCCAAGTTTTTGCGCAAGATCATAAAACACATTGAACGTCATGATATCAATATATCCCGAAACATTCTGTGCATATTTTATTAACTCAGCTTCCGTGCTGGTACATATAATAGACGCAGCCGCCTTAGGTAGCAGCGAAAGCACCTGTTCTGCAGCCTCACGATGCACGACGTGTGTCTTCGAATAACCAACAATATTAGAATAGGGATGTGCGGCATCTTCTGCTGCAGTAACTTCACGCAAAAATTCAGGTGAAAATAGAAATACAAATTGCGGGTATTTCGCCTGAAACTGCTCGGTCATCCCCGGTAGGATTGTCGACTTAATAACCACAATTGCGCCATCCTTTATAAGTGAGAACGTTCCTTCCAATATTTCTGCATTAAATCCTTTTGGAGTACTCGGCGTCGGGACGGCAATGAACACAACATCGCATTCCTTAATGCGCGATTTATTTTTTATATAGGGTTCCTCAAGCGAATAGCGAACTACAGAAAAACCCCGATTTTCAAAATCATTGGCATAATTTTTCCCTACATATCCTTGTCCAATAAAACCTATGAGCATAAATTTATTTGCGGTTTAAGTAATCAATACACAACGAAACGATTTTTTCCGCCGCATGACCATCGCCATACGGGTTTACTGCCTCAGACATTGAAGCATAAAAACCGGGATCAGTCAGTAATTGCGAGCCTAGGGAGACAATTTTCTCATTATCGGTACCAACAATAACAGCATTCCCGGTCCTGACACCTTCAGGACGCTCTGTAACTGCACGTGTAACCAGTATTGGTTTTCCCAAAGATGGAGCCTCTTCTTGGATACCCCCAGAATCAGTAATGATAAAAGTGGAACGCTTCATGATCCACACAAACGGTATGTAGCTCAACGGCTTTAAAAGATAGATATTGGGCAATTGATCAACTTGTAAAACACTGTTTGCAGCATTCTGCACTTCGGGATTTAGATGCACAGGATACACGAAGTCGACATCTGGAAATTCTTTGGCAAGCGTATAAATTGCTTTGCAAATCCTCTCCAGCCCCCCGCCAAAACTCTCTCTCCTATGCCCGGTAATAAGCACGACTTTGCGTGTTGAATCAAAGATTGAAGGCGGTAGTATCTGTTTTAGTACATCCTCCTGCGTCGATGCATACATGAGCGCATAGTTCAGAGCGTCAATCACTGTATTGCCTGTTATAAAAATATCTTTTTGAGAAACTCCTTCTTTAATGAGAGCTTCTTGAGCATGTTCTGTGGGGGCAAAGTGTAGCGTACTGAGACGGCTTGTAAGCACACGATACCCCTCCTCAGGCCACGGCGCGGTAAGATCGTAAGTGCGCAAACCTGCCTCAATATGTCCAAAAGGAATTTTTTTATAAAAACATGAAAGAGCAGTCACAAAAACAGTCGTTGTGTCTCCTTCAGCCAATACGAGATCAGGCTTTACCGTATCTAAATAGTCACTCATCGAAGTGAGCAGGGTGGCAGTAAGTTCTGAAAGATTTTGATGGTGCTTCATGACAGAAAGATCCACATCAGGATTGATATTGAATATTTCTAATACTTGATCGAGCATTTCTCTATGTTGACCAGTGACACAAATGTGAAATGCGATATCATCTTGATTTCGCAACACATGCACAATAGGAGCGATTTTTATCGCTTCTGGTCGTGTACCAAAAACTAGTGAGATGAGTTTTTTTCTTTTCATGTTCTCATGCATATCATACTATGATTTACTCAAACGACCTCGTAACTCGCAGACTGTTTACTTGTGAAATCCACGGGCGCTGTTTACATTTCAACCGATACAATGCAGAATAAGAAACATAGCCGCAGTTTCTTATGTAGTATCAAATCGTCGATACTTGATGAGTCATCGCATACGAGATCATGATTTGTGTCGACCAAAATCGTCTTCGAGGCGCACGATGTCATTTTCGTCGAATTCGCCTATCGCGATCTCGATCAGGACACCACCCTTCTTGGATTCGAGCCGATGGATCGTACCGAGCGGCACATGGAAGAGCTCGTTCTTGACCAGTTTGGTCTGTGTGAGTGTGCGGCCATTGGTACCCGTGGTCGCAGTGGCATCACCCTCGACGAGCATCCAGTATTCGCTGCGCTGATTGTGGTATTGCAGGCTCAAGCGCTTTTTGGGTTTGATGTGGAGGGTCTTGAGGTACCACTGCGTACCTCGATTCCACCCATAAAATTCTCCCCATGGTCGCACGCCGCGTACGCTCGCACGGATCGCATCGCGTACCATCCACGAAGACGACTGCACCTTGCCGCCTTGGCCGACACCAAAGACCATTTCAATGCCGCATTCTTTGCAGGCAAGCTGATCGGCATTCAAAGATGACGCCGGATTCTTCGCGTCTTTGGTGTCTCGATCGCCACCATTGGCATAGATCGCGGGCTTGAGCTTGCGGAGCGCGCGTGCGACCGATCGATCAGGGTCGCTTGGCTTGTGGTCGGTAAAGACTACCTTGTCGACGAATGGGAACGCACCGATCAGCTCGGCGCGCTCTGCTTGCGGCATAAAAACGAAGCCTTTTTTGTTGCGCAGCCAGTTGTCGTTGTTGAGTATGACCACGAGCTTGTCGCCCAACTTGCGCGCCTCCTGAAGCATACGCACATGCCCGATATGGAGCGGATCGAAGCCGCCCGACACCGCGACCCATTTGACGGGAGCATTTTGAGTGGTCTTTTTGACTGCCATAGATAATCTCACAATATCACCGAATCCAGAGTGAGGCGAGTATCTACAGCGTACACAAAACGACCTTCGTCAAGTAGTCGGGCCCAAAACTATCGTGATACAATCGCTCCACTTATGGGAGCCGTCTTGAAGCGAAATACCTGCCGCATATCGGGCGAGCCACTCATCCCACTCTTTTCGCTCGGTGATCTCTATCTTTCCGGCTTCTTGCCAAAAGACGCACAACCTACTCTTTCCCAAAAAGTCCCGCTCGAAATGATGCTCGCACCAAGCTCAGGCCTCGTCCAGCTCGCACATACCGCGCCGTCGGACGAGATGTACCGCGAATACTGGTACCGTTCGGACACCAATGAATCGATGGTCGAAGAGCTCAAGCAGATCGCCACGTCGACCGCCAAACAAATGCGCGTCGGCAAAAGCGATCTCTGGATCGACATCGGCTGCAACGACGGCACACTCCTCTCGCATGTACCAAAAGAAGTGATTCGCATCGGCTATGATCCCAACGACTACAAAGAGATCTCGCAGAAGCATGCGAATCTTATCGTGAATGACTATTTCAACGCCGAAGCTTTTCGCACATCACCGTACAAAGATAAGCGCGCCAAGGTCATCACCTCGATCGCAATGTTTTACGATCTCGAAGATCCGCACACTTTTGTACAGGATATCTATGATGTGCTCGACGACGACGGCATCTGGGTCATGCAGATGAGCTACTTGCCGCTCATGCTCAAACAGCTCGCCTTCGACAACATCTGCCACGAACACCTCAAATACTACAGCCTGAGCGCGCTCAAATTCCTCGTCGACTCGCACGATCTTGAGATCGTCGATTGCCAACTCAACGATGTGAACGGTGGCAGTTTCCGTGTCTATATGCGCAAGGCCAGTGCCGACCCGACCACATTTGCATCCGCTCCCTATCGCGACGTCGCCGAGTATCGTGTACAGTCGATTCTTGCATACGAAAAAGAACTTCGACTCACTGATCCGCAGACCTACCTGGATTTCTATCAGCGATCCTGCGACCTGCGCGATGAGACCTTGCAATTCCTCCGCACCGAAAAGGCCAAGGGCAAGAAGATCTGGGGCTACGGCGCCTCGACCAAGGGCAATACGCTCCTCCAGTGGTGGGGCATCGACAACCGCCTCCTCGACGGCATCGCAGAGCGCCAGCCTGCCAAATATGGCCTCAAGACCATCGGCACCAACATCCCGATCGCATCCGACGAAGACATGCGCAAGGCCAAGCCTGATTACCTCTTCGTGCTCCCGTGGCACTTCATCGAATCGTTCGTCCGCCGCGAACAAGACTTCCTCAAAGGAGGCGGTGCCTTCATCGTCCCCTGCCCGAGATTCGAGGTGATCCGCGGATGATGTTCTGAGGATCGAAAACACGGAGTATATTCATATCATGACAAACTCTACCCTCTTCCTTTTTGTCCGGCATGGGCAGGCGGAAGGAAACGTATCGGATCTTGTCTTGGGGACACAAGAGTCTCCATTGACTGATCTCGGCCGCAAACAAGCACTCGAGCGCACCACCGCGATAAAACATCTCAACCTTATCGCCGTGTACTCATCAGACCTAAACAGAGCATTGGAGACGGCTACGATCATCGGAAATGAGGTTAGGGTCGTACCGATCATTGATCGGCTTCTACGCGAACGCTTTGTCGGTGATGCGCTTCAAGGACGCACGAATGAAGAGGTCAAATTGTTGCTCACAGATGAATACCAACGACTCCAGGGAATGAGGCTGGCCGATCAGCTCGACTATCGCTATTCAATGGCCCCCGATGCCGAAACACCACGAGAAGCCGTTGATCGACTCCTATTATTTATGACCAAGAGGAGTCTCCAATACCATGACAGTGATGGACCAATCGTATGCGTGACACATGGCGCGATACTAGGTAACTTCCTGGCACTCTTCGGTAAAATTCGCTTTGAAGGGATCTTTGGAGCTGCCGCGATCGGCAACGCCGAAGTGTGCGCTGTCACGTTTGATCGCTCGACCAACGAGATCGTGGACATCACACTCAATCTTTCGTAAATCCATCCAAAGCCGCAGGCGACCCCTGCGGCGCTTTTTTATTTGACAACGACACATTTTTAGTATATGGTTTTCTTTAGAAAAATCGAACTACAGGAGCAGCGGATGGTGGCAAACTATCCTACCCAGACTACAGACACGGTCTTCAACTTCAAGGATAAAGTCGTGGTGATCACCGGCGGCGTGTCGGGGATTGGCAGGGCTACTGCAGAGATGTTCGCCAAAGCCGATGCAAACGTGGCGGTGCTCGACCTCGATGACACGGAAGGCAAGGTCTTCGCGGAAGACGTCGGGATGTTCATACATACGGATGTGTCCCATGAAATAGATGTTGCTCGTGCAATACAGACAGTAGTCGCCACCTTCGAGCGAATCGATGTCCTCGTAAACAACGCGGGTATCGAATTCAACGACCGTGGCAACTTGATCGACATGCCTCGTGAGGACATGCGGCGGATCATTGAGGTGAACCTCTTCGGGTACATTAATATGGTCCGCGCTTGCGTGCCACATATGCGCCCCGGTAGCAAGATCGTCAACGTGAGCTCTGTGCAAGGACTCGCGGCACATGCGCCAGGTACGAGCTATCAAATCGCGAAATCCTCTATCCTTGGATTGACTCATTCGCTCGCTATCGAGCTCGCGCCCAAAGGAATCAATGTCAACACTGTCATCCCTGGGGCGATCAAGACCGAAGGTATGGGAGCGGTACGTGCGAGCAGTTCTTCTATTCTCGATCCGTATCGCAGACGCATTCCGCTCGCACGGCGCGGATGGGCCGCAGAAGTAGCCGGTCCTATCCTCTTCTTGTCGTCGAGCCTTGCAAACTATATGACGGGAAGCACTTTGGTCGTTGACGGCGGATATCTGATCAATCTCACGCCGGATATGGGTGGTGAAGTGCCGACCCATGGACAAGCGGAAGACCCAGATCTTTGATCAGGAAAAATTGAGAGCCTCGCACAGAATCATCTGCGTGAGGCTCTTTTCTTTTTTAGGATCACACCGTGATTAGTGTCCGTTACGATTTCCGCGACCAAAATTTTCGAGCTCGGATAACGAATACGGCAATGGATCTGAACCTAATGGGACCCATGTGCACTCTTGTGCTTCGAAACTTGCTTGAAGAAAATCCGCACCAGCCTCAAGATCGCGTCTATTGAGCAGAAAGTTGACTTCATAGGGATTGCCGAGACCATCGTCGACAGTAGCCTTGAACAACACCCCCGAACAGCTCCCGATCATAAGTGTCTTCCACTGGGTTTCGATAATGCCGGCACAGAAGTCGCTCCGTATAGCTACGCAATCCCTTTTAGAAAGATGTAGATCGCACGCCGTCATCTGGAGCGCCTGCTGCACCTTTTCGTCGACCATACCCGGTCCACCTCGGACCATTACACATACCAATGAACTCATCACCTTACTCCTTTCCGGACAGATCAAGCGATCTTTCTTTTACCATAAAAATGGTACGATTGCAAGTCACTCGATATTGACTTCTCATACTCATATGATATCATATTTTTAGACACAGGGATGTTGCTGAGTAGCAAGGAAAGGTGGGAAAGATGCATATATCTCCTCTGCACGCAGCCGACGGATCTTTGGATCCGGAGGTAAACGTAAGAGCACGAACAGTGATCAAAGAGAAATTCATCCGGCCTGATGATGCGACCTACACGGGAATCCTCCGTGGTACTGTCCGCAACTGCGTGGATGTGATGGTGCTCGATGATCACAATCATGCCCTTATGGGCTTTCGCGTCAACGAACCATGGAAGGGGCATTGGCATCCTTCGGGAGGCGGGCAAGTGCCTGGCGACAGCTACCACGAGACTGGGGCACTTCATCTGAAGCGCGATCTCGGTCTCATCGTGGATCCGGCAAGGCTTCACTTCGTCAACAGTGCCTCATTCCCATGGAGCACGTCGGCGCAGGGCGTCCCGTGCCATATGAATGGGATTCTCATGGTCGTGCATCTCGAAGACATCGAGCTACGCGAACGAAGCATCCCTCAAAAGGGTGACTTCGCGAAATCTGGTTTCTTCCCGCTCACCGCGGTGACAGGAGAAAACGGCTTTCATCCGGCGATCGCGCTTGGTGCGCGGATGATCATCCGCAACAAACAGAAAGGCCGCTTGGGCACGATCGATCCTGATCTTCTGTGAAAGAAGTGACGAAAGCCGCGGGCGACCCCTGCGGCTTTTTATTTTTTGCAAATCATGTGGTCACTTTGTCGGCCCGCACCATCATTTCGACGAGATCATGGAATGATGTCTGCGGTTTCCAATCGAGTATTTCTTTGGCATGTGAAATATCCCCCCGACGGACATGCGTCTCGACAGGGCGATAAAAATCCGGATTCACCTCGACGACCACACGCCCCTGTGCGTCGAGAGCTTTTTCATCCACATCCTCCCCTTGCCAATGGAGATCCATGCCGAGGCACCGTGCGGCGACCTGGACAAACTCGCGTACCGTATGTACTTCACCCGAAGCAAAGACATAAGTCCCTGGAGCATCATGCTGTAGGGACATCCACATACCCTCGACAATATCTCCTGCATAGCTCCAATCGCGCTCGGCGTCGAGATTACCGAGCTGGAGCACACCCGATCCGCTCTGTGCGATCGCGGCAAGCGTATGAGTGATCTTGCGTGTGACGAATCCAAGCGGCCGACGCGGAGATTCATGATTGAAAAGAATACCCGAGACCGCAAAAGTGCCGTGACTGTTGCGATACATCTCGGTCATGTTGTGCGCGAAGAGTTTGGCTGCGCCGTAGGGATTCACCGGGGCGAAGCGCGTCTGCTCGCTCTGCGGACTCTCTGTCACACTGCCGTACATCTCGGCGGAAGATGCCTGGAAAAATCGCGTCTGGGGCGAAAATTGCCGAATCGATTCGAGAAAATAGAGCGGTGCCATACCTGCCACCTGTGCGACAGCGATCGGGTCTTCCCAGGGCTTCGCGACCGTCGCGATGGACGCCATGTTGTAGATCTCATCGGGCTTGTAGCGAGCGATCAAGTGCTCGACGAACGAGCGATCAGAGATATCGCCACGCTCGTATTCGACACCCTCAGTCGGAGCCGGCACATCCTGGATCGTCACCCCGATGAGATGATACTTCTTGTTCCGGAGCAATTCTGAAAGATACGAACCATCCTGTCCGGAAATCCCCGTAACGATCGCTGTTTTATTGCTGGACATATTCTTGGGTGCCTCCTATGAGACGCAGGTCGGCCTGCACCATCATCTCGACAAGTTCCTCGAATGATACCTCCGGCTTCCAACCAAGCTTGCGCTTGGCCTTGCTCGCGTCTCCTTGTAGCGCATCGACTTCGCGCGGGCGATAGAATTTTTTGTCGATGGATACGCGAATGGTGCCATGCTCGTCCTTGCCTACTTCTTTGAGACCCTTACCCTCCCAATGGATCGGCATGCCGATCACGGAGCCGACCGTCTCAATCAGCTGACGCACGGAGTGGGCCTCTCCTGTAGCGATCACGTACGTATCGGCTTTTTTCTCCTGAAGCATCATCCACATCGCACGGACATAATCACCGGCAAATCCCCAATCGCGCTCAGCATCGAGATTCCCGACCGTGACGTGATCCTGCATACCGTATTTCATCTTGGCAAAAGCGTGCGTGAGCTTGCGTGTGACGAAGTGCTTGCCGCGACGCGGTGACTCATGATTGAAAAGGATACCGGAAGCCGCGAAGTACCCCTGAGCGCGATACTCCTCGATGAGGTGATGTGCCTTGAGCTTTGCTTCGGCGTAAGGACTCACTGGAGCAAAGACGGTCTTTTCACTTTGGGGCGGTGGGGTCGAGCCAAACATCTCACTCGTAGAGGCCTGATATATTCTTATTTTTTTGTTGTGCTTGTAGGCGACTGTGAGCAATCGCTCAACGCCCATATAATTGATATCCCATGTCTCATCCGGACAAAGGAACGAAACGCCAACATGTGATTGCGCCGCGAGATTATAGATCTCGTGTGGATCGGATTCTTCGATCGCACGCTCGATCGTCGGTAGGTCACGCATGTTGCCATAGATCAGCTTGAGCGCCCCACTCACATGCAAATGCTCGATACGAGCAAAAGGATCCGTACTCGTACGGCGCATGAAGCCATATACCTCATAGCCTTTGTTGATCAAAAATTCGGCAAGATAGGAACCGTCCTGACCTGTGATACCGGTGATGAGCGCGCGCTTTTTCTTCATAAGAGTCATAGTTTATCACGACATTTCAGACATTTGAAGCAAAGAAAAACCGGACCCTGTCAAGGGGCCCGGCTATTATAATCATCGATCCACCGTCTTGGTCAGACGTCCATTTGACCTGGGATCAGGAGCAGGTCGACACGCCGCCGATCCTTCCCGTGGACCTTGGACTCGTAGGCATAGAAGCGCCACTGACGCGTCTCGGTACTCCAGAAGAATTCAATGAAGAAATCTTGGAGAACGAGGCGGTAAACGGTGCCAGTACAGTCCATAGGACCGACTTTGCCGTCAAGCTGGAATTCGACGAGACCACGCAGTATGTAAACTGCACGAACGAGATCACACTGCGATTCAAGCGGTATCTCATCCTGCAACTGATCGTTGGTTGCCTGGCCCCCACCGACTTCCCACCCCAGGACATCGAGCGGCAGATCACGACGCCACGGAAGCTCGCGGTCCAGCGACTTGACGAGTTTAGCAAAAAGTTCGTTGCCCCATATGCCGGGACGCGGTTCAAAGAACTTGCCCATATTGATCATGCACTGCAGGGCCGGGATAGTGATTTTCTTCACGAGTCTCGTACAGACAGACTTGATCCGAGTCGTCATGGTCATCTCTCCTTGGTTACCTTCGCTACCCGCAAGCAACCATACTACAGGTACATCCACACAGTCAAGAATGGTCAGATGCCAATCTTGAGATACTTCCTCATTGCTTCTATGAGCATATGATCATTTGCTTCCCAAGTAAAAAGCTCGCGCGCAACCTGGATCGAATTTTGTGAGAGCTTGGTGCGCAAGTCCGGGTCGCGCAGGGCAAGCAATTTTTCAAAATACTCATCCTCGGAATCGGCTCCCATGTAGTGCACCCCGTCTTCGAAGGGATAGCCGCCGAGATTGCATCGTGGCGTGATCAGCGAGATCCCGCGGCAGAGCGGCTCGTAGACCTTTTGTTGCATGCCGACATATTTTGGTGTCGGCGAGAGCGCGATATCCATGCGATCCATATATGCATCAAACTTGTCGGCATCGATATATCCCTCATTAATGAGGGTTGTGCCATCAAACCGCGAAAGGTACTTCGCCGGAATGCGCGCGCCCGAAATATGGAAGACAAATGCGCCTGGACACTCCCGGGCGGCCCTTTGTGCAAGTACTCCCGTAACAAGATCGAGTCCACGCTCATTGTGTGCGACCGAGTAGGCCGATCCCATAAAGAAAACATGCAACGGCGACCCCCACCGGATCTCGTGATCATCTCGAATCAAGGGCGGCAGACCGCGAAGCGGCACTACCATGATCCGCTTCGCACCGATCCTGCGATACACACTCGCCTCATACGGAGACAGCGCGAGGATGAGCGTACTTTTCCAAATCGTGATGATCTCGCTCAGAAGCTTGGGAATGTACTTGAGATAATTGACCAGACTGCGTCCATCCTCTTCGAGAAAATGCGTCGGTTCAAAATTGAGACTGCGCGTCACGATGGGGACACCGCGCTTCTGTGCCATAGCATAAAGCGGCCAGAGATATGAATAGTCGAACCACGCGATGTCGGGTTTGAAGCTCTCGATCTGTTCGCGATAGATGCGCTGTATCTCGGGCTCGGCGTATTCATAGGCCGCACCATCGAGGTAGAGCGGATTTTTGAGCTTGCCGAGATTGTTGAAAAACCATTCTTTGCGCGAGAAAGCACGCCGACTGTAACGATACGGTACGGTGATAAGCCGCACGCCAAGGCTCTCGGCCGCCCCCTTGAGGTATTCATGATCGGCATGCACCCCTACCTTGGTGATCACGGTCACCTCGTATCCGAGCCGCACGAGCTGGCGCATACCACCTGCGCGATCCGCCTGATCGCATCCTGTCTCCGGCATGGGAAATACCGGAGTCACGAGAAGTATCTTCTTTTTTGCTTCCATAACCTCACTAGTGTACAGGAAAAAATTATGGCGTATATACGACGATATCTCCATCCTCGAATACCTTATGTAGTCCTTGTACCGTATCAATACGCCACTCGGGATGCGTCGCACGATCAGAGACCACATAATCGACGCGATATTGCGAAAGGATCTGCATGAAGGAATAGCTTTTCTGTGCCTGCCATTCTTGTATGAGCGATGCGATATCGGCCTCCGGATAACGCTCGACAGGAAGTGGTGAAAGACCGAACACGCGACGGAGCTTGTTGAGACTCCGCATATGCGCCGACATCTCGATGTAGTAATTGCCATAGACCTGTCGCTCCATCGAGAGGCCGTCGGTCATGATCTCGCGCGTGAGCGCAGGGTCGAAATAATGTGCGGCCAAGAACCGTGCGCGCATATCCGACTGCGGCATGATGTAGAGGCCGGCTGCTCCCGAAAAGAACACATTGTCATGCGTGTATGCAGGCATGATATTGGAAAGCGTCTGATCTGTATACACCACATCATCTTTTTTTGTATACTCATTGAGCCAATGAAGCACCGGTGCATACCGTTGCGCTGCAATAAAGGCGGGCGTGGCAACGATCTGACGCTGCATGGTCTGGAGCGCACTTGCGAGCGAAAACGCGATAATAAATGAGAGGATGACCTGCTCGAGAAAATCCCGCCATGAGCCGACGCGTCGCAAGAGCGCCTGCACACAAAGCGCAATCGCGAAAAAGTCCGCGTACATCGATATGAGATGGTAGTGCGACGAAAACTCGAGGTTGAGTCCGGTCACGATGTGCTGGTTGGTCACGATAGGACCGGCCAAGACACCCGCCGCAGCGACAAGCGAAACCGGCGTGAGCGGAAGAATGCGCGTACGCCACAGCACCCCCATGAGAAGAAGGGTTATCGCGCCCGCCGCGACGATAAATATCCCGGACGGTGAGTGCGTCGTGATCATGCCGACGCGCGCGAGCGATTCTTGGTAATACGCCAGGGCGGCCGTTTCCCGCAGCATCAAAAAGTACGGGATGCCCAATACGAGACCGATACCAAACACCTTCGCGATCGTCTCGTGTATACGCTCCTGCCGCATCCATACGAATGATGCAGCACCCGCAAATCCTAAGAATACGAATGCATATGTCCAGTAATACGTGTAGACGTAGAACAAAGAACCAAGCGAAAGCGCGGCCATGATCGTCCAGGAGCGCTTGCGCGTGATGATCGCTTGCAGAAACAGCGCGAGAAACGCGAGGTAAAAAACAAAATTAAATTGCGGCGAAGGCGAACGGTTGAACACCTCAAGATAGAGTCCGATCGATGCAAACCCTGTGAGCGAAAGTGCAACGAGGTGTTCACGCGTATAGAGCATGAGGACCGCATATGTGAGCAGGACGATCACCCCCGGCAAGACGAAATCCCATGCCATGGCGCCGGTATGCACGTCGCGAAAGATACCGTAACTCCCCCACGCAAGAATCGCGTCGGGGATCCATACTTGCAAACCCGGCTCATCCTTGTGTTCATAAAGATACGGATTGCCGAGGGTCACATGGCCGTCGATCACGTCTTGCTGGCGCGTCATATAGTATCCCTCGTCAGGATTCATCTCCTGGCGAATACCGGCATACTGACCCCCGAGCGATCGATAAAGGATGACCTGCGGTGCAAGCGTGAAAACGCCCGCAAGCACTGCGACGAGCATCACACCTGCGTAGCGTCTGTAGAAATCAGACATCATGCACTTTGCGCGCGATCACAAACATATTGTCGCGGAGATTGATCGGAAGCTTGATACGGCGGAAGAAGGCATTGTCGGTCATGCGCGCAAGGAGATCCCAGATCGCGAGGCCCTGCCAGCTCCAAAGCATCTTGAAGACGTACGGCACCGAAAAGGTCTTGCCCATGCGCGAGGATTCGACGAGCTCAAAGCCGGTCTGACCCAAGAGCATATTCATGTTGCGGCGCGCGTAGTAGTGCACGTGCTCGGGCGGTACGAGGAGCTGCCATTTGCCCTTGAGCATGCGGGCCCACACACTGCCGACATCCGGCGTATTGATCACGAGCAGGCCGCCCTTGTGAAGCATCTGATTGGCGGCCTTGGCCAGTGCGCGCGGGTCGGGCACATGCTCGATCACATCCCACATAGTCACCACATCTACTTTGGGCAGATTGATCATCGTCGTGATATCACCCAGGATCATGTTGTGCCCGCGCTCGGCGGCTTCTTTGGCCCCGTATGCGGAGATCTCACTTCCCTGCGTATTCCATGATCGGTCGCGTGCGACATCCAAGAAGTATCCGGTCGCGGCGCCGATGTCGAAGACCTTGCGGCCCTTGGTCTTTGCCTCTACCTTGGCGAGTGCCCATTCAAAGGCGCCGCGCATCGGCTCCTTGTCCTTGTCGTAGTCGGTGTAGCCGTGCGAATCCTTCTGATCGACATTGTGGAAATATTCCTCGCCGTAGATGGCTTCGAGATCAGACGGCATCGGGTAGACGAATACCAGATCGCAGTCCTTGCATTGGAAGAGCTGGTACCCGCGCTTCTTGCAGTAGTAACGGATCTCGGGAGAACCGCAGACAGAGCACGAGAACGGCAATGTCGATGACGCATTGCCGAGCAGACGACGCCTACTGAAGCGGCGTAAGAAGAGACTGAACGGTACACGGAGACCTTCGCGCACAATATGGGAAGATATCTTCGACTCCCCTTCGCGGCGCGGCTTGAGCTGTATCGGGATCTCTTTGACCGAACCGCCCGCGTCATGAATCGCATGAAATTTAAGCTCCATCAAAAAGGCATAGCCAGATGCAGGCACATGATTGAGATCCATACGCTCGAGAAGTGCCTTCTGAAAACAGAGAAACCCTGCGGTCAGGTCTCGCACAGGGAGGCCGATAAGCGTGCGTGCATAAAAGTTGCCGCCGCGCGAAAGGATACGACGCCAGAGCACCCACTTGCCGACACTGCCGCCTTTGACATAGCGGGATCCCATGACGAGCTCGTATTTTTGGCTCTGTGAGAGCATCTCTTTGAGGTGCTTGGGGTCGTGTGTGCCGTCGGCATCCATGGTGATGACACGGTCGAATCCACCGAGCGCCAAGACATGCCGTATACCATGCTTGTACGCGGCCCCGAGGCCCTCTTTTTTCTCGCGACTGAGGAGCGAGAGATTGGGGTACTTCTTTATCATCTCGTGCACCGCTCTGCCGGTCTGATCCGGAGAATTGTCGTCGATGACGGTGATATGGAGGTCGGGATAGGCAGCGAATATCTTGGGTATGATGTACCTGACATTCTCCCGCTCGTTGTAGGTCGGCATCAATATAACGGTTTTTGACATGGAGGGATAGTACCGCACCCGCACCAATGGGGCAAGAAAAACGGCCCCTATGCGATCGGCACTTGCGGATCACTCGGATTCGTGTCGTGGTCCTTGCTCGCCCGAAAGGTGATCGCCCGATTGGTGAGGAAGCTCAACCCCGCGACCACAACGACAATGGAGGATTCAGCGACCAGATACCAGATACGGAAGAAATCCACTTGCGCATTTTCGAGAAGCACCTTGGTGACCGAAAGTGAAAAGGTGTTGATGAAAAGAGACGCAAGCGCGATCATGGTGTACCAGAAAAACTGCCGCGGTACTTTGTGGTGGGCACCGTCGCGGAAGCTCCAGTATTTTTGGAGCGGAAACGTGATCGCGAGCGCGGTACAAAAACCGATGACGACGCCCCACAAGTACTGATCGTGCAAACCGAGTACGCTCACCCACAGCCACAATGTAAAAACCTGGACGAACGCACCGAACACACCAATCATCCCGTATCGAATGAGAAGAAGATATTTCTCTGGGATCAGATCGGTCATACGCCGATCGCGCGGGCGCCGTTGCTACTCGGATAGATCGCCTGGAATATGTTGGGGATGATGACCGAGAGGGCGTGCTCGCGCTCGACATACGCGCGCAACGCAGCGCTCTCTCGTGAGCGCTCCTGAGGCGAGAGTTTCGTCGCTGCATGAATAGCCCGCGCAAACGCTTCGGGAGTCGCTTCATCGACGAAGAGGTCTTCACGCACCACCCGACGCATACTCGGCTCGGAGGTGACGACGATACAGCCTGCGGCCATCGCCTCAAAGAGCGATTTGTTGAATCCGGTGACCGACCCACCATGCACAAAGATATCGTGAGTCGCATATATCTGCGGCGTCTGTGCATGCGGCACACTTCCGCAAAATGAGATTAATCCCTGTTCTTCGAGCGGTTTGTATGTGGCGCGAAGCTCTGTCTCAAATGCACGATCGTCCGCTATCACCGGAGCACCGTAGATATCGAGATGAAGCCCGAGAGTGTGTTTGGCCGCATGTACGACCGCATCAATGCTTGTATTGAGACGTTTCTCGCGCGCGATCCGCCCCGCAAACAGGAGCGACCCGGGCTTGGCGTCGCGAGTCGTTTGCACATAGGGACCCGTAGCGATACCGGAAGCGATCCGCTGAGCGCGCGGCAAGCGCGCAGCCATAGCATGATCGTCGGTATAAAAAAGTACGTCAGCGAAGTATGCGGCAATATTCATTTTCCAGTGCGATTCTTTTGCATTTGAGATCATCGCGACCTTCTTGCCGAGCAAGCGCCAAAGCAGGCCGCCGAGGATCACGTATTCGGTATTGATATAGACGAGCACCGTATCGTACTCGCGTCGCTCGCGCCACGCATACCACCAAAAGCGCACCGTGTAGCGCGCACGCTTCCAGAGCTTGGGTCCGCGTAGCGTGTCTTTGCCGAGCGAAAATGCGCGGACATTGTCGGGCAGACCCGCGGCCTTGCCCTGCAGATACGCGAGCGACACATGCTTGGTGCGCCGTGCAAGCTCGTCGACCCACGCATGGAAGAATCCGAGCGTGGGATCGCTCACGTCGGCCGACTGTGCGCAGACGAGGAGGCGGATGTCCGCGACCGGGATGCGCGATTCAGGCGGGCGAGGTGCAGGCACCTCGCCCGCAAGCACATCCGCTCCGTATACTCCCGCGAGCAGGTCGAGATCCTTGCCACTCCCACGCAAGAGAGCGATGTTCTTCTGCTCATTGGCATGCATGAGCGCGATACCTGCGGCATCATGCGGCAGAGTCTTTTCGTAGATCTCGCGCAGTGCCGCATAGTCTTTGATGAAGCAATGACCACCCGCGCCACGGCCGCTCTTGTGCACCGGCTGGGCGTAGCGATTGGGGATGAAGGGATCCGACAAGACCGCGCGATGCACGACGCTCCAATCCTCGCCCATCGAGGTCGTCAGGTCGTACATCATGTTGAAAAACATGATCTGCGTGTATGCGCTCGCGTTGTGCGTGTATTTGATGATCTCGGCCTCGACACTCTTGCAAGTGATCGACGTAGGCGTCGAGGGTAGCACCTTGTGGACGAGTCCCGCGGCGGCGCGCTGCCGAGCGGAGTCCTGCGTCATACCGATGATATTGAAAAAAGGATTGGCGGCGTCGTAAGCGGCTGTCGCTTCGCTCAAGAATTCGGGCGAGAAGAGTACGACCTGCTCGGGATGCTTTTGCTGAAATCCTACCGATGTACCCGGGAGCATCGTCGATTTGATCACCACAATCCTCCCCGCTCCCACGAGATTGATCGCACCATCCACGATCGAAGCATCGAATCCTCCCTCAGGCGTGGTCGGTGTCGGTACCGCGATGAAGACGATGTCGCAGTCCTTGATGCGGTCTTTGTTGGCGCGGTAGGGCTCCTCGAGCGCATAGCGCACGGTCTGAAAGCCGCGGCGGTCGAAATCATCGGCATAGTTCTTGCCGATATATCCCTGTCCGATGAAGCCAATGAGGGGGTTTTGACCGGTCATAGTATTTGGCATTATGCCGTTTTTGGCACCATTGCGCAACGAATCGCCGAAAGAGCGGTCGTGTCTCTTTTTAATAGGGATTATCGATCTGTCGCCGTGCACGCCGCGATGTCTTGTGCATACGCTTTCGCGTATTCTTCAAAATTCTTGTACGGATAGTTGGCGAGCCCGGTGGCGCGTGGAATGTCGGGCCTGACCGCAAACCACGCGGCGAGCGCTTGCGCAAAATGCGACGGCTCGGCGATGGTCGCTCCCATAGAGCGCGCGACCCCGACATCGGTCGAGATCACGGGCTTGCCTGCGGCGAGCGCCTCGACGATCACCAGCCCATAGCCTTCGTAAAGCGACGGCACGAGCACGAGATCCGCGGTCGCATAATACGGCAGAGCGTCTTTTTCATTCTCAAAAAATACTTTATCAGCGATCTTGAGCATATGTGCCAGCGTCACCAGATGCCCGTGGTCGCTGCCGTCGCCGACCACGATGAGACATGCTTCGGCGGGCGCTACCTGTGCAAAGGCATGGATCGCAAGCGCGACGTTCTTCTCCGCTTCCAATCGCGCAACGACAAGAAGCTTATATTTGAATTGCGAGAACCGTAGCGACAATACTTCATCAGGCACGATATGCTTCATGCGCTCGATGTCTGCAAAGATCGGCAAGACAGTGATCGGTGTGCGTATCTTCCATTGCTCTTCCAAACTTTTCTTGATGCGGTCTGACACGACACGGATCCGCGCGGCGCGCGGCAATACGATCCACGCGACAAACACGCGCACACGATTGAGCAGCGAATGCCGCGCATAGGCCGGAGCGAGCAGATCGGTATGCACCTGTACATGGAATGGCACGCCCATCACGATCGCCATACACATACCCAAGAGTCCTGTCTCGAAAGGATCCTGTACCGAGATTGCGTCCGGTTTAGAGAGTCTGCGCGCGATACGTATGGTATCGAGTCCATAGAAAAGCCGCGACATCGAATTGGTGGGATAGATGTGGACCTTGGGCGACGGGCTAAACGGCGCACACGTATCGCTCGCAAGTGAAAAACCAATGATGTCGAGTGAATCAAAATGCTCGCCATATCCGACTTGTCGCGCGACAGCTGGACTGTCGGGATACAGAATACCGCGCTTAGAACGATCAGCTCCGATCTGTAGGATCCGCAGGCCGGCCGGAACCGCACCATCGACCACAACAGTGGTATCGGCCGGTGCGAGGCTCGGCACCGCGGGTACATGTGCGGGAGCGACCGCCGCGATAATACTGTCGAAGATCGTCATGTGTTCATTCACGACCTTGTCCCAATCCTGATCAAAATGGATTGCGTTGAAATCGGCGGCGAATACCGCATATCGCCCGTCATCTGCCAACATCTTTAATTTTTCCGCAATGTCCTCGACCGACCGCGGATCGACCATGTCGGGCAGTTGATCATGCACGGGCAAATAATTTTCTTTGGTCACCAGCGCGGGCAACTTCATCTTGAGCGCCTCATACACCTGATTGGGCGATATATCGGTCCAGCTCGGCAGCACGTATGCGCGCGCATTTCTCACACGTCTGAGTGCATCCTCTTTGGACATGGCGGGCTCGACATGGACGCGCCCCTCGAGATGCAGTTCTTTTATCAGATTCAGTAGGGGCGCTTTTTGCGGACCGTCGCCGATGATCGCGAGCGTGTATTCCGCGGGCAGTGCCGCCTGGCCGAATGCGCGGATGAGCGAATCGATATTTTTCATCACGATCAAACGGCCCCAATAGACGATCTCCTTGGAAGGCGCATCGCGCACCATCACACCCGCATCGATATGCGGGATCGGATTATAGATCGTCGAAATCGCATCGGCATTGAGATTATAGTAACGCGCATAGAGCATGCGCTGCGCATCGGAATTGAAGACCACTTGGACGGCGCCGCGCAAAACGGCTCGTATCAGATAAAAAGCCGGCATGTAGACCATGCGAGCATAGAGGCGGTACTCATAAAAATCTTTGAGCGAAACCGGCGTCTGACCTGATTCGAGATACTTTTGTTCCCACAGATAATCCCCTCCTATGCGCACCACATAGGGCTTGTTCGTGATCCACGCGGCGATCGCCACAGGAAGCCCGGCGGCAAACCAGTCGAGCGTGTAGACCACATCACTGTCGTGTATAGCCATATACACTGCCAAGAAGAATTTGAGGCGGCCGAGTATTTTGCCGAGCCCTGTCGTAGCTTTATGCGAAGCAGGGTTGCCACGTACGACGCGTACGAGCTTAAAATGGTACGCTGTATCCGTCTCAAAGTACTCGCGATCGGAATATGTGATCACCGTCACCTTGTGTCCGAGCGCGACGAGCTTCGCCGCAAGCTGCGGCGTATAGGTGGCAGGCCCGCCGGACTCGGGCTCAAAGATGCCAGTCGTGATCAAAATACGCATTCCTCCACTATAACAAGAAAACGACCCCGTATCTCACGGGGCCGTTTTGTTTTTCATTTTATTTATTCGGTGGCGACTTTCTCCTCTGCAGAATCCTCGGTCGTGGCCGGAGCGCTTTCGGTGATCTCTTCTTCGCGAGCCTCTTCGGCCTCGACAGCTTCGGCGATAGGAGCGGCAGCTTCCTCAGCCGGCTTTTCTGGAGCAACAAACTTCGGAAGGACGTTGATCTTCTTGCCGGAGATGATACCTGCATTGATGAGCATATTGTGCATAGTAGCGGATGGCTGAGCACCCTGGGAGATCCAGTATTTGATGCGGTCGGCATTGAGCATCTGCTCCTTGGTCTTGGGGTTGTAGTTGCCGACCTTCTCGACGAAATTGCCCGTCTTGGGGCCGCGGGTGTGCTCGGTCACAATAACCCTATAACTAGGGCTATTAATACGCCCGACGCGCTGTAATCGAATCTTTAACATAGTTGCGCCACTGTATCAGACTGGCCCCAAAAGGTCAATATTGGTATAACATATTGGTATAACATTGGTATAACATTTGTAATAACGTTGGTATAACATATTGGGCAAAAAAGGAGACCCTAGCGGTTAAACTAGGGTCAAGTTGAGTGCCCGGACGACCTGGGCGGAAGAACAGGCACAAATTCATGATACGCCGATGAGGCTATTTTGCAAGCTGCCCCGCAAAACAAGCAGGCTTGTCGCGGGGCAGGTCCCCTATTTTGCCACCTTTTCTGCTTCGGCAAGCTTGACCGAGAGGAGCTTGGAGACGCCATCGGAGCTCATGGTCACACCATAGAGCTCGCCGGCGGCGGCCATGGTCGCGCGATTATGCGTGATGACGATGAGCTGGCTGTGTGCGCCCAAGATGCGGATCATGTCGGCATAGCGTTTGCTGTTGGCCTCATCGAGCGCGGCATCGGTCTCGTCGAGGATGAGGAACGGCGGCGGATTGACCTGCGACATGGAGAAGATGAGCGCAATCGAAGTGAGCGCGCGCTCGCCGCCGGAGAGCACTTCGAGTCCGCGGACCTTCTTACGTGGGAGCGACACCGAGATCGAGAGGCCCGCATAGAGCGATTCTTCTTCGGGTATGGTCTCCCCGAGGTCTTCGTCGTCGAGATCGGCGGGGCCTGCCCCGTGGCGCGCTTCGCGCGCTTTACGGGGCGTCTCTACGGTGAGCTTGGCCTCTCCCCCGCCAAAGAGCTTGGAGAAGAATTCGCCGAGTGCGACGTTGATGTGTTTGAGGCCCTCGGTAAAACGTTGGTCGATCGTCTTTTCGAGCTCGGCAATGATATCGCGCAAGGATGCGGCGGACGTCTCAAGATCAACAAGCTCTTTGGTGAGGAATTCGTCGCGTTGTTTGGTCTGGTTGAATTCCTTCACGACCGCATCGCTATTTCCTATACCCGCCTCTTCGATCTTGATCTTGAGCCGCTCCATCGCGCGGCGACGCCTCTCTTGGACCGAGCGATCCTCGCTGAGCGATCCTTGTGGGATCTCGCTACGCTGCCATCCGTGGACGGCCGCGCCAATCAGCGCGATCCCCTCGCGCACTTCTTCTTCGAATCGCTCGCGCGCGACCGCCACGGCCGCGCGCGAGTTTTGGACCATCGAGAGCTTGCTTTGCGCTTCACGCAATTGCGCTTCAAGCGCGATCACGTCGCGCTCGGCGACAAATCCCGATTCGCGGGCACGCGACAATTCTTGACGCAACATCTCAAGCTCTGCTGTTGCGGCAGTCTCTTGTTTTTGGATCTGTGCGAGCTGCGCCGAAAGATCAACAACATGCTGTGTGTGTGCGGTATCAGGTTTGTGCACTTTGTCGGCGAATCCTTCGATGAAGGATCGTATCCTGTCGCGCACTCGTTCAAGGACCAAGCGCACCTCACTGAGGTCTTCGGTGTCTTCGGCATCATCAAGCGCTTCTTCGATCTCGCGCGCGAAATCACGGGCTGAAGATGCGGAAATACTTTCCGTCACCGTGACACTCACTGCTTCGAGTGCACCTTCGGCACGTCCGAGTTCGCGACTCACGCGCTCCCCTTCTTGACGCACCTGTGCAAGCGCATGCTCCGCACCGCGCAACTTGGATTGGATCTCGCTGACGACAGCGTCGTTGCCGCCCGTACGGCGAGCGCGTGCATCCTCCAGCGCACGGCCAGCATCGCGGATCTGTGTATCGTACACGCGCGCTTCGTCAAGAAGACGCGCGTCTTCCTGTGTGATCCACGCGTGCTCGCGCGCAAGATAGTCGTTTATCTGGTGCGCGAGCTCTTCGCGCAGTTCGCGCGCCTTCTCGAGTCTTTCGACCTGCATGCGCAGGAAATGCAGGTGCGGTCCGATCTCGCGGCGCAAAGACTTGGTCTTGTCGATATTGACCGCCGTCTCTTCGAGCTTGCGCTCGCTCTCGGCCTTTTTGTGTTGGTAGAGCTTGAGACCAAGCGCATCCTCTACCATTTCGCGCCGCTCCTTGGGGCTGGCATTCAAGATGCGATCGGCTTCGCCTTGCGAAATGATCTGATACCCCGACCCACCGATATTGGCGCCAGCGAGGAGGCGGATCACATCCTTAAGGCGGACCTGCGTGCCGTTGAGCAGATACTCATTGGCCCCGTCGCGGTGCACGACGCGTTCGATCATCACCTCGGGAAAATCGATGTCGAGCAGACGCTTGGAATTATCAAACACAACTTTAACAGAGGCGCGGTTCGCCCGCGCAAGCGCGGGCGAACCGCCCCAAATGAGGTCTTCGCCTTTTTTGGAGCGGAGCGATTTCATCGACTGCTCGCCAAGCACGAAGCGGAAAGCCTCGGCGACGTTGGACTTGCCGCTACCATTGGGCCCAACGATCGACGCGATCGAGGAGGTGAACACAAGCTTTTCTTTCTTGCCGAAAGATTTGAAGCCCAAAAGCTCGATTGATTTCAAATACATTGCCATTGCGCTTATTGTATCAAAAAAATGAGGTGCCTGAGACGGACCTGGACATACGTGGCTTATTGGTGTCTAATGGCGACGGAAGTTGAACACCCATGTCTTTTCCTTGGAGAGGGTCATGAAAGAGGCGTATGCACAGCTGAGCATCGGACAGGCGCAAGATGCGATCCACACCATCATCCTCGAGGTCTACAAGGGGCCCAACCCGAGCAAAGAAAAGGTGAACGCCGCCCTTATGAATAGGTTTGGGATCAGGCTCCTCGAAAACGGATTCAGGGTCACTAAGATCGATAGGGGCAACGGAGATTTCGAAGTGCGGTGCATTTTTAAAGCTCCTGCTCCTGATGGAAAGAGTTTTCTCGGGATATGGGTCTGAGGACCGCGCACAGAAAGAGCCGCCGTGTCTGCAGACGCGGCGGCTGAATCTTTCTCCAAGAACAAAGCTCTACGCCACCAACCCCTTGGTCACGCACATCGACACAAAATCGATGAAAGCATCTTTCTGTGTCAGATCTTTGTGTATTGCGTGATAACGCAAGAAGGCGTTCCAGATCGTCGACGCATCATCAGGAGTCTTGCTGAGAAAAGCTTCCATTTCCTCATCGCTGAAGAGCCGCTTTTCAGCCCACTCCCTCCATAGAGACGCACGAAGCTGGGGGATGTCGTTCGTACGTTCCCACACCCGCGTCGCGAGATTCTTGATGCTTAGATGTGCGGCAACCCTTTCTATAAATACCTCCATGGGTCTACCCTTTCCTGTTTCCTGTTTTTAACCGTATCTCGCCCCATTTATACATGCGACTCATGAGGAGTCAATGAAGTATTCACCACGGGTGGAAAAAATTATCGAACGATTTCAATCGGCGTCGTGCGCGGAATAGCGGATTCGGTCGTCGTTGCGATCACGTGCACACGGCCGTTTACGTCTTGATATATAGAGTATCCCGTATTGGTTCCCGACCCCGCGATCGGATCGAATGGCAGCGCGGACAAATACATTGGAACGAGGCAGCCGAGTTCTCCGGAGGATGATCCAGAGGTCGTCATGATCGTCGTGGTACTTGGCGGCAATGCATTGCATCCACCAACTGCAAAGACTCCTTTGTTGTCGACCATTTTCTGACCGACGGCATTGAGTATCGTCTGAATGTCGCTTTGTCGTTGCGCATCGCGCGCTTGTGCGAATTGTCGAGCAGGATTAATGGCCACCAGGACGATCCCCGCAAGGATCGCGATCAGACCGATCACGATTAATATTTCAATAAGAGTAAAACCCGCGCTTGGTTGTTTTGATATCATGCGCGCATTTATAGCATACTCATCTACCCAAGGCGAGTTTCTGATAATCAAGAACCTCGGTACAAAGCACCGAGGTATGAATGCGGGTGCGATGAGGGGTTAAAAGACCGATGCAAAGCACTGAGGTATGGGGAATACAATCACCCGACATCATTATCTCCCACATACATGTATTCTATGCTATAGCATAAGATACGTGTATACGGGAACAAACAGCAAAATGCTATGGGACGATACACGTCGGTCCGGAATACACGCTTACCTCGCTCCAGCTGGTCACCAAAAAATTCTCGGTGGTGAGGGATCCTTTGACCTGCACGTTCGAGTATGCGCCATTGATCACCGCACGCGTAGTGATCGAATATTCACTGCCCCTCAAAACGACCGAACAGATCTTGCATACTCTTTCGGCTCTCGGCGTACCGCAGATATCGGACGCGCTTATGCATTCACCGCCGGAAGCAGGTACGTAGTCGGCATCCTGTGCGATCTTCAATATCGCCATATTCGCGCAAGTCTCGGCGAGGTCCAGACTCGCCCGCTTGCTCTCAGTATCAAACGTATCAAACCGATCGAAGAACGACGCGATACCGAGCGTGAATATGAGCATCAGTAAGATCGCCGAAATGACGATGACAGACATGAGAGCGACAAACCCGCGCTGTGATGATCGGTCGTTCATGTTTACTTCCGTATATAGCGCGTCGTCGACGCCGACTGCGTAATGTTCATTCCATTGGAGATCTTCGTGCTTGCCGTTATATGCATCTCGACACCCTCAACACCCGATCCCACACCGACGCGCACGAACGAAAGATCCCCGACCGTCACGTTCGTATTGTTCAGTCTATCGGCGTTGATGTACACGTCACTACCCGTGGTACTGACGGTCAGATGGGTCGAATCGTATCGAGTGATCGCCAGAGTATGCTTGGAAAGATCCACGCCTGAAGCGCCGTCTAAAGCCCACGCGATCTTTGCCAGAATAAACTTCTCTTCTTCCTGCAACATCGCCTTGGTCTGGTTGCGGTCGACCGACTCCAGTAGCACATACGCGGCGGATACAAGGCCGCCGATGATGAGTGTAAAAAGTCCGATATAAACGAGAGTCTCAATCAGGGTAAATCCTGCCCGCGAGCACATGCTGTTATGTTGTGTATTCATAGTCATGATCAATAAAATATACGGAGTGCATCGTCGGTTCTACTTGCAATGTAAACCCTGTTATTGCTGTATCGAATGCCGTTTGCAACCGGACCAGGAACATCGGAGACCGTATGTGCACCTGTAAGCGCATCGGGATCCGAATCATACACCTGGAACCCTTGGTGTGCCTTGGTCGTGGAGAGAAAGGCGAAGCGTCCGCTCACGGCGAGCCCGATCACTCCTGCACCAATATTTTGCTGGCCGATCATACGCAGACCGTTCCATGGCGTCTTGGCATCAAAGACGAAGAGTTCCGATGCGCCACCGGAGAGCCTCCCTAGGTACAAGTCATCTCCGCGCAGATACACGCTTGCACCATCCTGATTTCCCGGTACATTCTGATCCGCGAAGATGATCTCCGCGATCGCCGCAGGATTCGTGATATCGAGTACCGTAAGCTCTGCTGCATTCTTGTCGGTCGCGAGATATGCATAGTAATGATCCGATCCGGCATACAACTTCTTGGTGATGACCATACTTTCCACCGTCCTATTGATCGCATACCCATTACCGAGTTCAACGGGTGCAGATGGTGTCGATACGTCGAAAATGTGAAACTCGCTGCCGGCGGTCTCGCGCGTCGTGATATACAACCGTGTATCGTAATAGTACACGCGAAATCCTTCCGGGAATGAACCGCTGACATTTGCCAAGGTGCTTGAAGCAACAAGAACAGGGTCATTAATGTCGGTCACATCTATGACACGAAGTTGTTTGGTCGAAGAATTCGCTGCGACAAATGCATATACAGAACCATTGATCCTAGCGACACGAATATCATTGAGTTGGACTCCGGCGTCAAAAGTCCCCGTGTTTACAAAGAGTCCGCTGTTTTGTCCGAGCGTGGCATATGTCGTACTCGCAATAAATAGATAGGGCGCATGATCTCCGGTCATGTACACCGATCCTTGAAACACATCGATCCCCGTCGGCTTGCCAGTGTCAAAATTACTCGAAGCGAACAATGCAGGCGGATCCCATTCGCCTATCGGCGGCGACATATCGCATCCGCCGCCAAGAGCAAACATCTGCGGCACATCGACAACAGTGGTCGTAGCGTCAACACTCAGCATGCGCCCATACGCACCCGCCCACGATACACTGACAGTGACGACTTCACTGCACTGCGCCGCATAAGCGACGGGAGTGGCAACCCTCTTCTGATAGCAAAATCCGTCTCTACACTCGATCGCGGTACTTGACGCATTCGCAGGATACTCCCCGCGTGATTCAGCATTGATTTGTTCGGTCAGATCCTGCGATTGACGCATGGCTTCGGCGCCAATCTCACTATCACTGATCGTCAAACCAAATCCGCCGGAAGCCGAGACCGCACCACTGATCACCATGACCGCAAGCGCCATCGCGATGAGAACTTCAATGATAGAAAGACCGCGATTCATATCAGTGTGTCCAAGCGATCTGCCCGGCCACACTCACGGTGATCGTCGATATGTGCCCCGCCTGATCGTCCAAAACGACTGTCGTAAACGAACTTGATCCCGATAATTGCGAGAAGACGAACTCCGACGCGCCGCTTGTGGTAGCGACATCCAATTTGAAAACCGAATCAGCACTGGGATCACGCGTCGAATACGCAGGACCTTGAAAGAGAGTAATCGTATTATCGGATAATATCTTAACACCGTGCGACGTACCGTCCGTACAATTCCCGCCGATACATATGTTGTTCATCGCTTCGGCGCGAGCACGCTGAAGCACCGCGACAAACGTATTGCGATCTGCGTGAAAACTCGATCCATGGAAAGATGCCATGCTCGCAAAAAGCGCCGATCCGCCGAGCAAAACGACTATTCCCACGACGATGAGTACCTCAAATATCGTGAATCCGGCACTTTTTGAAACGCCTTTTTTCGAAGAACTATGCGCGAATCTTTTGCGATATTTCATATCAGCGCGGACCGAGGCTTTGCGTGATCGAGTAGATCGGAGTAATGATCGATACCGCAATAAAACCGACAATGAGACCCATAACGATCATGAGCACCGGCTCAAGGAGCGTCGTGAGGTTTTTGGTCAGTTCACTGATCTCCTCTTCATAGATCTCCGCACTGTATTCAAACGCATCACTCAGGCTTCCTGTCGACTCCCCTATGACGATCATTTGCACGAACATTTCTGGAAAGAGCCTCGGGCTCTGCCTGAAATACTGGGATATGTCTTGTCCTTGAATGACGCGGTCGCGCGCTACAACAAGCGCACGTCGATATGCAAGATCACGCGTCGAAGCGGCAGCTAGGTCGAGTGCAGCAACGATGCGGACGTCGCTCCTCAAAAGAAGCGCCATTGTGCGTGAAATATTCGCGAGATTATAGTAGCGCGAAAGCGCGCCAAACAGCGGTATATGCAAAAGAAGGTGATCAAACCAGTAACGAACATTCGGTATACGCATGAGAAAGATGAGACAAAACACGAACGCAGCAACACCGAAGAAAAGCAACACGCCCCATGCGCTCAAGAAATTCGAGATAGTGATGAGTACGCGCGTCGAGAGCGGCAAGGTCGTTTTTACACTCGCGAAGATCGGGATGATCTTGGGAAAGATATAGATCGTAAGCATGGTGACGATGCCGATCGTTGCGACCACAATGACCGCCGGATACACGAGAGCGCCAACGACTTTGCGCCGCAATGCCTGCTTTCGCTTCATATCTTCGGCAAGGTATTCGAGATTCTCCCGCAGAGTACCCGACGCTTCTCCGACGCGAATGATATTGACGCAGAATTCGCCGAAGTGTCGCTCGAATCGAGCCAATCCGCTCGAAAGCGATTGACCATTGGAGACATCGGCGATCAAACTCTTATAGATATATGTTGAGGAGCGCGTACGAGATTCGTCACCGAGCATACGGAGCGCCTCCATCAAAGGGATCCCCGAACGCATGATCATCCCAAGCCGCTTCATAAAAAGAATACGATCCTGCAGACGGAAGCGCACAAATATCGGCTGTTTTATTCTATTCATAACGCATGCGTAGCACTTCTTCTATCGTAGTGACCCCTTGCGCCGCCTTGCAAAAACCATCGACGATCATCGGCATCATTCCGTTTTTGATCGCCCGCGACTGTATTTCGCCCGCGGAAGCTTTGCTCAAAATCGCATCGCGGATCGTTGTGTCGATCTCAAGCACTTCATGTATGCCTGCACGACCCCGATAGCCGGTACCATTGCATGTGACACATCCCGCTCCGACGTAAAAGGTCCCGTGCTCGAAAAGCAGCTCCGACGGTATGATCTCGCTGAGACTTCGGCGTTCGAGCTCGGAGAGCGGACGCGTCTTTTTGCATTGTTTGCAAATACGGCGCACCAGACGTTGGCCGATCGCGATACTGACCGTCGATGCGATGAGATATGGCTCGATCTTCATGTCGAGCAAGCGCGGCAACGTGGTCGACGCGTTGTTGGTGTGAAGCGTCGAGAGAATAAGGTGGCCGGTAAGCGCCGTATTGACCGCGATCCCCGCCGTCTCCTTATCGCGGATCTCTCCCACCATGACGATATTGGGATCTTGGCGCAGTACGCTGCGCAGTCCATTGCCAAAAGTGAGTCCAGTGCGATCATTTACTTGTATCTGGTTGACCCCTTCGAGCGAATATTCGATTGGATCTTCGATCGTAATGATCGAAACATCAGGCTGATTGAGCATCTTGACCAAGGTGTAGAGCGTCGTAGTCTTGCCGCTGCCCGTCGGGCCGGTCGCGAGGATCATGCCGTACGGTTTGCGCGCCGCCTTCAATATCTTTGCGCTATTGTCCGGCGTGAAGCCGAGCTTTTCGAGTGTAAACTCTTCAGCCTGATCTGAGAGCAGGCGCATAACGACATTCTCACCATGATACGTCGGTATGATCGAGACGCGTACATTAAGTGAAGGTCCGGCACCTGACACTGCTCGAAAGCGACCATCTTGTGCCGCCTGATGTTCGTCGGTACGCAACCCCGAAAGCACCTTGATACGCGAGATGATCTCGGCATGGACAGAGAGCGGCAATATCTGCGATTCCTGCAAAGATCCGTCGATCCGCAACCGAACCACCACTCCCCCTGGCCGCGGATCAAGGTGTATGTCAGAGGCTCGCGCGACACAGGCCGATTCGATCAGATCGTCCACCAGACGCACCACAGATCCTTCAATTCCCTTGGACGCCTCACGCGTCACGCCTGACCCATCCCTCACTACAGCAGTGGACGCCCTTTTTGATCTAAAAGGATGGAGACCCCTTATTTTCATGGGGCCCATCATACACGGCGCGAGCGGCAATGCCAAAACAGAGATTTTACATATCGCACGGGGTTACCGCTCCAGTAGTCCTAAAAAGAAAAAGGCCGCAATACGTGTGTATCGCGGCCCTTTGTTCGTTAACCCCGAACGGAGCATTTAGCTTCCTCGAAAGATTGGCAAGAACCACATGAAGACTTCTATGCGCCAGCTAGACGCATACGCAAGCCATCTCGTTACCTCGATCCACTCGCGCAGCTCTCGCACGAAGAGTTCCTTTTGCAGCTCGTGATCATTCACCGCGACCGAAGGACGCAGTTTGTAGATTGCTTCTCGAGTCTCGTTGATCACTCGGATCATCTCTCCCAAGGGGCTCTCAGTTGTTGGAATTTGGAAGTTACCCTTTCCTATTTCCTTTCGACAAGAACGCCGACTCAAAGATTTTGGCGTGGGCGTCTCAGTGAGGCAGCGCTGTCGAGCACTCTGCAAACGCGGAAGCGCCTTTTGGAGCACTCTGATGATCGCATCTTCGTACACCATGTCAGGGACCTTCTTGATTGCCTGCACGCAAGAGTACATCACATTGTCGAGGTTTTGCCGTACTCCCTCGACCTCGGAGATACCCTTGGTCGTGCCGACATATTCTGCCAACACGTGATCCAAGCGTTCCGTCCCTGTGCCCATTTTGACTCGATCGGTACGAGAAAGTGCGCGCAGCGCACGTTCGATCTTGCCAAGCATGTCAGGCGCCTCGAATTTTGACACCACACGCCGCACTCCGAATTCACGCAAAGACTTGGATAGCCCCCGCATCACTTCGGCAGCGAGGATGTCGGTCTCTTTCTCGGCAAGAAATTGAGCTCTTTCCGCGAATCGAAACGCCGCGGCCCCAGCTGCTCGCTTGGTCTGTTCGCAAGGCATTCTCATACCCGATCCGAACACACACTTATGCAATTCCCACATCCTCCAAAAAAAGAGGAGTAGGATCACAAAGAATGCGACCGTCAGCATGCCCGTAGCAATCCAGAGCGGAAATAGGTTGATGATCGTCACCACCCCATCGCCAGCCTGGGTCGTGTCATGACTTGCATGAAGATCGATGATCTTCTCGTTTAGATCAAACATGACTCCCTCCTTTCTGTGTGGGGTCTCTGTCGTGACTCTATACATACTATCTTCTAAAGGAGAGAATACGGTGAGATTGACTTCACGTCAAGTGCATGAAGTCCCGACCAAACGATGTCGCAACAGAGCCCTATTACCAACCCTTGGCTGTGATCGCCTTTTGCGCGGCATCTTGCTCGGCCTCCTGCTTGGATCTCCCCTCGCCCATCGCGGCTTTGGTGCCGCCGAGGAAGACCGCGATCATGAAGCGTTTGTCATGATCGGGACCGACCTGATTGATCAGCTCGTAGGTCGGCGTGACACCCATCTTGTCCTGCGCCACTTCTTGCAAGCGGCTCTTCGGGTCCTGCCACAGGCGCTTCTCCACGATCTCATCGGCCTTGTACAGTATGTGCTTGTCGATAAAATCGCGCGCAGTCGCGTACCCATCGTCGAGGTAAAGCGCGCCGATGAGCGCCTCGAAAGCATTGGCGAGAATGATCCCGCGCGCACGACCGGTGTCCTTGGCCTCTCCACGCGAAAGGAGGAGGTAGTCGTTCATCCCGAGCTTCGTTGCCGCGTCCGAAATACTGACCGTGTTGACCAAGGCCGCACGATACGCAGTCAGATCACCCTCGGGCTTGTCGGGATACTTGGCGAAGAGGAATTCGGTGGCCACAAGCTCCAAGACTGCATCGCCGAGGAATTCGAGACGCTCGTTGTGCTCGCGCCCCGGCGCGCGATTTTCATTCAAATATGACCGATGGGTAAAAGCCGCCTCGAGCAAACGCCGATCTTTGAAGGTATATCCGATCTTTTCCTCGAAAGTTGAGAAGGTGGGCATGTTCGATAAGTAATTAGCCACTAGGGTATAGCCACTAGTAAAAACTCAATTAAATCAGCCCCTAAACCCTAATCGCTAGTGGCTAGTGGCTGTTTTTTTGCGAGGATATTGATAGCGGGAATGATGATCTTGAGCGTGTCTTCGTAAAAATTGAGGTCGCCGACCGCCGCGAGCGGAAACCACTGCGCATCATCCAGACCACCGGTCTTCTTGAGGTGCACATCGGTGAAGGGAGACTCGGCGAGGAAGTAGCTCACGTGTTTGCGCTTCTTGCCGCCGGGGATGTTGGCGTCGTTGGCGGTGTATTCGTTTTCACCGAGTTTTTCTTTGATCACAATGTCGAGGTCCATTTCTTCTTTGATCTCGCGCACGGCGGCCTCCTCGATACTCTCGTCCTTAAACTCTTCTTTGTCGCCCACCTTGCCCTTGGAGATGGTCCAGTGTCCAAAAATGTCGTGGACAAACGCGAGATAGATCTCGTCTTCGGAGCGCGCAAAGACCACTGCCCCGGCAAGATATTCGGTCGGCATCTTGTGGATCTTTTTTTGCTTTTCGTCCTTGTGCTGACTACCATCGGCCTTACCGGGACTCCCGAGCTCGATGTAGACCGCACCCAAGACGCCGTTGACAAACCGGCTCGATGAAGCACCACCGAAGCCCTTGGCGAGTTCAATTGCTTCGTTGATCGCGACCTTGGCCGGCACCTGTGAACGATCCGCAAAGAGGAGTTCTGCGAGACCGACGCGCAGAATATTGCGATCGATCGCCGCGATCTTTTCGAGCGGCCATTCCGGTGCGGCGCGCACGATCACTTCATCGATCTCTTTTTGTTTGGAGATAACGAGCTGAAGCAGCTGCTTCATGAAGGGCATATCGGATTCACGCGTGCCAAACTCGGCTCCATAATCCGCAAGGCGGCTCACGCACCGATCCGCTGTCATGGTCCCACCGGACTGATCGCGCTCGAAGAGAGCTTGGAGAACGACAGATCGAGCTAGATGTCTGTTTGCCATTTTGATTGAGATCAGGGGATAAAGAGCAAGGTTCTGAGTGATTTTATGTCTTGGCTGGTTCTAATTCTTGGTCGGTATTTTGTGAGACTGGCTGATCGACACTGCGGCGCTTAGCGCGTCGGGCCTCGCGCTCGGCGCGGGCGACCACGTCGACTACTATTTTATCATTATATTTGCCGCATGCGGGGCAAACACGGTGAGACTGGCGCAGAGCGCCACACGAGCATGTAGAAAGACGCACACCGGAGATAGCGTGATGGCTGCGTCGTTTGCCTGTTTTTGAGCGGTTTACCCGCATTCGTACTACCATAAGCGCGATTATAGCTTATATCCTTGCCTTTGCAAGTATACTGCTTTTTTACTTGATCACGATGGGGATAGTGACCGAATCATCGTTTTCCGGAAGACCAGACGGATTGTCGCGCAGAAGAATGAGGTCCGCCGGACCCTTATAATTACCTTCGATATTGACCGCAGCGGTAAAGGATACGAGATTGGTTGTCATCCAATCACCTTGCGCATTGGCATGGCTGCGGCCGATCACATTACCCTCCTGATCGCGAACTTGGATCGGAAACGATGCCTCAAAATACCAATTGCCGGGAGCCTTGCCGGATATTGAAAATGTGGCTTCGACCGAAGCGCCGGAAGCAGGCTCCGCGACGGACACACGCTCCGAAAGCGGTGTGGTCGAGGTCGGTGTCGCCGCTACAGGAGCCGTCGTGGCTGCAGGAGTCTCAGTGAGATTCGTGGTAGACGGCTGATCGGCAACCCTCGGCAGCTGAGCAAAGATGATCCAACTCAAGACCCCGATGACTACGAGTAAAAAGAGGACGATAACGAACCAGATGAAATTTGCTCTCATGTTTTCATTATACCATTTGGCGTGTATTTTTATTTCAAAAGATCGACCGCGCGAACATGTGTCGAGCGGTCTTTTGATCGTTCAGTAGATAATGGGCCTGCCGTCCTTGTCGCGGTGAATTTTCGAATAATTCGCCGCCACAGGTATGTTGTTTTCTTCGAGCGACAGCGTGTTCAGACGGCTGTGGAAAATCACGAGCAAGCCGTCGACGATGGCTCTATTGGACCCCGACGATGCCACAAACGTCATCCGCCCCTGCATTTCCTGGACCTGTTTATGCAAGTTCTTCAGGTCTTGTTGGACGCGTGTTAAAGCCGGATTTGGCGCGGGATTCGGATAATCATACGGGATACCGACCATATTGATCTCTCCTGTTCTCTATGCTCTATGCTGGCGTACCTGAATGTACCGTACCACCTACAGAAATGTACGTCAATAATCTGCACTATTGCGTTCCCGCACTGATCATCGACCAATAGTCGGCAAGTTTGCTCTCGAGCACCGAGATGGGACTCTGCGCACAGACTCGATCAAGCTCTTGAACATCGCCTTTGGTGAGCGCGATCTTGGCACCCTGATTGAAAGCTGCCATGACTGCTTGATTATCGTCGACGTGATCGAGTCCGATCGCATGACCCATCTCGTGCGCCAAGACCCGCACAAGCTTGGTATGATTCTCGTATTCAAAAATAGTGATCGTGCGCTTGCCGAGGCCGCTCTCGTATACCCCCTGCTCGAATTCCCCGTCCGCAAGCGCGCCGATCGTGTTGTACTTGCCAACGTCGAGATTGAGCGTCTTGGCCAGAGCGTTGATCTCGCCGACGAGCACATTGATCGTATCAACGTCGGTATTGACCGATGTCTGCGATTGCCGAAGCTGCGCTTGTTTCTCCGTGAGACGGTTCTTTTCCGCCTGCAGTTGTGCGTAGACATCTTGAGGAGCGCCGCCACGCACGTTCCACGAATCTACTTCGGACTGGTATTGCGCGGCGTCTTTTTTGAACGTATCGTTCGCCGCAATAAAAGCGGTTTTCTTCTGTTCGTAGCTGGCATATAGATCGGCGTACTGCCGCTTGAGCGCGTCATACGATGCGCGGTCTTGATCGACACTTTGACCGATGGTACTAAGCTTCTGCGTCGTCTCTTGGCGCGTGTCGTATTCAAAACTAACGACGACGTACCCGTGCTCTTGATCGTATGACAGGAGGCCACGATCAGCATTCCACAGACTTGCCGCTTCTTTCATGTCGGCGAGAGCGGTCGATGTCGAGAGGCCGAATTGCGGATCAATCGTGCCGAGCCGATAGGTGATCGGCACACGGCACGGAAAAAGCACCGCGTATGTCTGCATAGAGACAGTGTAGAGCGGGGCTCGCCATGCGTATATGGCGAGCCCCGCTACTATAGCTACCGCGAGCGTCTTGAGGATTTTCATACGTCGAGACCCCACGCACTTGGTGATTACTTCTTTTTCGCTACCGCCTTCTTGACGGCCTTCTTCACCGTTTTCGCGCTCTTGGCGGCACTCTTCTGGACGGCTTTGGAGGTCTTTTGGGCGCCCTTACCCAATTCTTCCGCGAGCTTCTTCCAGTTGGCCTTGAGCTCCTTGGTCGCCTTGGCAAGCTCCTTGGGGTCGATGTTTTTCACCGCCTTGTATTTCTTGCCGGCTTCCGCGACTATCGCGGTCATGATCTTACTATCGAGCTGCTTGACCTTCTTGGCCTGCTTGACCACATCATCTTTGAAGTCCTTGGCCCACTTCTTGGCGATCTTGCGATGCTTGACCGCATCCTTGCTCGCGTAGAAATAATATCCGACCGCAGCTGCACCGGTAGCAGCGACCGCGCCGACCACCGCGCCAATCCCGGCTGCCTGCTCCGTACTCATCCCCTTGTTCGTATTACCGTTTGCCATAAGCTTTCAGTATTAAACATTGCTAACCAATAAATACTCCTGCCTATTTGCGCGACCAGATTTTCTTGACGGTACTCCGTCTTAGAAAATCCGAGTACCCTTGCGGTGCTTCTTGCGCGTAAAACGGCCAAGAGTCAAAGAGTAGAGGTCGAACAAATTCTTGAATTTGAGACCTTTTTCGCGCACATTCTTGCGCAGATCGGCGATATCCTCACGCATGAGCTTACTCTCTTCTGAAAATTCGTGAGAGATGTGTTCGACCTCCGTGAGGATCTGATAGATGCGGAAAAAGATAAAAGCGAGCAAAAGACCGAGGATCGCGACCGTCACCGTAGTCACCAAAAAGAATATGTGCATTTGGGCAAAGTCGGTCATGAGACTATTGTACTACTTCTCCTCCAAATCCAAACATACCGAATTAATACAGTACCGCTTGCCTGTGGGAGTGGGGCCGTCGTCGAAGATATGCCCGAGATGCGAGCCACACCGCGCACAGGTGATCTCGGTGCGGGTCATGCCATGACTGGTATCGGAGTGTGTCTCGACCGCGCCGGGCAAGGCCTGGTCAAAAGAAGGCCAGCCGGTGCCGGAGTCAAATTTTGCATCCGAGCTAAAGAGCGGATTGCCGCAAGCGGCACAAGCATAGGTACCGTCTGCCTTCTCATGTACATATTCACCCGTAAAAGGCGCCTCGGTCCCCCGCTCGCGCAAGACCGCGTACTGCTCGGGGGTGAGCATTTTCTTCCAGTCTTCTTCATGTTCGGGCATGGGTTTTTTGGTCATATCTATATTATAGCAAATCGACCAAAGAAAAACCGCTCCATTTTACGGGAGCGGTTTGCTATCTGGCGATCATTTGTCCGAAGGTTCATCGGAATACACGATCCCGCATTGTCCTTCGACGAATCCGGCATCACGAGCATCCTTGCGAGCCGTCCACCTACCCCAATGGACAAAAACCTCTTCCTTTGGTGTGAATCCGACAAAAGTCTCCTCATGCCCCCGACTGTCATTACAATGCAGGGCATAGATCGTCGTGTCGGGCCGCACATGATACGGTCGGCAATCCGAATGAGTCTCAAACACACACCGAGTAAACGATTCGATGAGCGCTTCGTCTATCGTATTCTTCTGATCGCTCGTCGTGACATGGCCGCTTCGCGACACGGCCCACCCGACCCAAGGACCCCTCGGATCCACTTCGGCGCGCGCCGTGGCGCAGAGCCCCAGCGTGAGCGCAATGATACCGATGATCTTGATCATATGACATCTCCTTTTTGCCTCGATAGTATCCGCGTACGATAGTAACGTTGATCATCTCCCATGTCGAGGAAAAAGAAAACCGCGCCGGCCCTTGAGGGGTCGACGCGGCTGGATCAGGTCTCCGCCCGATCATTTTCGCACGAGATTGCCATATGGCTCTCGATAAAGAGCTCGGCGTTTAACAACATTTTCTGTAAGGGACCGAAGAGGGCGAACGGATCCGCCGCCTTATCGATCTGATCCACCAGATAAAATGCCGTTCCGAATTGCATCATTCCGATGCTTCCATACCAAAGCGCGACACACAAAGCGGCGATTTTCGTCACTTCAAGCACCACATCGCGCACAAGCATGTTGTATCGGAGCAACCGAATCTCAGAGTCGAGAAACTTCTTTTCGAAGTCATCCCAAGCACCGGCGAACTGGTCAGTATCTACCGACGAGCGTCTCATGAATAAGAGATTGAACATCGAGAAATTCCGCGACCTGAGAAGGTCGTTGAACACTTGCTGTTCCTCCTCTTGGAGAGCCATGAAGGCTGATTGCTTCTCGCGAAACAACCTACCCAGTTTGATACCGATACTGACGGTGATGGCGCCATATATCGCAATACCAAACAACGAGACAAATGCGAACCACGGCGCCTCCAGAGCAAGCCACGCGAAGTACAGGTTCATACCAATACCTCGAATATACAGTGGTGCATCGAAGACTGCCGTCATTTTGAGATTCGCAATCTCCTCGCGAGACACCTGAAGCCAGGCCTGCAAGTTCTTACCTGCGACAGCAAGCAATTGCTTCAATTTGGCCCTATCGATGTTATCAATGTTCACCGCGGCATTCACGCTCAACGCCTTTTTATCCGCAATCATCAGGCGTGTTCGACGCTTGTTGATGAAATACGGCAACAAGATGTTGTGGAGCGCGCGGCTTACAATGATCGCAACGATAGTGATCGGCACATAGTCCGACATCGGCAGCCTTTTTAGAGGATCTTGCTCTGTCGCACAGTCGACCAAATATTTCATTGGCAGACCAAACAAAATGCCGACACCTGCCCAAACAGCACTAATGACGAAGCCCTTGAGCATCTGCATTCGATTCTCGCGCGTAAGTTTGTACGCATACGTCAAGATCTTGAGGATCCGACGCGGCGTCAAACCAGGATGCAGACTATCGGCCTTGACGGCCTGATTTTCTGCAACCTGCGTCCCCCCTCGGTTCCATTTAAAGAACTTCCAGGGAGGTTTGATCGTCTCTGCAAAGGACACAAGGTCCTCCTTTCTGTATCTCATGCGTTCTCAAGGAACACACCGTGCGCCATTATACTCATATATTGACGTATGTCAATAGATGTGTCAATGCCTTTCCGGGATTTTTGGCACAAGAGGGGGGCCGCGGATCTGATCCGCGGCCCCCATTCCTCCCCTCTAAAGCACTTATTAGCGCTTGGATCGGGTACGGTCGATCTCGGTGAGGCCTTGCTTGCGTAGGCGGACCGATGATGGGGTGATCTCGAGGTATTCGTCTTCGGCAATCACTTCGAGGCCGCGCTCGATGGTGAGCTCAAACGGAGGCACGAGCGTGAGCGCCTCGTCGGAAGACTTTGAGCGCATGTTGGTGAGCTGTTTGCCCTTAGTGGGATTCACCGTCATCTCTTCGCCCTTGGAGGTATTGCCGATGACCATGCCTTCGTAGACTTCCACGGCAGGATTGATATAGAGCACACCGCGATCCTGGAGATTCCACAGAGAGAAACCGAGTGCCTTGCCACTCGCCATCGAGATCATCGAGCCGACCTGGCGGCGCTTGATCTCGCCAGCGTACGGTTTGAATCCGACGACACGAGACGACATGATCCCCTCACCCTTCGTGTCGAGGACGAACTGGTTGCGGTAGCCGAGCAGGCCGCGCGTCGGACCTTCGAAAATGAGCCGCACGCTCGCCTCATGCACTTTGAGATCTTTCATGACGAATTTGCGCGTACCCAAGCGCTCGATGATCGCGCCCTGATAGGTGCTCGGCGTGTCGATGATGACCTCTTCAAATGGCTCGAGCTTCTCGCCACCCTCTTCGTGGAAGATCACCTGCGGTTGCGAGACCTGCATTTCGTAACCTTCGCGGCGCATGTTTTCGAGCAGGATCGCGATATGAAGCTCGCCGCGGCCGGAGACTTTGTAGGTCTCGCCCGAGTCGAAGTCGACCTTGAGGCCGACGTTGATCTCGAGCTCGCGTTCGAGGCGCTCGCGGATCTGGCGCGACGTGACAAATTTGCCTTCGCGTCCGGCAAACGGAGAATTGTTGACGAGGAAGTTGAGTGTGATGGTCGGTTCGTCGATTGCGATCGCGGGAAGCGGTGCAGCACTTTCATCCGTTGTGATCGTCTCGCCGATGAAGATGTCGGGGAGGCCGGCGATCATCGCGATATCACCCGCCTGCACCTCGGTAGCATCGATCTTTTGGAGGCCTTTGAAGGTAAACATCTTGGTGATTTTGCCGGTACGGGTCTCGCCAGTCGGTTTCTTCACAAATACCGTGTCCCCGGTCTTGAGCACACCTTCGTATGCGCGCACGATTGCGAGACGCCCGAGGAAGTTGTCGTAACCGAGGTTAAAGGGCTGGAGCTTGGCGAGGTGATTGAGCGCACCTTCGGTCGAAGCTACGGGAACATGCGCGAGGATCGTATCGAGAAGCGGGGTGAGATCGCTCGATTCATCGGTCAACTTCATCTTGGCGATCCCCTGCTTGCCTATCGCATACACGACCGGAAAGTCCGCCTGTGCATCGTTGGCACCGAGCTCGAGGAACAACTCAAGTACAGACTCTTCGCACTGGTCAGGATCCGCGGCTGGCTTGTCGATCTTGTTGATGACGACGATCGGCTTGAGGCCGAGCTCGAGGGATTTTTTGAGGACGAACCGCGTCTGTGGCATCGGGCCTTCCTGGGCATCGACGACGAGAAGCACCGAGTCGATACTGCGGAGCACACGTTCGACCTCGGAGCCAAAGTCGGCATGGCCGGGCGTATCGACGATATTGATCTTAGTGTCCTTGTAGAAAACAGCGGCGTTCTTGGAGTAGATAGTGATGCCACGCTCCTTTTCGAGCGTGTTGGAGTCCATTGAGACTCCTTCTTCGGCAACACCGGTCTGGCGCAACAGTGCATCCGTCAGCGTGGTCTTGCCGTGGTCAACGTGAGCTATGATGGCAATGTTGCGAATATCCATAAAAGTTTATTTTTTCAAAAGAAAACACCCCGTAAGATAGGCCTAGGCCGCCATCTCTCGGGGCATCGGTGAGACCATTGTGCACGAATCAGAGCAATTAGTCAAATCTTCATAAATTGGGGCCCGTACCTTTGGTACGGGCCCACTCGTGTCCCGTTAAAATCAACATGACACAAAAAATATCCAGCAAACGCGGGATATTTTCATCATTTACGCCGTACACGATTTGAATTCGCCGTCGACCGGCTCGGGCGATACTGGAGGCATACCAGCCTCCTAACC
>JACROD010000013.1 GCA_016214605.1 Candidatus Kaiserbacteria bacterium
AAATCCTACAGATATTGAGCGTGTCGCTATTCGACAAAAACGGCTTGGTTGAGCTATTTTCCGAGCGCAAGCTACAAAACAACGTCAAGGGTTTTGAAAATATGGCTTCGTTGTTTGATTTTTAACGGGACACGAGTGGTCCGCAGGGACTGTTTTTCTGTCATGTGCCCTCGGGGGGAATCGAACCTCCAACGATCCCTTAGGACGGGACTGTTATGATCCATTTAACTACGAGGGCGTCTATGCACTCTAACACAGACACCCTTATGCAGAGAAGTTAGAGCGAGAGAGCTTCGCGCAAGCGAGGTTCGTCGAATCCTACGATCAGCTCGCCGCCGACATCGATCACCGGGACGCCCATCTGACCGCTCTTATTGATCATTTCGGTGCGCTTAGCGAGATCAGTCGCGACATCATAGTCCTTGAAGGCAACATGATTCTCGGTGAAAAAGTCCTTCGCCGCATGACAAAAGTGACACGTCGGGGTCGAATAAATAATTACTTCTTTTTGTGCTGCCATACAATGAATGTGTATATCGCGCTTATCTTATAAGTCCCTTCAGTATAACATATATGCAAGAATGTTTATATCTTTATCCTGTGCATAATCCCTTTTGGGGTCCTTTGGTGCGGGATGCGAGAATCGGCTAAGCGTTCGTCATGCGCCGTCGCGCATGACGCCGCACAGCCCTAGCTCGCGGCCTCGCCTACTGGCTCGGCATCGCTCCGCTTTTCGATTCTCGACACGCCGCGCGCAGGCGCGGCGTTCATCCCTTCCTCGTTTCACTCGGTGCGGGATGCGAGAATCGAACTCGCGTCCTATGCTTGGGAAGCACATGTTTTGCCACTAAACTAATCCCGCGATTATGACACTATAACAAAATTACGATCTCCTACCACCACGGAAAGACGCTCTTAAACCATTCGACAAACGGTGTCGAAGTCGCCGGAGCCGCCACCGGTGTCGGAGGGTTGACGATGATGATCATCCTCTCACCACCCTTCCCCATCTGATACTGTTCGCGCAATGCCGTTTCTTTCCCGCGATCAGTATCCAGATTGGCGATATCTGTCTTGAGATGGGCTTCGCGTCGGGTCAAATCCGCCAGATGTGCAGCCGATTCCTGATTCAAGATAGCGGACTCTTTCTCACGGTGATAGATCCGCCATACGCCTGATATTCCCAAAAATACCAGGATAATGAGCACCAACAAAAGTACGCGCCGCCAAAACAAGCGCACAGGATCGGCCTTTTGCGACAGTACCTTCATAGGATATAACCCCTTTGGAGGATCGAATACGCGCCGTGGCGATCATTTGATATCGATCCCTAATGGAGTATAATGATAGTATCATGCAATTATTTATTCTCGTATGAGTTTCCTCTTTCATCGCCGGACCCAAAAGATCGCCAAAATCGTATGGAGCATCGTCGCCGTGCTCATCATCCTCGGTATGGTGATATTCTTCGCTCCCGGCCTCACCAATTTGCTCTTGGCCTAACTTTCTCGCACTACTTTGAGAAATACGTCGTGAGGGATATCCACCTGGCCCTTGCCGCGCGCGAGCATCTTTTTCTTGCCCTTTTTCTGTTTTTCGCGGAGTTTCATTTTGCGGGTGATGTCGCCGCCATACATATGCTGGGTGACGTCTTTTTTCATGGCGGAGAGACGTCGTGATGCGATGATGCGCCCATGCGCACGCGCCTGGATCTTGAGCTCAAACATCTGCCGCGGGAGGAGCTTTTCGAGTCGCTCTACCATGGCCTCGGCCTCGTGCTGTACGCGTCGGCGCGAGACAATACGCGTGAATGCCAGGGCGAGCTCCTCGGCGACGAGGATATCGAGGCGTACCACATCAGCCGCGCGCATACCGATGACTTTATATGACAGTGAAGCGAATCCCGACGAAATACTCTTGAGCTTGTCGAAGAATCCGCGCATAAGCTCGCGCAGCGGCATCTCGGCCGATATCTGAGTCTTGCCGTCCGGCAAGGTCTCGGTGTCTCCCACGATCGCCTCATGGTCGTAGAGCAACTGCGTGACCGCACCGAGATACGCGGGCGGCGTCATCACGTCGATCTTGGTCCACAACTCGCGCACACCTTTGGCAGTGCCATCATCGGGAAAGCGGGCGGGCGCGTAGACGTCTTCGACGGTACCATTCATGTGTGTGACCTCGTAGACGGTCGTCGGCATCGTCACGACCAAGTCCATGTTGAATTCGCGGCGCAGACGCTCGGTGATGATCTCCATATGGAGCATACCGAGGAAGCCGCAACGAAAACCCTTGCCCATCACGCCGGATGATTCTTCTTCGTACGAAAGCGACGAATCCGAGAGGCGTAGACGCTCGAGAGACTGGCGCAAGACCGGCAAGTCATCTTGGCTTTCAGGATAGACCGACGCCCAAATGACCGGTGTGGGCGAATAGTAACCGGGGAGGCCGGGAGCGGGATCGCGGGCGAGCGTGATCGTATCGCCCACGGATGCGATGCCCGGCTTCTTGACGCCGGTCACTATATAGCCGATCTCGCCTTCGACGAGAGAATCGCGCGGGCTCTCTTCGGGCATCAGTACGCCGACCTCGAGCGCATTGAAATCCGCGTTGGCCGCGACGAATCGGAGCGAGTCACCCTTGGATATCTTGCCGCTGAAGATGCGTAGGTACACGATAACACCGCGATGATCTGAGTAACCAAAGTCAAAGATCAGACCCTGTGTACCGTGGTCGCGTCTGGTCGAGACGGCCGCTTCTGTTTCCATTTGATAGGGTGGCGGGACACGCTCAATGATGGCATTCAAGACATCGGCGACGCCTGCACCAGTCTTGCCGGAGGCACCGAGGACCTCGGATTCGTCACAGCCGAGCAAGAGCGAAAGCTCGCTCGTGATCTCGGGGACGCGAGCGTGCGGAGCGTCGATCTTGGACACCACGGGGATGATCACCAGGCCGAGTTGTTTGGCTACCGATAGGACCGACAGTGTCTGCGCCTCTACGCCCTGAGTGGCATCCACGAGCAGCACCACACCTTCCACAGCCGAAAGGGCTCGCGAGACCTCGTAGGCAAAATCCACATGTCCGGGGGTGTCGATGAGGTTCAATACAAAGGACCGACCTTTGTAATTCCAATTCATACGGACCGGCTGCATCTTGATGGTGATGCCGCGCTCGCGCTCCAGATCCATACGATCAAGCACCTGATCCTGCATGCGACGCGCCTCGATCGTGCCGGTGAGCTCGAGCATGCGATCGGCCAGCGTGGACTTGCCATGGTCGATATGTGCGATTATAGAAAAGTTACGAATATTCTGCATAAAATTGCTCGCCCCGCGAGACGAATAGTCCTTTGCGGGGCACGCCTTACTCTAGCATTTCCTGGCCTGTTACGCTTGTTCTAACAAAAAAAATCTCGGCGAACGTTGGTTCGCCGAGATTTGTCCAGATTAGATCTCCTTGTCGGGATTTATAGGACGCACCTGCAGATTTTCCACCGGAATGTAGAGGATCACGAGCTCTGCCTTGCGATCCTTGTTCTTACAGGGATCTTCCAGCATGTCGTAGCCGGCAAAGACTTTGTCGGGATTCTTTTTCGACCATTGCTGGGCGGCTATATCAGCCAGCTTTTTCATCTCCCCTTGGTTACAAATTTTCGGAACGTCCAATAAGATCTTGACGCTCCATTCGTCCGCCATAGGCGTCTCCTGAGGGCCGATCTCATTGGCCTTCGCCCGAGGAAAATAGATAGAGGCCAAGATTGCGAGAATAAACGCAATGAGTGCAGTTCGCCAGTATTTCTTGAGACCCATTTTCGTTACCCCTAGATGCCGTTTTGTCGCACCATTGTGACAAAATGGTCTATTTGACTGCCGATACTATGTCACCTCTTTGGGTATTTAGCAAATGATCTGCGGCGGAAGGGCACCATGCGCAAATGCGCATGGTGCCCTTCCCCACCAAAGCAAGCTAGGCTGTGTTGCTTGGCTCCAGTGCCGGAGCCTTTCTGATGAATCGCTGTTTGAGCGCCGTGATGGCCTCGTCGAGCTCGACATTCTTGAGAAGCGCGAGGACGAAAGTCGTGACTGCAAGGCCGATTAGTCCCGCTGCAAGACCCTGAGCAAAGATGCCGATCGTTGTCCTACCTTCGACGATATATCCCGAAAACGCCAGTACCTGGTATGCAGAAGCTCCCCCGATGATCGAGGCTGCGCTGCTTTGGAACGTAAGTCTGGCGACTTGTCTCATATCGAGCGCGAAGTCACGAGCAAAATAGAAATATCCAATGGCGAATTGTGCGATCGAACCGAGGGCCAAACTGAGTGTAAGCATCAAGACGGTCGTCCCCGGCACATTTTCAACACGCAGGAGGGATTCGATGAATGCATGAAATATCGGACTCTTCTGAAAAAGCAGCGTGGTTCCGCCAGCGGCGGCTATAGAGACCGCAATGTTCGCCATACCATAGTAAAGCGGCTTTTTTGTATTACCGGTCGCATAGTATGTGCGTGCGATCAAAAGGGTGATCGATTGAGCGGTGAGAGCGATCATAAAGAGCGCCAATGCGGCGGCGGTGAGGCGCGTAGCATCCCAGCCAAACGCCCCCGCACCGAGAATGACACGTACGATCTGTGCTCGCAAAACGATCATCAATACCATCGCCGGTATAGACCAAAATATGATATGCCGCAACGCAGCTTCAATGTACGCAACAAACTCTCCTTGTTTGCCCTGCGCGTAGAGATGTGCGAGGGTCGGAAAGGCAGCGACCGAATACGACACGCCGATGATCGTAAGTGGTACGGCTTGGAGATTGAAAGCAAACGTGAAGACAGCGATAGATCCCGGCACCAAGAGCGACGCTATGGCCGTAATGACGAGCAATGATATCTGCGCAGAAGAGAGTGCGAGCGTCCGCGGGATCGAGAGTGAGATCACTTCGCGCGCGCCAGCGATGATCCGCGACAGCGGCAGTGATGGCGCGGATTTTTCTTCGAAGAAGAATGGCACCTGTACCATCAGGTGCATAAAAGCGCCGAATACGACACCCCACCCAAGACCGGCAATCCCCCAATGAGGGTAGAGTACGACGGCACCAAATATGATCCCTAAATTGTAGAGTAAAGGTGACACAGAATAGAGAATGAAACGATGTCGCAGCTGCGTCAGTGCGGCGATCGTGTTTGAGGCGCCGAGCAATATTGGCTGGAGCAGTAAGATGCGCATCAATAAAATGAGCTCCGTCTTGCCTGCCGCATCAGCGGCAATACCCGGAGCTACAAGTGGCGCTATCACCGGTGCAAGAATATAGGCGACCATGCCGACAAACGCCATGACCGAAAAGAAGGCGACGAGCATGCTCCGCAGGAACGCCACCATAGTGTCTTCCCCCTCTTGTCGGAGCCTTGTGAGGATTGGCAACAGGGCATAGAGGGACAAGAGTGAAGCGACCGTCGCGAAGATCAGGTCAGGCACGCGAAATGCCGCATAGTAGACGTCGAGCGTGTGTCCCGCGCCAAAAGCAGCGGCAAGCAGGCGATCCCTCAGAAGTGCGAGTATTTGCGATCCAAGTGAAAAGACTGCCAAAAGATAGGCGGCCTGGTGCATGCCGCGCACTTCACGGGAAAGAAAACGGAACGACTGAAGCATACGGGGCGCTATTTTTTCTTATCTGAGTGGGCGGATAGATCCGACGATGCTTTTTTTGTACTGCTCGCAGACTCGGTAAATGGCGACATTCCGGCATCAAGATTCGTGATGATTTCCCGCACGACAGGCTGACCCGGATTGAGCTTATCGAGTTGTCCGAAGATCCGCTTGGAATCATCCACCCGGCCAAGCCGATAATAGGACAGGCCGAGAATATAGAGCGCGTTGGCATACTGTGGCTCAAGAACAATCGCTTGCTCGGCCGAAGGGGTAGCATCAGCATAATCGCCTGCCGAATACGCGATGGCAGCGAGATTATACCAAGCAAGCGGATCATTTGATGCTGCCTGAGTCGCTGAATATGCAGGTGCCATTGCATCCTTGAAATTACCCTGCGAAGCGTATATTTGAGATGCTAGATAATACCCGGCTGCAAAATCGGGTTTTAGTTTTACTGCGGTCAAGAGGTCCGCAATGGCGGCATCCGTGTTTTTCTCAAGCAACTCGAGTTGGGCGCGCTTGAAATAAGCGATTGGATTCGTAGGGTTGTCGGCGATAAGTTTGGCATATGCCTCCTTGGCATTCTCATAGGCACCACTGACATTGGCACCGGCAAGCTCCTGATAGAGATTCGCGAGCTCAAGCCAATTTTGATAATCATCTCCATTGATAGAAACGGCATTTAAAGCGTACCGGATAGTATCCTCAACGATCTTTTTCAGTTGATCTGCCGATCGTTCGCTCGAGGTCGCCGCGGTGATCTGCTGGATCTGAATGAGTCCGATTTCGACCGCAGTACGTTGTCCGCGCGCGTCTTGCGGATAGATCTTCAATGCTTGTGACACATAGCCGGAACTTCGCACAAGGTCACCGGCTGTATTAAATGTCGTGATACTGCGGTTGATCAGTACTTCTGCGGCGATCACACGTGCGATACTGCCGCACACGATAAACGCAACGATGACGAATGCTACAAGGGTTATGATGTACGAGATAGAAATGCCCGCACGACCTCTCGTGGCAAAAAAGATATGAGGTATTCTCCCAAGACTCGCGGCATAACCAATCGCGACTCCCAACAATAGGAATGTAAGGATACTCAAAGCAGGTCCCGGGGCATAAAACACGTGAAATGCGACCAGGTAGGCGACCGCGAGAAAAAGAGGCTCGATGAGCATCGAGGCGCCCTGCCGAGGAGAAGAGTGCGCGAGACGCAACCCCACCCAAAGTATCGATATGATGAACAATAGCCATGCAAAGCCTCCGACGAGACCGATGGTTATGAGAGAGGTAGGGATCAGTCCGATGCCGGTCATGAAGTCGGCATTCCAGAATGCCGTTTGATTGATCTCGACCGGCTTATACAGAGACCACTCGCGCATGAAGGTATTGGGGCCCGCGCCGAAGACGAGCTGTGCGGGCTGCGAAAGCGCACGGGAACCAATCTGAAATGTGCCGCTCCACGAAGGACGTGCTTCGCTCACGGATATCTGCATGCTTGCCGGTAAGTGTGTATTGATCGCCGGTCCGGCGAATACGAATATGAGTGACAGTACGACAAGAGCGATCAAGCCCAGATACCTCCGCCAGATCCTGAAGCGGAAAAGATCGTACCAGTGCCTTCCGGTCACGAAATCAAGCAGGATGTAAAAGGTAGATACAGCTGCAAGAGAGATCCATACATCACGCACATTGATGATCACCAACAAAAGAAAAGAGAGCACTGCGACCGCGGCAACTACGAATCTCCAGGCCCGATTTGCGAGCGGAGTCCTCATGGTCGTCACACTCAAAAAGAGGAGCAGACCCGAAAAGATACCCGACTCATACCACCCGCCGAGCGCATTGGCTGTTTGCGAAACGAGAACACCGCCAAAAGAGGTAAGCGACGGAAAGAATATGTGGACGAACTCTAGCACAAAAAGCGCGAGCCCCCCGATCAAAAGTGCGCGGATGGCATAGATACCTTTGATCAACGTATCGGAGAACATCATCGCAAATCCCAGCAACGCGATATACCACAAACATACCGCAGCAAGCGTGTCTTGCTCGACCCCGCTCCCCCAGATGGAGTAGGTCGTTCCGCTGGATACAAAGATGGACGCTCCATAAGCGAAGGGTAAAAGCAGTGCTGTTAGTAGTATCGAGGTGCGCGGAATACGCATCCCGCCGCCCATCAAACTGGATATGACCCAGCTTATGATCGCGATAGACAATAGTGCGAGAATGATCAGTACTTTACTCTGCGGCAAAGTGACCCACGGCAGTGGAATGAAAAAGATTGGAAGAAATGCAAAGAGGAGATATATGGTCCAGGAGGCAAGCGATTCGAAAAAATCTTTTGGAGCGACCATATATGTCACATCATAACACAAATCACAAAACCTCCTTTTTTCGGACACTTTTGTGGATATCCGCCTTCGATAAGGCTTTTGCGGAAATGAAAAAGAGAGGCCGTAAGCCTCTCTTTTTCATAGTACTGCGTCGATAAGCCGGATTCTGTCATGGGCAACCATATATCTGGGATGATCGTCACCGATCACCTCAAGCGGCTCTCCCCCAAATAAATTTGGAGACACGGCCTTGCACGCGGGTAGGAATTTTGCCGTTGCACCCGATATGTCGCCATATCGATTCACCCACGAGGGGTGCCTTTGCTTCTCAGCTCAGGCGTCTCTGTTCGCATCCCTATCCTTACGGACGACGGGCGTTACCCGCTACCTGTCTCAATCAAATGAGTACGTGTCCGGACTTTCCTCTATCTGCCAAAGGCAAACAGCGGCTGCCTTGCGCAGCGTGTATATAATACTGCCTATTGACATATTAGGCAATAGGTGATAATATTTTCTTGGAAAACCAAAACGTGGAGATTCATATGAGCACGAAGTTTGGCGTAAGTCCGCGAGAATTCGAGGAGTTGAAAGCCAATGTCAAAAAGGCCTGGGGACAAAATGACATCTACAGCGCTATAGCGAAGTTCGTAGATCGAACTCTCCTCGATGCCGATTCGCTTGAGAAGAAAATGCGGTGCGCCGTCATGTTTGGAGAATTGTACGGCGCTTATCGTGTCGTAGGCCACGGCGCTGACGAGTTTCTCTCAGCCCTGGATGAAGCGGCTACACACCACTACGAGGTAGAAGTTTGATCCTCCCATAGACCCGCCCGCGACACACTTCGTCGCGGGCGAATTTCTTTTTGCTTTTATTTGCGCTTAGGCTTCAGCGCCCATCCCTACGTATGATTTGATAGTGGTGATTTCGCTCAGTACATAGTCAACCTCTTTTGTCACGTCGATGATGTCATCGACCTTGTCTTCCACGGTAGCAAGTCTTTGATTTAACGTTTTTAGTTCCGAGCGAATATCCGTAAATCCTTCATTCATGCGATAATCCAATTCAATAATGCGAGAATCTAATCCGCCCATCCGTGACGATAGATCTTCATGAGACTCATTTATAAGTCGTGCAAGTTTCTCAAACTGATCATTAGTCATATCTAAGATACTACTACGTCCAATAAACCTACACAATCTCACAAGTCCCCCCGACACAAGCCAATTCTTTCTTTTGGTCGGTCTCGTCGGTGCGCTCGTAGATGACGAGTTTGGAGAAGTCGATCTTGGGGAAGTTTTCCGCCAAACGCTCATAGGTCTTCTTGTCGATGGATTCATACGGAGCGAGGCGATAGACGTGATTGGATCGCGGCAAGAATGAAAGGCCTCCCACGATATCCCAATTCTTTTGGATCCAGCTCACGACCGAGATCCATTCGTCTTCGCCAACAGAGATCGTGGTCGACGGATTGTGTTCGGTGTAGCTGAGTTTCACCATCTTCCAGTATTCGAGCTGATCGAGCGCCGAGAGATCGTCTTTGAATTTTGAATTGTCGGGTGCCTTGACCGGGAATTCGAGTACGTAGGTGCTCGCCGTACCCTGATTCTGACCGACCTCCGGGAAATGCGGTACTCCCTGATCGCGCATGAGCTTGAAGAGCGAGTCGGTCGCACTTATGCGAATACGGCGCACGTAGTACTTGGAGTGGCGGGGATGCATCCCGGAAGCACAGTTGAAGGTCTGCGACACCGTACCTGAAGGTTTGACCGCCGTGATCGAGGTCGAAGGATTGATTCCGAATCGTTTGGCATAGGCGGCATTGGTCTTGACCGTGAGATCGCGCATCTTGCTCATCACCTTGGGATTGCGCACGACCGGGCAGTCCCACTGGCCCGTGATCGAGACGCCGAGCAGGCGCTCATCCTTGCAATTGTCGGTCCACTCCTGGGAAATGTACTTAAAATTGGTCAACGATGACTGGTAGGTACCGAGGATCGTCGCGAGTCGCGCCTTGCGCAGGAGGCTCGCTTCGGTGTCATGTGAGCGGGCGATTACTTCGGATAGATTGCAGAATTGTTTGGACTGCAGAATGATCTCTCCGCAGGGATTAGTGCCCATTTGACCCATCTTGCCCTTGCCGTATTTCTTCTCGAGGAATTTGATGCGACGCGCAGGCATAGTCTTGTAGAGCTCGCCGCGATTGAAGATGCCGCGCTCACCGGAGCCGGATTTCATGAGGGCGACCCATTCGTCCATGAGCTCGGTATTGTTGGGTTTGGTCTCATAGACGGCAGAATTATTCGCAACCGATCGATGAGGATCCGTGAGATAAAACTGGCCTTTCTTGGCATCGCGGATCTCCACATCATCGAGATCGGAGAGGCCGATCATCGCCGTGCGACGCACGCCGCCGGCCACGACACATTCACCGATCTTGCAGATGATGTCGTGCGCGTCGATGTTGCGCAGGCGCCGACCTTGTCGCGTAAAGATACGATCACGAGCGAATCCGAGCAGCGACTGCAACGGCGCCGGGCCCGAAGCCTTACCGCCCATGGTCTTGAGGCGTGTACCGGCAGGGCGGATGAGCGAGTAATCAAAATCCACGTCCTTGCCGCTGTACCAGCTCTTGAGTCCGAGCGTAAGCGCATCGCACCAGCCTTCCTTGGAATCCGTGATCACGTGCACCGGGAGCTTCTCACCCGTCTGCTTTTGGATCTGTGGAAGCTGCTGGATGTTTTGGCTTTCGGCCGCAAATCCGACACCGCACCCCTGCATCGAGAGATACATGATCTCCGCAAAATCTTCGAGGCAAACCGGAGCGGTAAAGGTACAATTGTAGAAGCAGGTGTTGCACTTGCGAGCGGCCTCACCCGAGAACTGCATCGCACGCATAGACGGCATCACTTCTTGCTTGAGGATCGCTTCGCGCAGTTCGGCGTACTCTTTTTGAGTGAGCTTGGTGCCCAGATTCTCGCGCATGAAGCCGATGTATCTATCGACGGTCTCGATCCAGGTCTCACGGCGCTGTTCGGAGTCGATCCAGCGCGAATAGCTGCGCAAATAGACGAATTCACCCAACGGATTGTCCTTGAAATAAGCGGCGCTTTCTTCGGCGAGCTTGCGGACGTGATCGGGGACGGCACCTTGCTCCTTGCGGATCTGGGCGCGCTCGGCGCGATAAAGGATGTAATTCTTAGCGGTCGTGATGTAGCTCGAGAGGATCAATTGGCGCTCCACCTCGTCTTGGCAGCCTTCGACGGTCGGGAGGAAATTCTTGTAGGTCTTGGCAACGCGCATCATCTCACTCGCGACCTTGTGCGCGACCACATAGGATTCATCCTGCGAACCTTCATTACTGGCGGTCATTGCCTTGTGGATCACATGAGCGACTTTTTCGAATTCAAACGGCACGATACGCCCGTCGCGTTTTTGAATATTGGGTAAGTATTTTTTGTAGACCCGGATCGCACTACTGTCTCCTGCCGACATAGCAGCCTTAGTCAAAGCAGGCTCCGCGACCTCTGTCCGCACAGATGCAGCGACTCTTGATGATGCCCGACCTTTGGCAGGTCGTGCATGGGTGATTTGGTTTGTCATGCGCGTTAAAACGATTGTCTTGTAATGAGCACATTATATTCCTCTCGATCGTGAAAATTTTTTATAAAACGGTGGATAACTCGCACGATCTCGGATAACCTCCAAGGCTAGCCAAAAAAATATTAGTGTTTACGAGACATTGTTTTAATGTTGTGTATTTTTCCTTTGGCGCGTGAAAAGTGAGGTGGTGTCAGAGTTGTACCGGATCTCCTTCTTCCAAGCGATATTTGTTTGAAAAACCCGCAGGAAGTTCCAATACGTAGCGCGCTGGCGCTTTGGGTTGGAAACTGTGCGGATACGTTTTAGGACTTACGTTTGAAGCTATGGATACCACCTGCCCATCTGCAGATATCCAGACGATATCGATGGAAAAACGCATGTCTTTCATCCAGAAGGCATGATAATCATCTTTTTCAAAGATAAAAAGCATACCTGCGTCGGGAGCAAGGTCCGGACGTCCGCTCAGACCCTGCTGTCGCCCTTCCGGAGTGTCAACGGCCTCCACCGAGATATTCCTTCCCGCGATGCGTACGACATGCGTGTAGGCAGTCTGGAATCGGGATTCGATCGGCGCACTCGTGGAAACATTCGCACTCCATGCGACACGCAAAGCATCACGCAAAACCCCCGTAACGCTCAAGATAAATACCGCAAGCACGGAGACCGTGATACCGATCCTTATCACTGTGTTGTTTTGCATCATATTGGGAAAACTATACAGACAGCATAGACCCCGACCCGAGAGACGTCTAGCGGCTTGTGTGAGTAATATGGAGGTAAGATAAGCGGGTAGCCGAGAGGCCTCACGGCCTCTCGGCCCTCCGTTGTGACCGTACGTGCGGATTTCCCGCATACGGCCTCCCCGCAGCGTAGCCCCTTTGCAGGGAACTCCGATGAAGATCGGAATCACTCCCGTCGCGTATC
>JACROD010000019.1 GCA_016214605.1 Candidatus Kaiserbacteria bacterium
AAATCCTACAGATATTGAGCGTGTCGCTATTCGACAAAAACGGCTTGGTTGAGCTATTTTCCGAGCGCAAGCTACAAAACAACGTCAAGGGTTTTGAAAATATGGCTTCGTTGTTTGATTTTTAACGGGACACGAGTGGTTTTGCGGGATCTTCCGGAGCAAGCCAAGAATATTCGCGACCTGATCGCTTTTGCATATCCCGGCACCTCTTTCGAAGCTGAAGCCTTCGCCGGCGATCCGATCATGTGGGCGCTTATGCCAGGCGAACGCCGTCGTCGCGCAGTTGGCATCTGGGATTACAAAGATCACAAAGCCATCATGCTGTATCCTGTCTAAACGATCCGCCGCCGAGCCTTGCGCCCGGCGGTTTTTTTGTTGCAAGTAACCGGGGTGGTGCTAAGATGGCCGCACGAGTTGGGGGACCTGGCCGATACCCCTTCTTCCCACGGACCCTTTCTGGTGACGTCCGGGAAAAGATCGTGGGCGACGCCCGTAGGCTGCCGTAGGTACGAGGGTTGCAAAATCTCTCCACTGCCTACGGCTTTTTCTTTTTCGGGGTACAACATTATTGCGTAAGTTTATAACTCACGGTCGTATGAGATAAACTTCCCTGGGGAACACTGTGTCCCGCCACATCAATTTAGCGGATCTCGAAGCTTTTGGCAGTGAGGGCTGCGGATACCTTTTGCATGATTTGATTCACTTCTTCGTCGGTGAGGGTCTTCTCAAATGACTGGAAGATGAGACGGAATGCGAGCGAGGTCTTGTCGGCTTTGGTGAATGTGTCGAACAGCGCGATGCGCTGCAATAGCTCCCCTGCTTGGTCGCGGATCAGTGTCATGACTGATTCGGTGTCGGTGCCCGCGGGGGTCCACATGGCGACATCGCGGACAATGTACGGAAAGCGGGAGAAGGATGCATAACGGTTCGTAGTCGAAAGCGGCATATCAGAGATGTAGGACATCGGATGTCCTACATCTTGATCTTGTTGAGTGTAGTCGGTGAGGGGCTTTTCGGTCGCCTGCTCTTTGTCGCTTACCATACCGACCATAGTCACTTCCTTGCTGTCTTTCCAGACGGTCCCGATCTCGAAGATTTTAATTTCCTTGAGTCCGAGAAGATCTTTGTTGGGGATGTTTTTCTTGAGCGCCTCGGACAGTCCATCTACCAGGGTGGTACGCAGGTAGGGGCGCACGCCATCGACTTTATTGGCGACCACGCGCTCGCCTTTTTCTGCGAATACGCTCGTGAATACTTCAGAATATCCTTGCGATATGAGGTCTTCGCGTATCTTTTCGCTCCAGTAAAAATTCGTGTTCACGATCCTAGAGGTGTCGCCTCTAGGATCGAATGCCGGGAGCTGTACAGCAGGGACCTTGTCGTAGCCGATGATGCGGCCGACTTCTTCGACGAGGTCTTCGGGTATGGTGAGATCGAGGCGCTCGAAGGGTGGGGTCACGATAAAGGCGTCGCCTTTTGTTTCGAAGGTAAAGCCGAGACGAGTGAATACGTCGGCGATGTCGGATGCGACGAGTGAGACGCCAAGGACGGCGTTGATCTGCGCGAGCGACACTGAGACCGGTTTGATCTCGTGCTTCACGGGATACACATCGACGAACCCCACGACCTCTCCGCCTGCAAGTTCAAGTATGAGCTCTATGAATGCGCGCATGCCGTATGCGGCGAGTTCTGGTGAGATCACTTGTTCAAATCGCGCCGATGCGTCGGTGCGGAGCTTGAGTGTCTGTGCGGTCTTGCGTACCGATATGCCGTTGAAGTTTGCCGACTCTATGATGAGATCGGTGGTCGATTCGTCGATACCGGATGCTGCCCCGCCCTTGACACCGGCTATGCCGATGGGTGCCTCGGTGTCGGCGATCACAAGCATTGAACTATTGAGCGTGTATTCTTTGCCGTCGAGCGCGATCATCTTCTCCCCTTCTTTGGCTGATCGGACCGAGATCTTTTTGTCTTTGACCTTGGCGGCATCGAAAGCATGAAGAGGTTGCTGAATATTGAACATGACGAAATTACCCGCATCGACGATGTTGTTGATGGGACGCTGACCCATGGCCTCGAGTCGCTCCACGAGCCATGCCGGTGACGGTCTGACCTTGATGCCGCGTACATATGCTCCGATGTAGCGATTGCAGAGCGGACTGTCGATGGTGGCGGAAATCTCGTTTGTTTTTTTCTCAAGGTCTGAGAGTTGCATGGTATGTGGGTATTCCTTGAGCGGTATGTTGAGTATGGCTGAGAGCTCTTTGGCGATACCGTAGTGGCACAGGCAATCGTGTCCCCTATTGGCGGTGACCTTCACATCGAGTATCGTGTCGCCACTCTTCTCTTCGATGCCGTCGATCTCGAATACATGGAATGTGAGCGCGTCGCTCAATGCTGCCGCGTCGGGTAGCGGAGCGTCAAAGAAAGCCTGGAGCCAATTGCGTGAGATTTTCATATTGTCTTTTTAATACGTTATGTTATCATGATACTCGGTGTTTGGAGGGTTCGCCCTCTCACGGCTACATGTAAGCTGTAACCAAACACCGCCAGAGCACCCGCCCATGTGGCGGGTTTTCTGTTTTCAATCCTCTGCCGGATTGCCCGCATATAATTTTCGCTGACCCCTTTCCTTATCTACTCCCCAGAATGGAATGATGCTCCAGAAAAACCGCTCGCCATTCTCGATCTGCTTGACGATGACCTTGACGCGCTTCTTCTCCATAATCGCGATGAATTCGAAGAAGGTAACTTGTTGCAAGGTGGTCTCGGTGCGGCTGTGCACGCGCACACGCTCGAAATGCTTGGTTTCCCATACACCCTGAAGTGTTCGGCTTAAACGCAATACTTCGGGGACAAGGTGCAGTAGTTTGAAACGCATATACTGATCGTGTCGCGAGCGCGCTTTGCCGCGGCGTTTGAACTTGAGGTGTTCCAATCCGTGCGCGTTGAAATGCACGACTTCGTCGAGATACGGACAACGCACCGGCTCTATGCTTCGATATAACGCTTCCGCCCGTGTAGCCACCTCGTCGAAGTTTTCAATTTCGTTCATAAATAGTCAAAATTGATTCACAAACCGCAGGTCGGCGGAGTGCATGTGGCGGACGTCGTCTATGCCCCAGCGCAGGAGTGCGAGGCGGTCGAGACCCATACCAAACGCGAAGCCACGGTACTTTTCGGGATCGACACCTGCATTGCGCAGGACATTGGGGTGTACCATACCGGCGCCCATCATCTCGATCCAACGGTCGCGGAGTTTTTCGGGGACATTGTCGCCCACGAGGCGCATGTCGACCTCGACCGACGGTTCGGTAAAGGGAAAGAAGCTCGGACGGAATCGGATCTCGACCGAAGCATCTTTGAAAATCTCTTTGAAAAATTTCTCCAGGGTGCCTTTGAGGTGTCCGAGGGTGATATCAGGACCGACCGCGAGGCCTTCGATCTGGAAGAATTCGGCTTCGTGGGTCATGTCGGTCGCTTCGTTGCGAAAGACTTTGCCGGGCACGATCACGCGATACGGCGGCTGTGTACCTTTTTTAATCTGTGCTTCCATGTAGCGGATCTGTACAGGCGATGTATGTGTGCGCAGGACCATGCCGGGCTCGTCTTTGATGAAGAAAGTGTCTTGCATGTCGCGGGCGGGGTGATCCTTGGGGACGTTGAGGGCGTCAAAATTGTACCACTCGCTCTCGAGCAGGGGCCCCTCGGCGAAGGTGAACCCCATATCAAAAAAGATCCGGTTGGCTTCGCGGATGAGTGATGAAATTGGGTGTATGTGCCCCCTTTCTGACATAAAGCCTAGTATAGCGCAGGAGTCAGTGGTTTGAAACCATACCGAAGCGAATCAGTATAAGTGTCTTTTACCGTCTTCGCAGGCGCGACGGCGCCGAGACCGAGCGCTGGGCCAGTAGGCCCAGATAGCGACGGTAAAAGACACTTATACTGTGAGCGGAGAACTTACCCCGAGTGGAGATATGTGGTATTATATCGGATAATGTTGTGGTCTATTGGCATCGCCATCATGTACGTCTTCCTTTTTATCTCCCTGTATTTTCAGGTGTTTATGCTCGTGTCTTTTATCGAGGTGCGTCGGCGCCCGCGGCACCCTGATCTGATCGGAAGTGGTGAACGCGCAGAAGACGGCACACTTCCCTCGGTCGCGATCATCGTCCCTTGCTTCAACGAAGAAAAGACGGTCGGCTCAACGATCGAATCTCTCATGGCGCTGGATTATCCGCACGACAAGCTTGAGATCATCGTCATCGACGACGGCTCCAAGGACGATACGCTCCTGACTGCGCAAGGATACGAAGATGATCCGCGCGTGCGGGTATTTCACAAGGACAATGGCGGCAAGCATACGGCGATGAACTACGCGCTCGCGCACACTGACGCCTCACTGATCGGTTGTCTCGATGCGGATTCTACCGTCGCGCCCGGCGCTTTGCGCCATATCGCACCGATCTTTGTCAATGATCGCGTCGCCGCCGTGACGCCGGGCATCCTCATCAAGGCGCCCGAGACGGTGCTCCAACACATGCAGCATGCAGAATATAGCTTGAGTATTTTCAATCGCTTCACGCTTGCGGCGCTCGGATCGGCCTTTATCACACCCGGGCCGTTTTCTATCTTCCGTACGGCGGTCGTGCGCGAAGCGGGCGGTTGGCGCCACGGGCATTCGACCGAGGATCTCGAGATGGCGTTGCACATCCAAGAGATGGGCTACATCATCGCCAATGCTCCGGCTGCGAGCGTGCACACCGGCACGCCGCGCACCGTGCGTGCCCTGATCCGACAGCGTGTGCGATGGACCTACGGATTCTTGCGCAATGCGGTCGACTATCGACATATGTTTGGGAGCAAGGCGTACGGTAATCTCGGGCTCATTATCTTGCCGATGGCGCTCGTTTCGATCGGTATCGCGATCTTTTTCTTTCTACGCATATTGTTTTATGGGGTGCAGGAAGTCGGGAGTGCTTTCGTCCGATATGAGATCCTTGGATTCTCAGTGCATCCGTCGTTTGATCCGTTCTACGTCAATACGAGTGCGTTGTGGTTTATCATCTACGTCGCAGTAGCGCTGGTATTGGTACTGATCGCGCTCGGCAAAGGTCTCGGTACCGGCAAGCGAGGGCTTCCAGCTGGTACCCCGCTTTTTGTCGTTTTCTACAGCTTCTTGGTGCCGGTGTGGCTGATTGCAGCGGTCATACGGGCAGTGTTTAAGACCGGGGTGCGGTGGCGATAACGTAGTCAATAGCCATTAGCTGCCAGGGCTTAGGCACAAGTATCCATTTGCGTTTTTTCACCAATGGCTATACCCTAATGACTAAGCATTCATATCACATTCTATGAACACCGATACACAGGATCCGGTTGTAGCTTCTCGCGGGGCACAATGGAGCACGTATTTGATAGCATTTCTCATTACGGCTTTTATCTTTGCCACGGCCCTTTTGGCAAGCAGCTATTTCAATAGTCGCCGGGTCGCCGATGTACGCGCGACGCAGGATGATATCTCGACAGACATCCTTTCGCTTGAAACTCAGTTCGATCTCTTGCAGGAATATTCATGCTCCGATGTCGCAGAGAACACGATCCTTCCATCTGCCTTGCAGACCTTGGCAAATCGTCTTTCCTATCTCGAAGGCCAGCGCTCGAGCAACGCCGACGAGGTCTTGCGTCTAAAGCGCCTCTATTCACTCCTTGAGATTAAGGACTATCTTCTCATGAAAAGGATTGCGGCAAAGTGCGCGCTCAAGCCGGTATTCATCCTCTATTTTTACTCCAATGCCGGAGATTGCCCGGATTGCGAAAAACAGGGATACGCGCTTACCGCGCTCTCAGAGACATATCCGCAGCTACGCACCTATTCGTTTGATTATGATCTCGGAGTCGCTGCCTTGCAGACTCTGATCGCTATCGCCAACGTCGACAACAAACTCCCGGCGCTCTATATCAATGGCAAGACATACTACGGTTATCAGAGCGTAGATGATATCCAAAAGATCCTACCAGAGCTCAAAACGCTCGAGAAGAGTGCGACTTCGACGGCTGCTGCGACGAAGAAGAAATAAAAAGAGGACTTTTGGAGCCGCCTCCCAGACTTGAACTGGGGACCTTCGCTTTACAAAAGCGTTGCTCTACCAACTGAGCTAAGGCGGCTTACTAACTTTCCTCCTACCTGGGTACTCTACTTGCTTTACGTGCCACCTTCAACCTCCTAGAGGGCCTTCAGTCTCTTTCGCGGTGAACGGCGTTTTGGTTTGGGTGCTTCTGTAGCTGTAGTCAAGGTCATCTCCTCGGCGGCGATCGGAGAGGGTGTATCTTGTGTGAGCTCTGTTGTGGCGGCCACTACAGGTGCTCCTGCCGTATTTACCGAGAGTGTAGGGCGTTCGGTGATCTTAGATACTTGTTTGAGGAACTCTGAGCGAGGCGCTTGTCGCTCAAAATGATGCTTGTGCGATACAAAATCGGCGAAGCGGTGCGCCTGCACGCCGGCAAAATGCGCCGCTCGTGCGAAGCTCAGCGCAGCTTCATGCATGAAGTAACGACCCATGAGCCCGAGAAGCGGAATGATCTTGGCTGCTTCATAGCGTTCGTTCATGATATAAGCTTTCAATCGGAGCGCCTGGTGATCGGCGCGTGCACGTAGTGCGGGAGCCCATGCGTATCCCCGACGTACCTCCCAAGCTTTGAGCGCAAAGAGCGCCAAGATCCCTATCAGAGAACAAGTGAAGACAATAGTGGCAATAAGAGCCATATTAGCGGACTGAGAGCCTCTCGAAACGCACGAGTTCGACCTTTTCGCCGAATTTTTGGATGGCCTGATTGATCATCTCTCCTACCGTGATCGATGGATCTTTGACAAAGGGCTGCTCGAGGAGGACTTTGTCGCGCAGGTAGCTGTCGATCTTGCCTTGGATCGCTTGCTCACGTTTGTCGGCGGGGACATTCGCAGCTTCTTGTTCAAAAACAGCTTTTGCGGCAGCGATGTCGGCGTCCTTCACATCCTCGCGCGCCTTGAATTGCGGGCTCATCGCCGCTACATGCATCGCGATGTCGTAGGCGAGTTTGCCGAATGCTTCGTTCTTGGAGACGAAGTCGGTCTCGCTCGCGAGTACGACGGCGCCTACTACAGAACCGCCGGCATGCACATATGCGGCGGCGACTCCGGCACCGAGCGTGCGATCGGCTTTCTTTGCTGCCGCATTGGCGCTGATCTTGCGCAGGATCACTTTGGCCTTCTCGATGTCCCCACCCGCTTCTTCGAGGGCCTTTTTGCACTGCATGATCGAGACACTGGTCTCATCCCGTAATTGCTTGATCTCTTCGGTGGATACCATATATTTTATTAGTTGTTAGCCATTAGGGTATAGCCATTAGTAAGAAAATGCAATAGAGAGTAGTCAATCATTAGGGTATAGCGAGTAGTGGAGAAGCACAAACAAATAATGTGCCAAACTCTACACCCTTAATGGCTAGTGGCTTTTTCTCTATGCGGTTGCCTTCGGGGCGGCCTTGGCAGCGACAGGAGCGCGTTTACCCTCTGCATAACCTTCAGCGACCGCTTCTACGACATGGCGGACGCTGCGGATCGAGGTATCGTTGCCGGGGATCGGGTACTGAATGAGCGAAAAATCGCAGTCCGAGCTTGCAAGCCCGATGACCGGAATGCCGAGCTGGGAAGCTTCGCGCACGGCAGTGTCCTCATGACGTGTGTCGACGACGAAGAGTGCTGTCGGGAGATCGGTCATCTTGACCAAGCCGCCGAAACGGCCGGTAAGCTCCTCAATCTCGCGGTCGATAAGCAAGCGCTCTTTCTTGGTGTACTTCTCGAGCTCACCACTCTCGCGCTCATTGATGAGTTTCTCAAGGCGGTCAATGCGCTTGCGGATACCTTTGAAATTGGTGAGGGTGCCTCCGATCCAGCGGCCAGCTACGAATGGCATGCCGACTTGCTCGGCGCTGCTGCGGACGATCGAGAGTACCTCGTGCTTGCCACCGACGAAAAGGAGCTGTTTGCCATTGGCTGCCAATGCGGAGGCGAAAGCTACTGCGGTGTCGAGGCGTTTGGTGGTCTCTTCAAGATTGAAAATGTCGGTACGGTCTTTGGTACCAAAGAGGAATGGAGTGGCGGTAGGATGGCGGCGGGCACGACTGAAGCCGAAATGCGTCCCGGCATCGAAAAGTGTCTGAATATCGCTTGATTCCATAGAGTCCGCGAATAGTAGCAAAATCGCCCTGTATTTGCAACCCCTCTGATAGAAATGGCGGGCGGGAAGGAAACCTTCCCGCCCGCCCAAAGATGACGTCATTTTTTGCGCAAAAACGGCGCAAAAATGAGCATGCTTGCGCACAACCCGATCGAGTTTGAGATCAGGTCCCATTCGGTATCGTAGCGGTCGAATGCATGCACCGAGTTCGTGAGATGGCCGAGGATGAACTCGGTTATTTCGTTGGCGACCCCGAGGGCTGTGACCACAAGTGCTGTGGTGGCGATGAATCGTAGTGCTCCCATGTGCGGCATACTCTCGTAAGCAGCGAGAAAGCAAAGCAGTGCCCCAGTGAATCCCCCGCCGACCAAGTGCAGTACACGATTTGCCCACCAGGGATCGGGGATTGCGTCGCTCATCATGTATCCAGCCGTACTGGAGAGTGCGATGAGTAACATCGAACGATAGATCCGCTGGTCGACCTGCACCTCGCGGCTGATGTTGAAGAGGCGAGGCAAACACGCCCGCATAAACACATATACACTGCAGAGTGCTATTGTCCTACAGACATTGAGTAGCATTGAACCACCTCCCTGAACTCTCTTGAAGACCAAGCTAATTGTAATAAAGACACAAGAGTATAAAAAAATCAACATCACCTCCTATGATCGTAAAAAGAATCATGCCCCGCGCCGAAGTAGTGGCGCGGGGCATGGATCGCGGTTTAAGCCGTGACACGAGATTTGACGTTTCCTTTTAAGCGGATCAGGGCGATGCCATATTCGTCGGCTACACTGTCTTTGAGGACTTTGCGACGATTGTCCGGGATCTCAACGATCTTGCCGTTGAAGAGAATGGTCTGGAAATATGAGGATTCGTCAGGGGCGATTCCTCGCACTTTGATGTGTTCCCAGACGCGCTCAAGTTCTTTGATCAAGAACGGGATGCCGGTCTCGGCGACCTGTTTCTGTCGCTCGGTGTCCTCATTCGGATTGCGAACGAACAAAGAGGTCACCAAGTGATACACTCGACCCCCGTAGTTGGTCCTTTTGTCGAAGTAGATGTCGACGAGTTGCAGGCCCTCATATAGCAAGGTGTCGAGCAGGAACGGGCCGGAAGCGTTGGTACGCACGAGAAGTTCTTCTTGGGAACCTGTATGCCCCCGGCGTTCAGTGGCGACGCGTTCGCGTACCACGTACGGTAGCTTCTTGTCCAGTGACATTGCAAACTGTACGAGGACAGAGTTGCTTTCCGCAAAATGACCCATGTCACCACCTCTTTTTCAAAGCCCCAATTCTCCACAGGCGGAGAAGGTTGACCGTTTTGTACTTTAACCTATGTATAAATTATTGTCAATCCTCGTCTCCTGCCTCTTCGGTCCCCTCGGGGAGCTCGCCTGCGTCGGCTTTTACCAAGGCTTCAAGGATCGGGTCGATCTTGCCGGCCATAATGCCGGGGATGTTGGACCATGATTGGCGGATGCGGTGATCGGTGACGCGATCTTGAGGGAAATTGTACGTGCGGATCTTTTCGCTGCGGTCGCCGGTGCCTACCTGTGCCTTGCGGTCGGCTGAGCGTGCGCGGTGTGCCTGCTCATCTTGCATCTGCTGGAGGCGACTCAAGAGGAGCTGCATCGCTTTTTCGCGGTTTTGCTGTTGACTGCGCTCGGAGGTGCAGCGGACGTCGATGCCGGTCGGTTTGTGGATGAGACGGACGGCCGTCTCGACCTTATTCACATTTTGGCCGCCAGCGCCGCCGGAGCGTGAGAATTCGATATCGATATCACCGGGATTCACCTGGATCTTCACATGCTTATAGATCGGAAGGATCGCGACCGAGGCGGTCGAGGTGTGCGTGCGACCGGCTTTTTCGGTGGCAGGGACGCGCTGTACGCGGTGTACGCCGGTCTCGAAGCGCAGTATGCGGTAGCAGTCTTGGCCCTTGATCTCGAACTGGGCTTCTTTGTAACCGCCGACACCGGCGCGGGATTCGTCGAGTACGCGCCACTTCCAACCGCGTGATTCGGCATAGCGCAAGTACATGCTCGCAAGCTCTTCGGCAAAGAGCGATGCTTCGTCGCCGCCGACGCCCGCGCGGACTTCGACGACGATCTCGTTGGGCATCTCCTCTTCATCGTCTCCGGTGCCGACGATACGTGCGATCTCTTTCATGAGATTTTCCTTTTGCTCGGCGATCTCGCTCAGCTCCTTTTCCGCGAGCTCGGCCATGGCGGGATCGAGCTCGGTCAAGTCTTGCGCATCGCGCTCGGCCTGCGTGAGGCGCTTCCATTCGGTCACGAGATACGAGACGCGATGGTCGTCGGCATAATCGACGGGATTAATTGGTTGGGTCATAAAGTAATGGCTAGATTGAGAGTGTGTTCTTCTGTAGAGCCAATAGCCATTAGGGTATAGCCAATAGTGAAGAAAAGCAAAGAGACGCGTGCTCTCAAGGTATCCACTAGTGGCTATACCCTAGTGGCGAGTGGCTACTTTTTGGTCTTCTTAGCGGCGGCGGTGCGTGCCTTAAACTTCTCGACGCGGCCTGCCGTGTCGATGTTCTTGGATTGGCCGGTGTAGAAAGGATGCGAGGCACTCGAGATTTCCACCTGGTACATAGGGTATTCCTTGCCGTCTTCGGCCTTAGCGGTCTTGCCGGTCTTGATGGTAGAACCGATCAAAAAGCTCTTTCCAGAAGTAGAATCCTGGAAAAGTACGGTGCGATAATCTGCCGGGTGTAAATCCTTTTTCATGTGCGCGGATAATACCATAAAGGGGCCTAGCTTTGCAAGGACATATTAGGGCAAAAAAAGATCCCCCCGCGCGAGGCGGAGGGATCGGTTGGACTGGGTCACATAAATGCCGGTACCCAGCGGCCGTTGCGCAGTAATGCGACCTCCGAGCCGTCTGCCGTTATCGCATCTACATCGACGTCGTGATCGGAGATCATGACATCCTGATGAGTCGCTGACTGGTTGAAGCCGAGTTCAAGCAGGTCTTCTTTGCCCAAATTCCAGCCGTTCTCAAAGCAGGTGGTATATCCCCTGCCTGTCGCGATGTGACACGCCGCATTCTCGTCGTAGAGCGTGTTGTTGAAGATCCGCCCCTCCTGAAACACCGGAGAGTCCGTCCCTACCAACGCAACTTCGCCGAGCATACGCGCACCTTCGTCCTTCGCGATGAATGCGTCATACGCGTCTCGGTTGGTATCCGCGTCAAAGGCGACAATCTTGCCGTCTTTGAATTCAAGACGCAGGCCCTCGACGAGAACACCGTCGAGATTCACCGGTCGTGTGATTCGTACCCGCCCTTCGGTGAGCCGACGATCGGGGGTCGTGAAGACCTCGAAGGTCGGGATGTTTGGCAGGAATGTCTTGCCGCTCGCCGATTTCTCGCTACCCCCTTTCCATCGCGATGCTTGCGAGAGGCCGACGGTCAGACGCGTTTCCGGTCCGTAAAAGTTCAATGTGCGGATATTCAGAGCGTCTAGCTTACCGCAACGTTCATGGAGTGTGGCATCAAGCGCTTCCCAGTGTTCGATGCAATCCTCCTTGTCGGCCATGGTCATGTGGAAGACAGCATCCCAGTATGCGGCGAACGCATCCTCGGCACCGAGTTCGGGATAGGCCTTTTGAGCAGCCTTCGGACTCGGTGGGCATGCGACGCACCAAGAGACTTGGCCCTTATTGATGCCCTCTTGATGAAACCGTCCCAACACTTGTTTTCGGTATGCCCCATCGTATTCGCCGGCAAGCTGCGGGATCTCATTGAAGAGATCAGGCTCGATATTCGTGCGAAGAGCAAGGACGCATCCCTGACTGTCGACGATCTGTTCTCTTCCCAGAACGGTATGCAACGGGAAAAAGAAGCGATCATCCGCAGGGCCCAGGGTCAGTCGCGCGTGCTTGATGCGGGGATGCTCGTAGATCACGTCCACATGCCGCGCCCCGCGTCGATATGCATGTTCCATGACGAGAAGGGCGAGATCTTCCGACACGCCTCCCTCAAACGCCACCAAGACAAACTGTCCAGGCTGGACATTCATACCTCGGTCCACGAGAAGCCTGGCATACATGCTAAGCTTCTGATCAAATGACATCTGTAACATTGCTAAACCCACTCGTGTCCCGTTAAAATCAACATGACACAAAAAATATCCAGCAAACGCGGGATATTTTCATCATTTACGCCGTACACGATTTGAATTCGCCGTCGACCGGCTCGGGC